>JAJYIW010000258.1 GCA_021789855.1 Chloroflexota bacterium | reverse complement strand
TTCCATGATCAGGGCTTTACCCGTATCCGCGCCGTTGATAAAAGGCCGCTGCCAGACTGGTACCAGCGTATCCCGGGTGTGGAGAACCTGTGTATGGATCTGAGCGAGAAGGAAAGTGCTGTTCAGGCCTGCCGGGATGCAGCAGAAGTGTACAACCTGGCGGCAGATATGGGCGGGATGGGCTTTATCGAGCGCTTTCGGGTGGAATGCCTGCGTAGTGTCCTGATTAATACCAACCTGATTGAGGCTGCTTATCGCGCCGGCGTCCGGCGTTATTTCTATTCATCATCAGCCTGCGTTTACAATACCCAGTTGCAACAGGACCCCAACGTGCGTGCGTTAAAGGAATCGGATGTTTTCCCGGCGATGGCAGAGCGAGGGTACGGTTGGGAAAAATTGATCTCTGAGATGTTTTGCCAGGAATATTGGGCGGAACGCGGGCTCGAGACGCACGTGGCTCGTTTTCATAATGTTTATGGGCCCAACGGCACCTGGTTTGGCGGGCGGGAGAAAGCGCCGGCGGCCCTTTCGCGCAAGGTGATCGAAGCCAAAGACAGTGGAAAACTGGCAATTGAGATCTGGGGCGACGGCAGCCAGACTCGCAGCTTTATGTATATCGACGACTGCACCTATGGCATTGATCTGATCACTCACTGCGATCAATTGATTGCCACGCCCATCAACCTGGGTTCAAGCGAGCTGGTATCGATCAACCAGTTGGTCAGCTATATCGAAGATATTGCCGGGATCAAGCTCCAGCGTAAGTATGATCCATCGGCACCGCGGGGCGTAGTCGGGCGTAACAGCGACAACACCATGATCCAATCCATCCTGGGTTGGGAGCCGAGCACACCCTTGCGCGAAGGCCTGGCGAAAACTTATGCGTGGATCGAGCAGCAGTATGCCGATCGAAAAGCGGGTAAGCGCGTCGTCACCGAAACCATGTAAGGCGTATGACCGCGGATCGCCCGTTTGGTAGCCTGCCGTACCGGATGGCGCTGGCCGGAGGTTGGATCGACCAGCCATTCGTGTCTCGCTTGAATCCGGCCCCACCCGGATCGATGGTGGTGGTCAGCCTGGAACCTATTATGCGATTTATGGATCGCAGCGGGATGGGCACCAGTACACGGAAGGTGGCCGAGGTCTTGTGGGGCGATCAGCTCCCACCCGGGCGGCCGGCTGACCTGGTCAGAACGTTATACGCTGCTGAAAACCGGGATAAGCCGAACCCGTCCGGATCGCAGGATATGATCGGAATGGTTTACCCCGGCATCAGCCGCCTGGATTATGACATTGCCCATGAGGGCGGCTATTTTCCAGTTTCGATCGAATCGACCCACGACCCGATTACGGCCGCCTGGGTAGAGCAGGTGGTACACCTGATCCCGGTGGGGCAGAGACCTCCAGGATACGATCCCCTGGAGGTCAGGAACCTTGATCCGGGGTGGATTGCGCGGCTGGGGCAGTCTGGGAAGGCGTGTTACCAGGCCATCCTGGATCGCGATGTGCGCAGTTTAGGCGCCTCGCTCAATGAATGTATGGCCTGTTGGGAAGCCATTTTACCCGGAACTGTCCGTCACTCCACCCTTTCGGTTGACCTGGCAGGCATCCTGAGTTACTATCAATCCAGGTATCCAGGCGCCATGTATTCGGGGTGCGGCGGGGGATACCTGTATGTGGTTGCGGACGAGCCAGTGCCGGGCGCTTTTCAGGTCAAGGTGCGCCTTGCGCCGGCAGGGAGCCAGAATGCCTGAGCCAGCTTTTTCCCACGCCATTGTGTCCGGAAGTTTCGATGATTTGCGTTCCCGTGATATTCGCTTTCTGGAAGAAGCCTCGCGGCTGGGTGCGTTGACCGTGGTCCTGTGGCCGGATGAAGCGATCCAGGCGATGCAAGGGAAAAGGCCTAAGTTTCCGCTGGCAGAGCGTATTTATCTATTGAATGCTATCCGTTATGTCGGGCAGGCGATCGTTGCGCCGGTGGAGGTTTCCCCGGATACCCTGCCCCTGGACAATCTGCCAGCTCCGGCTTGCTGGGTGGTGACGGAAGGGGATGACACGCCGGCTAAACGAGCTTTTTGCCAGTCCCATGGCGTGGATTATCACATGGTGCGCCAGGCCGAACTACAAGGGTTCCCGGCCTTGCACCTCTCGGAGCATAACAGCGGGCATCCCAAAGTGATCGTCACCGGCTGTTATGACTGGTTTCACTCGGGGCACGTGCGCTTCTTCGAGGAGGCCTCTCGCTATGGAGACCTGTACGTGGTAGTCGGGAATGATGTCAATGTCCATTTTCTAAAAGGAGAAGGGCATCCGCTCTTCCCCCAGGATGAGCGGCGCTATATTGTCCAATCCTGCCGTTTTGTGCACCAGGCATTGATCACTTCGGGGATGGGATGGATGGACGCAGAACCCGAGATCGATCGGATTAAGCCGGATATTTATATTGTCAATGAAGATGGAGACCGGCTTGAGAAACGCGAGTTTTGCCAGCAGCGTGGGATCCAGTATGTAGTCTTGAAACGGGCGCCAAAACCGGGGCTGGCGCCCCGCCAAAGCACAGATTTAAGAGGGTTTTAAACGATGAACTATGCATTGATTATGGCAGGGGGCGTCGGCACACGTTTATGGCCGATGAGCCGGGCTAACCGGCCCAAACAGGCGCTTCAGCTGGTGGGGGATCGGACCATGTTTCAACTTTCCGTCGACCGGCTGTCGCCGCTCTTCAAGCCGGAGTCGATCTTTGTGGTAACCCGAGCGGAACATGCGCCCATCCTGGCCGCGCAGGTTCCGGAACTTCCCCCGGCTAATTTTATTATCGAACCGGAGGGCCGGGGGACGGCACCGGCCATCGCCCTGGCGGCAATACACCTGCGCCATTTTGACCCGCAGGCGGCGATGGTGGTGGTGACCGCCGATCATTATATCTCTAAAGAAAAAGAGTTCCAGCGCACCTTGCAGGCTGCCATCCAGGCGGCGGAAGAGGGCCACCTGGTCACCCTGGGCATATCGCCGTCCGGCCCATCGACGGGGTATGGTTACATCCAACAAGGCCGCCAGCGCGGGATCGCCCAGGATCTGGCTTATTACCAGGTAGAACGCTTTACCGAAAAGCCGGACCTGGAAACTGCCCGCCAGATGGTGCAAAGTGGCCAGTATTCCTGGAACAGCGGGATGTTCATCTGGCGCGTGGAGCGGGTCCTGGAAGAGTTTGCCCGCCAGATGCCCGAGTTTTACGCCCAACTGGAACAGGTGGAGAAAACCCTGGCAACACCCGCCTATGAAAATACCTTGAAGCACATCTGGCCGCGGGTGGCCAAGCAGACCATCGATTATGGCGTGATGGAGGGTGCGAAAGACGTGGTGGTTTTCCCGGTGGATATTGGCTGGTCTGACATCGGCAGTTGGGCCAGCTTGCTGGATCTGCTTCCGGCTGACGCAGAAGGCAATATTCTTAACGGCCCTACCCTGGGGATCGATACCCGCGACAGCCTGATCTTCGGCAAGGATAGGTTAATCGCCACCATTGGCGTCAAAGGGCTGGTGATTGTGGACACCGAGGATGCCTTATTGATCTGCCCCAAAGATCGAGAGCAGGAAGTACGAGAGATTGTCAAGCGCCTGGCTGACTCTGGCCAGGAGCGGTATTTGTAAAAAATAGAGAGGTGCTGGATGACTGGTTCTCAACCCTTCCCTGAAGCATTCCGCTTGATCCCCGAATATCGTGATTATGTGTGGGGCGGTAATCGCTTGAAACCCGGTTCCGCGCCGATCGCTGAAGCCTGGGTAGTCTATGAAAAGGATCGCATTGCGGACGGCGCACAAGCTGGCCGGAGGCTGGGGGAGGTGGCAGCGGAGCAGGGCCAGGCGTTGCTCGGGCGCCAGGCCTACCAGCGCACAGGCCCACGCTTCCCGCTGCTGATCAAGCTGCTGGATTGCGCGGCCTGGTTATCGTTACAGGTCCACCCCAACGATGCCCAGGCGGAGGCATTGGAAGGGCCTGGCCAGTTTGGCAAAACGGAGGCGTGGTATTTCCTGGATGCTGAGCCCGGCGCCGAGATGCTGTGCGGGTTGAAGCCAGGGACAACGGGGGAGCAATTGGCCCAGGCGATTCGCAGCAGCAAGCTGCTCGATCTGACCCAGCGGATCCCGGTTCATAAAGGGGACAGTATCTTAATCAAACCGGGCACCATTCACGCCTTAGGCCCGGGCTTACTGGTGTACGAGGTGCAGCAGACTTCGGATATCACCTACCGTGTGTATGATTGGGGCCGGCCGGCTACCTCTCAACGACCGCTACATATCGAAAAATCCATTGCCGTGGCGAATCC
>JAJYIW010000257.1 GCA_021789855.1 Chloroflexota bacterium | reverse complement strand
GATGTATGGTATTCCGTATGGCACGCTGTCGCGAGATCCCTATCCGCCCGAGTTTCACTGGTATGCGGCGAATGGCGATTGGCCGGCGGTTAATTGGGCCGGCGTGGAGGCTCCCGGCTTCAGCGTCGCACTGTTGAACAAGGGCCTGCCCTCTTACCGGATCGAACCTGACCAGCATGGGGATGCGGTCATCCTGCTGTCTGTGCTGCGCAGCCCTGTGATCCCCACTTACCTGCATGAGCCCGATTATTACACCATGACGGAATGGGATGGCATGCGTGACGCCGGCGAGCATGAATTTGAATTCGCTCTCACCGCTTATTCAGAGGCTTTTTCAAAAAGCGGTGTGGTTCCAGACGCCGAAAGCTATAACGCCGGTCTGGTGCCATTGGCTGGCAGGCTTCATCCGGTAGCTTTGCCGGTGCTTTCTTCGGATTGCTGCCGCCTGGCGGCATTGAAGTGGGCTGAGAAAGGCCAGGCCCTCGTGCTGCGCCTGGTGGAGTACCGCGGACAGGGGGGCGAGGCGAGCCTTACCCTGCCGGATGGTTTCCATCAGGTTGAACAGACTGACCTGCTTGAGCGCCAGGGGCAGCTCCTGGTGGTTGACCGGGGGAAGGTCACTCTTACCCTGCGCCCCTGGGAAATAACGACCCTGCGTTTGGCGTGGTGACCCGTTGCCGGGATTAACCCTGTGATGACGCCTTATCAATCCGAGAGGAACAAGTTATACTGGTAAAGAACAGGCCCCAAATAGAAGGGTCCTATCGGTTTTGGAGGTAGCTATGCCCGATCAAATTCGTTCTGGCCAATACGTTACCTTTGTGGGCCAGGGTGGAATACCGGTTACGGTCGTGCGGTATGGTGGAATATACGTGCGCGTCACCAGCGATGGCGGCACACCAGTGACCTATGTCAAGTACGGCGGCACGCCCATTTCGGTGGATAATGAAATGGACCTGCCAGAGGACGTCAGGGACGATCTGGGATATTAAAGCGATAGGATAATTTATAAATAACTGGCTGGAGGGCGGGGTCGGCCTGTTGGCTGTGGGGGCACAGGTAATCGTTCGTATGCACCAGGATCAGGTTGTAATGGCCGGCCAACGCTCGGGCCATCGAGCTTTTTCCAGAACATGGGGATCCGCCGATCCAGCAGGCCATTTATCAATCGGGGGTTGCCTGAGAATCCATGAGGTTAGGGTTGATATTTGTCAATATAAAGCATTGGATCGTATGGCGCCTGGCGATTGGGGCAGCCTTCGCGCTCGCAGAGCTGGCAACTGTGGTAATCTTCCGTCACGGGGAAAGTGATGCCGGATACCGACTTGGTCGGCACCATGAGCAAGCTGTCGGTCAGCTCAACTCCAATGGCTCCTTTGACATTTCCAAGCAGGTCGAACAGGGGACGTTGTTCCGCCAACGGCCAATCCGCCAGGGAACCTGGGTGCATGGTGGACAGGTGGATGGAGGGATGGAGCCTGGACAAGGCATCGTCCAATGCCTTTAGAGCGGTTCCCACCGCCGCTTCACGGATGGCTTCGCCCCAATACATCGCCAGCATATCGTCCAGGGTATTGGCCCACGCTTCCAATTCGATCCCACAGGTGGCGACGTAACCATACACTTCATCAGCGTTTTGTAAATTGACGGCCAGGACACGGCTGGTGAACGTATGCCCGGCGATCTCCACATAATTTTTGCCCCTTTGGGCTATTTTTGCGGCAGTCACCATGACTTTGGGCCGAGCGACCGTTTGCGCCTGGTGTGCCAGCTCAGCCAGATCGCTGGCGTCCCGGCTGCCCGGCCGGATGTGCAATTGCCGCATCAGCCCTTCCATGTCAGGTTGGTATGAAATGGCGTCAATGATCATGATCTGACTCTCTTCCATCTGGGATATAGTTGTATTGTACGCGGATTCTTCCCGAAATTGATATATAATTTTTCTACCTGCTCGGCCTTACGTTAAAGAAAAAAAGAATTCCAGGCCTTTACCGGTAGTTTATTATTCTAAGGAGTATGGTCGATGAAGTTATCTGGGCTGCATTTTTTATTAACTTACCAGTGTGTGCGGGAATGCGACCATTGTTTTACCTGGGGTAGTCCACGCCAGACAGGAAAAATGACGCTGGATGATATCCACACCTACCTGGAACAGGCGCGAGATACCCGCACCATTACCTCGGTCTGTTTCGAAGGGGGCGAGCCTTTCCTCCTGTATGCCACTTTGCTTCAGGCGGTGAACGTAGCGGCTTCCATGGGGTTTGAAGTAGGAATTGTGACCAATGCCTACTGGGCTACCAGCCAGAAAAGGGCATTGAGTAAGCTCAAGCCGCTGGCGGGTTTGCTTGAGTCGATCACTCTCAGCAGCGATTTATTTCATTCGGATCAAATGGGCAGCCAGCAAGTGGGCTATGCGATTGAGGCTGCCAATACCTTAGGGATTTCTACGGGAACGATATCCATCGCGCAACCTGAGGTGCCGGGTGTGCGGGCGGCGGTGGGCCAGATTCCCGATGGTGGGTCCAAAGTGATGTTCCGGGGACGCGCGGCAGAAAACCTTGCCAGCCGGGTACCGTCTTATCCGTGGGAGAACTACACACGCTGCCCACACGAAGATTTAGTAGAACCCGGGCGCGTCCACCTCGATCCACTCGGCAACCTTCATATCTGCCAGGGAATCGTGATAGGAAACCTGAAGCAGGCGCCCCTGAAAGCATGGTGTGAACAATATATCCCGGAGGCGCATCCCATCGTGGGGCCTCTCCTTGAAGCGGGTCCAGCCGGCCTGGTGAAGCGTTATGGGCTTGACCACCGCGATGGCTATGTGGATGCCTGTCATCTCTGTTATTCTATGCGCCTGGCCTTGCGTGGTCGCTTTCCCGAGGCCCTGGCGCCCGACCAGATGTATGGCGTTTAAGGGGGTGTGGTAAAATTGGCAAAATCTGGAGATCATCCGATTATTGTTCGTCAGGATAACAAAGATTCATGGTATTACGTGATTTTGTGGTCGGCCAGGTATGCGCCTGGAGCCTGGAAAAGAAACTGGGGGAAGGGGATGCCGGTCAAGTTTTTCAATTAATATCGCTGATTGACAAAAAAGAGGCTATTCTTAAACAGCCGTACCATAGCCCCTTTCCTGGTGAAATTACCCGCCAGGCCACCCAAATCGAACTGGAAGGCCGGTTGCTAAGAGCCCTGGGAGGGTCTCCGGTATTCCAAAAGCGAGATGGCGCCGGTTTTCAGGTGAAGGTGCCGGCTTTATTGGATCAAAGCAAGCCAGGAACGGAATATAGCGACCGCTATTTTATTGTGATCGAAAAGGCGGAAGGGCTGGATCTGAACCGGATAGCGCGGGCCGCTCGGCTGGGGATCGATGAGAGCGCTGATCAGGCGGATGACGGTGTAGGGACACGTACTCTTTTACAGGCCATCGCGAAAGATCACCAGGTACCGCGCCTGATCCTGCTGCGCGCATTGGCCGGCCTGATCGATCTGTTAGAAACGATTCACGACCACCCATTTGAAGCGAATGGCTCGCTCCATTCCGGGATCATCTGGAATGACGTCAAAGCGGAACATGTTTTCTGGGATCCGGGCCGTTCGACGCTGACCGTGATCGACTGGGGAAATGGCCAGTTTTTAGAGAGTGATGGCGCTACCCAGGATCACCGGTTAACAGCCGTTGAGGATAATCGCCAGTTCTTTGATGGGATGGGCCAGTTCCTCGCTGGCGTGGCGCCTGAATTACGCGACAGCTTGAAATGGCCCATGGGCGCAGCCGTAGGTGGGGTTTCTCTGGCGGATATGCGGAGCAGGATCCTTCCCCTGCTTCAAAATGAGGAGCAGGCCCTGGCCGAAACGCGGCGTAAGGAAGCTATGCTGATTATGACGGGTGTCCACGGGATAGAGTCCCTCCAGGCCCTGGAAGCGCTCCAGGCGGCGTTGTTAAGTTATGGCGAGACGCCTGATTACAATGGAGCCCTCCGCCTGTGCTCCCGCCTGGCGACCTTGCTCGTCACTGATCGCTCACCAGAAAATGAAACGCAACGGGTGAAGGAGCTTGCCCAGGTGTGCGCGTGGGGCGCCGGCCAACCAGGAGAGAATCCAGCCCAATGGCGCCTGTTGAGCCGGATGGCTAACCAGGCCGGGAGTCCTCATCCAGGCGTCCAATTGAATGCATTTTTGGATGCCATTCAGTCAGGCGCTAACGGCGATTGGTTCAGCGCCTTGTGGCACCTGGCTGCCGGCATCCACCGGGTTAAAAACGGTGGGGCAATCCCCGCCTGGTTCGATGCCATGTCGGATGAAATCCGCCTGGTTGGGCCGGGA
>JAJYIW010000256.1 GCA_021789855.1 Chloroflexota bacterium | reverse complement strand
CCGCGTTCGCCTTCGGGCGTCAGGGGGTTCACCGAGCTGGGCAGGCTCACCGTGATATCGGGGGTCAGTCCATTGTGCCAGATCACCCTGCCTTTGGGGGTGAGCCATTCTTCTGTGGCAAGTAACAGGGCTGAGCCGTCTGCTAATGGGAAGCTGTTTAAAACCGTGCCGGTGCCAAAGGTTTTCTCCCCGATGATCGTGGCGCGCTTGGCGTCCTGCAGGGCGCCTGTCACAATTTCAGAGGCGCTGGCCGTGCCCTGGTTGGTCAGGACGACCATGGGGATCTGGGTGGCCAGCCCGCCGGGGCGCACCGGGGTGAAGGTGATCTTGCCAGCGGCATTTTTTGTCTCGAGCACATTCCCGCTGCTGAGAAACTGGCTGGCGACCCCGATGGATTCATCCAGCAAGCCGCCCCCGTTGTTGCGTAAATCTAAAATTAAGCCGGTGGCATGTTGCTGGTCGATTTGCTGAAGGGCTGCCTGAAGGTCTTTGGTGACATTCTGCGAAAAAGCGGCGATCCGCACGTGGGCGATGGTCGTCCCCGGTATCATGGCCCAGGTGACATTTTGCAAGGCGATTTTCGCGCGGGTGAGGGTGTAATCTTTGGTTACGCCGGTCGACGGCCGGTAGATGGTGATCGTCACTTTCGTCCCGGCTGGGCCCAGGATGCGGTTGACCACATCGCTGATGGCCATCCCTCTGACATCCGTGCCGTTGACCTTCATAATGACGTCGCCAGCCTGGATGCCGGCTTTTTGGGCGGGTGAATTGTCAATCGGGGCCACGATGACCGTGTTGCCATTTTTCGTCTCCACCTCTGCGCCGATGCCTTCAAATGAGCCCTGGGTGTAGTTTTGTTCTTGTTTCACCATCTGAGGGGTTTCAAAACGGCTATGGCCGGTATCCCCTAGCGCGGTGGCCATCCCATCGATGGCGCCGTAGGTGAGATCCTGGGATGTGGCTGACTTCTGGTCGACGTAATTCTTTTGGATAATCTGCCAGGCCTGCAGGATCAATTTAAAATCAGCGGTGTCCACTTGAGGGACGGTGACGCTGGTTGTATTCGCCTGGTTGCGCCTGGCCAACACCTGATCGAGCGCCATGCCGCCTACCCCGCCGATCAAAAGGGCGAGGATGATGGTCATGGCCCAGATCATGCCGATGGTGGCCAGTTTATGGGTATCTTCTGTAGAATGGGTATCATTGGTATTAATCATGTTTAGTTCCTGTTTCCATTAAATATCCCTCCTGGTTTGTGCTGTCCCCTTGGTCCCTGCCAGAACCGTGATGCCTGAAAAACGGCCATGCCGCACGATCCATCGTTCTACGCATGGTGCCCCCAACCTTTCAGGTAAGGCAGGCAATGGGTGAACTCGATGGTGGTCAACAGGCTGGCAATGGCCATGAAAAGCGTGGAGACAATCATGAAAAAGAGGGTCGATTGGGCCAGCCAGGGTTGAGCCAGGCTGGATGAATTAATTGTAAAGACCGCCAGCCAGGTGATGGCGATGGCAAGCAGCACCAACATGACCAGATTGGCCAGCGCCGATGGGATCGCTAACTGGCGGAGATAGCCGCGATCGATCGCCTGGCGGTTAAACCGGCTTAGCTGGGTGTATACCGCGGCGAGGAATACAAAGAATATCATCACAATGTAGCCATCGGGTGGGACGTACAATAACACGGAGTAGATGTAAATGGCTGCGATGATCACAAAAAGATAGGGGAGCATCGACTTAAGCCACTTGAACCTGACCCCTTCCTGGATGAGGCTGTAAAATACCAGCATCATGCTGATGTAAATGGCGATCACTAGAAGGGAAAACCCATTGAGAAAAATGGAGGTGGCTACCCCTAGAACAGGATAAGTCCCGAGCAGGCTTTTATAATGCAAGACGAAGTTGCCTGTTCCGCCAAAATCCCCCAAAAGCGAGACCCAGATTAACGAGGCGATCAGGTAGAAGGGTGAAACCACTAACAGTCGCACCGAGTATTTACGCAGTTGGTTAATTTCATCCATGGGGGCAATTATACAATCCTTTTACTTGTTTTCAATTGATTGTATCTGTTTATACCCATGCTATAATCAAATTAAGGGTGCAATAGATGGCTATCATCACAATATCCAGAGAATTTGGCAGCCTGGGAACGCTGGTTTCCCAAAGCGTGGCGGATCAACTGGGCTATCGCCTGGTGGGGCGGGAGCTGATCAATCAAGCTGCGCTGCGGGCTGGCGCGCCGGAGGCAGCCCTGGCGGAGATTGACGAGTTAAACCTGTTAGGCCTGACCCCGTCCGATGAAGATATCCACGCTTACGTGGCCGCGGTCAGGGCTGTGATGAACGAGCTGGCAGATGGCGGGGATGTCGTGATCGTGGGCAGGGGAGGGCAGGTGATCTTACGCGACCGCCCCGGGGTGTTGTGTGTCTTGATGATTGCCCCCCAGCTTATGAGGATAGAGCGAATCGCCCGGCGCCAGTCGATTCCAATGTCCGCGGCCCGGGCGCAGATCGAAGCGAGCGACCGCCATCGCCGGCGTTTCCTTAAGCGCTATTACAACATCCGGTGGGACGATCCCGCGCTGTACGACCTGGTGTTGAACACAGCCACCATCAACGTGGAAGAAGCTACCCGGATCATTTGCCAGCTCTCAACCGCGAGGTGATCCCCTGGCTTTCATCGTTGGCATGCACCCAGAGATAGAACTTTGACCACAGACGAGCAACCTCTTCCCCAAAATAACCACCCTGAGGGCCATGAGCCTTCCAAGCCTCAATTTGTGCACCCGGCTGAAGAAATATTCGCTAAAATTATGGATTTTTATGGCATTGCCTGGGAGTATGAGCCGCGAACTTTCCCCCTGGAATGGGATGTCCAGGGGAATGTGACGGAAGCGTTCGCCCCTGATTTTTATCTCCCAGGCCAGGATGTATATATTGAGCTGACCACGCTGCGGCCCAAGCTGGCCAATTATAAGAACCGGCGTATCCGGCGGATGCAGGAGCTGTACCCGGAGATCCACATCAAGCTGATCAAGCGGCACGAGATGCGCACTATGATGGTCAAGTATGGGTTGTACGAAGAGGCTGAAGCGCTTGAGGGTACCGGGCCTCAAAAAGGAACCGACGAATGAAGCAGGCTGAGAGAGAAGATTTTGGCGCGCTGGAAGGAAGCGAGCTGGTAGAGAACATTAAGGAGGTGGTGGTCCCGGCTGTGGAGCTGCAAACGCGCATCCAGGCGCTGGGCCGGGCTATCTCCGTGGATTACGCCGGGAAGGATCCCATCATTGTCGGCGTATTGAAGGGGGTGGTTTTTTTTATCGCCGACCTGCTCCGCGCCATCACCATCCCGGTGGAGGTGGATTTTATTGCGGTTTCGAATTATTCTGTTGAAACCCGCCAGACCGGGCTGGTGCGCCTGGAAAAAGACCTGGAAATTCCCATCCAGGGCCGCCATGTGCTCTTCGTCGAAGATGTTATTGATACTGGCCTGACTTTGAATTACCTGCTGCAGAATCTGAAAGCTCGCCAGCCCGCCAGCCTGGAAGTGTGTGTCCTGTTCGATAAATCCTCGAACCGGCTGATCAATATCCCCTTGAAGTACAAAGGGTTCGACTTGCCGGATCGGTTTGTCGTGGGGTATGGCCTGGATTATCGTGAAAAGTACCGAAACCTGCCCTTCGTTGGGCTGTTAAAAGCAGATGCCTTAAAAAAATCCCCCCACTAGGGATAGACAACAAAAAAACAGGGGTCCCAAGTAACCTTCTTGCCTGCCTGCTGTTCCATAGTTTCAATGGATGTTCTCATTTGACTTACATTTGAGAATACCATCTCTGTATGAGATTTTTTGGCTCCACCTCATTCGTTTTCTTTGATTTTTCCTTCGTTGGAATCATCTCCGATTGCGAGTGAAGCTTCTATGCCTTCAAACCTTTGGCCTTGTTCGTTTTCGAGTCTGGCTGGTTCTTTCGAATTTTGCCTTCTTCTCAACGTTCTTGGCTTCTGAACTGCAGAGGCTTTCCAATTCC
The DNA here is from genome assembly GCA_021789855.1 of Chloroflexota bacterium. Classification (GTDB taxonomy): domain Bacteria; phylum Chloroflexota; class Anaerolineae; order Anaerolineales; family Anaerolineaceae; genus JAJYIW01. The sequence goes on along the minus strand of JAJYIW010000256.1, from coordinate 305 downwards.
TCGGAACTCCCTGCACTATTATTATAGATCAGGTGGGGACGAGAGTCAACAGGTTAAGATTAGAAAATATTGTGGATTCGTGCCAGGAATTTAGCCCAAACTTGATCTTGAGTGCTTGAAAGAAACCTGCGCTCCGGGTAAGATCAGCCTATGGCTGCTTTCCAGAACTTAAAATCCTCTCAGATGAGCGGCGACCAGCCTGGCGATATCGAGGTGAATGCTCGCGCAAGGGCAACGAGCCAGCGTGGGCTAGAAAACTTCGAGGTTTTTTTTGAGGCTCACTGGCCGCGCATCTTGTCTATTTT
>JAJYIW010000255.1 GCA_021789855.1 Chloroflexota bacterium | reverse complement strand
GCGGATTTAACCCGCGATCATATCCTGGGCCGCCTGGAACAAGGCCGTTGGAGGTCCGAGGCGGTCATCGATTTTGGCGATGCCATGCACGGCGACTTGTTTTATGAGCTGGCGGCTTTGCACCTTGAATTATTGGGTGGGGATAAGCGCCTGCTCAGTGCTTTCCTGGTTGAGTATCGAGGGCCGGGATGGGATGGCCTGGCGGATAAAGATACTTTCTGCCACAAGGCCATGGCGACGGCATTGCTGCACCAATTCAACGTCTTTGAGTCTCTCCCTGAGATTATCCCAGATTGGTCTGCGATTCGTACCCTCGATCAACTGGCTGTCCGGCTGTGGTCGTTCTATGATGAATGAAAAGAAATTGCTCCGGATCGGCGTGTTAATCATACCTACGGACCCTTTCTGGGTCCAGATAAGCCAGTTTATTGCCGAGGAACTGGGTCCCCGCCAGATTTTGCTTAATTATGAGGAAAATTTCAGCCGGAATATGAACAAGGAGGATCTGGCAGACTTGATGGATGAGCTTCTGGCTCTGGAGCTGGATGCCTTCATCTGCCTAAACCTTCCGACTGATTTTATGCTCCAGCTGGTTCGCAGCGGCATCCAGGTTATCTGCCTGGATGAAGCCTTTACCAGTTATCCAGGCTTTACAGCGATGGCCAGTTGGGAAATGGCTGGCAGGATGATCGGTGAATTTCTCGCTGAGCAGATGCACGGGCATGGACATCTTCTGTGCGTGATCGGGGAAGAAGGCCCTCTGAATTACAATGCCAACCGTTTATCGGGGTTGAGCAAGGCGTTGGCCCCCTATCCAGACATGACGATGGAAACCATTCAGGTATCCTGGAATTATGAGTTGGCCATGCAAGATTTAGAAAAACATTGGGGAAATATTACTCGCCAACCTGATGGATACCTGGGTTTATCCGATTCATTAGCCCTGGCTGCGCGTGAAGTTGCGCGAAAACACTCCGTGCTGGAAAAGGATACCATAATAGCCGGGATTAACGGCGATCCCCTTGCCCTGGCCGCAATAGCCGAGGGTAGCATGGCAGCGACGGTGCATGTGATGACCAAAGACCTGTCCAGGCGGGTCGTTGATATCGCCATCCTGGCAGCCGAAGGTCAACCGGTGCCAGAGAGCATTCACGTGGATGCTCAACTGGTGACCCAAGAGAATGTGAACCAGGTGGCCATTCATAAATTGATGGACATCGCCATGATGCCATCCAAGCTGGTCGGTTATAATCGCCAGGCTGAACAAAGCCGGTTAAAACAGCTTGAGATCAGCCTGACGGCCATCCAACGCATGGGCGCCCACCTGGATCGCCGCCAGCTTTTGGAAGAAATTGCCGATTTGATCCTGGCAAATTATGAATTCAATGAAGTGTATTATTATCACTGGTCTCTCGATGCGCAGCTGTTTACACTCGAAATGATGAAACCGGGAAACCAGGGATCGCAGGAAATTCCAAAGTGTTCAGCCGGGTTATTGGCCGAGGTCGTCTATCAAAACAGACCGATTTATATTCTAGACGCTCTGGGAAGCCGGCGTTATCCGATCGATGCGAATTGTCCAGGGATCCAATCCCGTTGCCTGTTCCCGGTGTCTTATGGCGCCACGGTTTTAGGTGTATTGGATCTTCGGGGTTGGAATCCGATTCGCGTCAGGCGCCTGGATTTGATCGGCTTACACATGCTGGCCCAGCAAATGGGAATCGCTTTACGCAATGCAGAGCTTTACGCCGAAGCAGTCGAAGCCCGATCGGCTGCGGAAGCTGCCGATCAATTGAAAACCAGGCTGCTGGCTAATGTGAGCCATGAATTACGCGCCCCCTTGAATGTGATCCTGGGATATACACGGGTGGCATTGAACCACCCAAACCCCTATAATGAGAAATTGCCAGAACAATTGGAAAAAGATCTTGAACGGGTCTTTACCAGCGGCGAGCACCTCATCCGCCTGATCAACGATTTGTTGGATTTATCTCGGGCAGAAATAGGCGCACTGGAATTATTCCCTGAAACCATCGCTCCCCGCGAATTTTTTGAGGAAGTTTTCCATTCGATGGCTGGTTCGGCTGGGGCCAGCACAAATCTTGTCTGGGAACTGGCTCTTCCTGAACAGTTACCCGCTCTCCAGGCGGATCCGGTGCGGTTAAGGCAGGTGGTGATTAATTTACTGGCCAATGCACAAAAATTTACTGCATCGGGGAAAATCACCTTAGGGGCAGAAGCATCCCCGCCCTATTTTCATTTTTGGGTACAGGACACTGGCCCGGGGATACCTTACGAACAGCAAGAATTGATTTTCCAGCCTTTTGTCAGCATCGAGCGGAGTAAGGCGCGGCCTGAAGGGATTGGATTGGGGTTGAGCGTAACCCGGCGACTGGTCGATTTGCATGGCGGAGTTATTTCCCTGGATAGCAAGCCGGGTAAAGGCAGCACCTTTCACGTCCGGCTACCCCTGCCCAGTTTCTCAGGGGAACCGCCTGTCTCTCAACCGTTACATAACGACTTGCTTTTCTTTTCAAAATCCGAGGCCATTTCCGGCCAGGTAAATGAATTATGCCAGCGGATGAACTGGCGTATTTACCGGATACCCACAGGGGTAGCACCGGAGCAGATTGCAGCCGACACCCAGCCAGCGGCCATCTTTTGGGATATGGATCGCTGGGCACATGAAGATTGGGAATTCCTCCAAAAACTCTTCATGCACCCCAAAATAGCCCAATTACCACTCCTGGTGTACGGCCTGGAAAAAGCCTTGCCAGGAGATATATCTGCGGGAGTGACCGAGATTCTCCATAAGCCATTTTACGGCCAGAAGCTGGTTGATACCATCAACGCTTTATGCCCTCCGGCGAAAGCCAGCTCAATATTAATCGTGGATGATGAGACGCAGTCACGACTCATTTACCAGCAGCTCATCCGTAAAGCCCTGCCAGGGGTCGATGTATCGGAAGCAGAGGATGGCCGGGTGGCGCTTAAAATGCTGGAAACCCAGATGCCCAATCTGGTATTGCTGGACCTGGTGATGCCTGGGTTAGACGGTTTTACGACCCTTGAGCGAATTCGGACCAACCCTGCCACCCGCAACCTGCCTGTGATGATCATTACCGGTAAAAATTTGACCCGAGAGGATATCGACCGGCTGGATTATGGCCGGGTGATGATACAAAACAAGCAATTGCTGACCCAATCCGAGATCGAAGAGCGTTTGCGATCAGTTTTTAACCGGGATGATATGCTGCCGCAGCCGACCAGCCGAGCGGTTAAATTAACCATTGGGACGATACACCAGTCCTACCAGATGCCTATCTCTCGGCACCAACTGGCTGAGGCGGTAGGCGTCACTGAAAGCTACCTGAGCAAAATATTTCATGATGAAATAGGGATATCCCCCTGGGAATATTTGACCCGCATCCGCGTCAACCAGGCCAAATCCCTGCTCAGGGATATGGATGCTCCGGTCGCCTGGGTCGCTTCGAAGGTGGGGTTTGAAGACCCGGCCTATTTTAGCCGGGTATTTCGCAAGCTAACCGGCGTATCCCCCCAGACCTGGCGCAAAAAGTAGGTCACCTCATTCAGATTTGGAGATAACGACATGGAACCTGAAAACTTGACTCAACCCAGTAAAAAAGAAAAAACCAGGTGGTGGTTGCTAGTGCTGATCGTGGCGCTGGCGCTGATCGGCGTGGGCGTCTTTATCTGGCTACAGACTCGCACGCAACCCGACCAGGCTGCTGTGAATTCAGAAGTGGTGGGTACCATCAACCCGATCACCCCGGTCGGGACGATGGCTAAGGGGACTGGTGCAGGCGATCCGAATGCGAAGGTTAGGATAGATGCTTATGAAGATTTTCAATGTTCGGCCTGCTATCAATTTGCCACCCAGGTTGAGCCGCTGGTTATGAAAAACCTGGTGGATACCGGGAAAGTATATTACCAGGTTCACAGCTTTTTAATCATTGATCGCGCTACCTGGGATTCTCCTAACAAAGAATCCCACCAGGCAGCAAATGCAGCGATGTGCGCCGCAGATCAAGGCCGTTATTGGGATTACCATAACCTGCTTTTTGCCAACTGGACCGGGGAAAATGTGGGGGATTTTACCGATGCGCGCCTGCTGGCTTATGCCAGATTGTTGAAGCTGGATATGACTCAATTTACCACCTGTTTTACCCACAATACCTTCAGGGCTGAGATCGATGCCGACATGGCCCAGGGGCTAAAATTGGGCGTAAATGGCACGCCTTCCATATTCGTCAATGGGAAGCAGGTGTCGCCGGGTTACATTCCGACCTATGAAGATATCTTGACCGCGGTTAACCAGGCCAACCCATAG
>JAJYIW010000031.1 GCA_021789855.1 Chloroflexota bacterium | reverse complement strand
GTGCAAAGTGGATAACCGGCCGGCCCTGCTGGCCGAGCGCATCGCCACCTTTGCTGCCCGCGAAGTAGCGGACCAGCTCATCGACATCCACGCGGATGATCACCCCGTGCTGGCTGCACCACAGGATCGCCTGATCCAGTTTTACCCCTTGCGCGCGCCGGTTGGCCAGGCCTGGTATAACGGTTTTTCCTACGTCGACCTGCTCAACCCCCAGGCCGTGCAAGCTTTCCTGCAGACCACGCACGAGGCCTACGCGCGGGAATTTGGAGGAGATTTTGGTAAAACCATCCCGGGCATTTTTACTGACGAACCGGCCTACCAGTCGTCAGGCGGCTGGAACTCGCCCGGCGTGCGCTATGTGCCGTGGACCGATGGCTTTCCGGAATACTTTAAAACAGTCAACGGCTATGACCTTATCCCCTACCTGCCCCACCTGTTCCTGAATATCAGCGAGGATTCCCAGGCCTATCGCTATGACTTCTGGCGCACTATCACCCGGCGCTTCGTTGAAAGCTATACCCGCCAGGTGGCCGATTGGTGCCATGCTAAAGGATTGGCCTACACCGGTCATTATATGGCGGAAGATACCCTGCATTCCCAGATCCAGTGGATCGGCTCAGCCATGGCGCATTATCCTGCGATGGATATCCCCGGCATCGATAAGCTCAGCCGCTCGATCAACGAAGGCGCCGGCACGGCGTTAACCGTGAAGCAATTGGACAGCGTCGTTTGCCAGCTTGGCAAGCCTCGCGCCCTGTGCGAAAACTATGGCTGCAGCGGGCAAGACTTCGCTCACACCGGGCGTAAATGGATCGGCGATTGGGCTTATGTTCTTGGCATCACGCTCAATAATCCCCACCTGGCTTTATATAGCCTGAGAGGCGATAATAAACGCGACTACCCACAGAATATTTTCTACCAACAGCCCTGGTGGCCAGAAAATCCACTCATTGCGGATTATTTCTCCCGCCTCAGTTATGTGCTCAGCCAGGGCCAGCGGGCGGTCGATCTGCTGATCATCCATCCCATTGGCAGCGCCTGGTCGCTCTTCCAGCCCATGGCTACCTACGGCGTCGATCAACTGGACGAAGCGCTCAATACCCTGGTGATGACGCTGTTGCGCCACCAGCGGGACTTCCACTTCGGTGATGAAAGCTTGATGGCTCCTGGCGGTGAGACCCCTGCCCGGGTCGAGGCCTGGCCTGATGGCCCACGCCTGGTGGTGGGGAAAATGGCCTACCGCCTGGTGATCGTCCCTCCCGGCGTAACCCTGGCGCGTAGCACCGTTGACCTTCTCAACGCGTTTGCCCAGGCAGGTGGAACGGTGATTGCCATACCACCCACTCCACTGCGTATCGATGGCCGCAAAGCAGACCGGCCTGCTTTACCCGCCACGACGCGCCAGACCAGCCTGAATGATTTACCGCACGTTCTCGATGAAGCGCTGCCTTTCGACGTCAGGCTGGCCGGACAGCCTTCCATTTGGGCCCACCATCGCCGCCTGGACACGCTGGACATCTATTTCATTGCCAACACCGACCTGGATCACGGCACGATGGCGACCCTGGAAATTCGTGGCCTGGGACGCCTGGAAACCTGGGACGCAGCCAGCGGAGAAGTCCGCTTATGCCCCAGCCAGGTCGATGGCGAGATCACGCGGACAGTGCTGGACCTGCCGCCGGCTGGCTCCCACCTGCTGGTGCTTCACCGCGACCAGCCCCCCGAAGTGACCCAGCCCGTTCTACGCCAGGTCGGCGCCGGTATCCGCCTGGACCGTGACTGGCAGCTTGAGCAAGATGGGCCAAACGCCTTCGTTCTGAATACACCCCGCCTGGCCATCGGCTCTCAAGCCTGGGGGCCCCACCTGGATATCCTGGACGCGCGCGACCAGGTTGCGCGCAGCGGGCAAGGCACGCCTTTTTCCCTGCGTTTCACCGCCCACCTGGATGTCACCCCACCTGAGCCCGTCTTTCTGGCTATCGAGAACCCCGAGCAATTTGAGATCCTGGTCAACGGCCAGGTGCTCTCCAACCGGCCGGCTGGCTGGTGGTTGGATACCGCCTTCAAGAAAATTGCCCTGGGGGACAGCCTGCATGCTGGCAAGAATGAGATCGTCCTCAAGGGCATTTACCACCTGAACACTGAGATCGAAGCCATCTATATGATTGGGACATTTGGCGTATTCGGCCACAGGGTAGGGATGGAAAACCGGGTGAATGGCCAGCTATTCGACCGTTATTCCTCGGTGTTTCGCATCCAGGGGCAGCCTGAATGGATACAGGTGCGCACCCGCTCGGATGGCCTGGCCGTCGATTTGACCGATTCGGGCCTGCCGTTCTTTGCCGGCCGGGCTAAATTGATCCAATCGATTGCCCTACCCTCTTTTTCGGGCCGCGCAGAATTAGAGCTGCGCCACTTGCACGTTGCCCTGGCCAGCGTGCGGGTTAACGGCCAGCCGGTCGGAACCTGCGCCTGGCACCCTCACCGCATCGACCTGGGCTCCAGCCTGGTCCCCGGAGAGAACACGCTGGAGATCGAGCTGGTAGGAACGCTGCGCAACCTGCTTGGCCCACATCACCGCGCCGGAGGAGATGGCCCGGGAACTGGCCCGGGGGACTTCCGGGATAAAACTCACTGGACCGAAGATACGATCCTGGTTCCCTTTGGCTTTGACTCAGCCATTCTGCGCTGGTTTGCCGCCTGAAACCGTTAATTTCTCTTTAAGGCCATCATATCGACAAAGGTGTCGGAGAACTTTGGGTGCGTGGTCAGCTCGACGTATTCCATGCGCTTAAGGATCTCCGACGCCATCGCCCGCTTGCGCCTTGATACCAACATCTGGCAGGCGCCAATACCGGCAGCATTCCCCACCTGGTGATAACGCTCATGGGGCAGGTCGGGAAACATGCCAATCCGTACGGCATTGGGGAGATACAGGTAGGTGCCAAAGGCGCCAGCGACAATAAAATGCTCGATATCCTGGGCCTTCAAGCCCGCTTCGATGAGTAAGATCTCTACACCAGCGCGGATGGCTGCTTTAGCCAGTTGGATCTCGTTGATGTCCTTTCGCGTCACCAGGATATCCGTATGGTGGCCGGTTTGTTCTCCAGGCACCAGCAAGAATGCGCCACCCCGATCGGTCGGAATGACTCGCTCAGAAATATAGCGGAATACGCCACGGCTATCGATCACGCCATTTGCCAGTAATTCAGCCACTGCGTCCAGAATACCCGAGCCGCATACTCCCACCGGAAGCTGGTTTTCAATTGTCGAAAATTGTAGACTTCCCTCAATGGTCTGAACGCGCTCAATAGCCCCAGGGGCTGCCCGCATGCCGGCTTGAATATGGGCGCCTTCAAAAGCCGGCCCAGAGGCCGTTGAACAGCTCAACAAGCGGCTTCCGGTCGACAGGCAAATTTCCGTATTCGTGCCAATGTCCAATGCCAGGGTCACACCTGGCATTTCCCAGGCATGCGTCGCAATGAGCATGGACACATGATCGGCGCCGACATAGCCAGCAATATTAGGGGGCAGGTAAATCCTGGCGCCGGGCGCCAGGTCTAAACCCACCTGGGAGGCAGGGAGATTGATGGCTTCGGTTAGCGCCGCAACATAAGGCGCCTGGCCGAGCTGGCGAACCGACAGGCCAGCAAAGAGGTGGTGCATGGCCGTATTGCCCACGATCGCCGCATCGACCACCTGAGCCTGGCTCACCCCGGCTGCCTGGCGTAAATCAGACAACAACCCGTTAAGCGTGTCTACCAGGCGGGTCTGCAAGGTACGGCGATGCTCCACTCCCTGGTTGGCGTAAGCGATACGGGCAACCACATCCTCACCGTAAGCAATTTGAGGATTCATCGCGCCTTGCTTGCCCGCGATGCGCCCATTTTCGAGGCTCACCAGGTACGCCGCCAGCTTGGTCGTCCCAATGTCGACCGCAAAACCGTATAATTCCTCCCGATCCGGCAAGACGCTGACCACCCGGCCATCCTGATCGATCGCCAGCCGGCCTTTCCAATTCCAGGCGCGCATCTGTTCGGAGAACTGGACCATCACCTGGGTATCGATGGACAAATGGTGATCCAACGATGGGCCAAAAGTGTCCCGTAAACGGGTCAGGTCATCCCGCAAATCAGCCAGGGAGGGGGGTGGGAAGGTCAGATCCCGGGGTAAAACCTGGGGCTCAAGCTCAACCACCTCCTCCTGCCCTTCGACCTGCAGCCGCTGCGCAGCCGAAAGCGATTCGGGGGGGATATCCACCTTAACATCACTCAAAGGAATCGCCTGGCAGGCTAAGCGGATGCCGTTTTCCAGATCGGACTCGTCCAGGTTGGCTTCTTCGACCAGGGAAAGCGGAGATAATTTTCCGTTGATCAGGCGCACCCGGCATTCAAGGCATAATCCATTTCCCCCACATATTGAAATTAAATTGATCCCGGCTGCCTGGGCAGCCGAGAGAAGCGATTCACCCGCCGGTATAGAGGCCCGTCTACCCACCGGTTGTAAATCAACAATCAGTTTTTGCATACGGGTAAGGCAAAAGCGTATCGATTATGCAACCAGGGTTTTGGCCAGGGCAACCGCCCGGCTGGCATCTGGGGCGTAACCATCTGCGCCAATCTGGCGCGCATAGTTATCCGTTACCGGCGCGCCGCCGATCATAATCTTGACCTTATCGCGCAAACCGGCAGTTTTAATCGCATCGATTGTCACCTGCATGTTCGGCATGGTGGTGGTTAACAAGGCAGACATGGCGATCAGATTCGCGCCGCGGTTCTGTATTGCATCCACGAATTTATCCGGGGAAACGTCGGTGCCCAGGTCGACAATCTCAAAACCAGCACCTTCCAACATCATGCACACCAGGTTCTTCCCAATATCGTGCAGGTCTCCGCGCACCGTCCCGGCGGCTACCCGCCCAGGAGCCTTAACATCGCTCTCCTTGAGGTAGGGTTTCAGGATTGCCAGGCCTTCTTTCATCGCCCTGGCGGCAATGAGCATTTCGGGCACATAATATTCCCCGGCTTCAAACCGGTGGCCAACCTCAGTCATCGCCGCGATCATGCTTTCAGTGAGGATCACCCCGGGAGAAATGGAAGCATCCAGCGCCTGCTGAACATTGCGCTTGACCATTTCACGATCACCATCCAGGATGCCATTAAATATATTCTCAAGCACTTCTTCCATGGGAGGCGTTCCTTTCCTTAAAAGCGGGAGGGTGTAGGTAACAAAGATTATTGTATCACGGTGAACAAGGCTGGACAACTATTGCGCATCCGGTCCTCAAGGATTGACCGTTTTCAATCGATTCCAAATCGCGTCCAGCGTCATCAGGCCAGTAAAACTGCGCTCATTCCAGCCTTCAACCGTTAGATAGACATTATCTGGCATCAACCCATGATTGGGCAGGTATTGGACCGCCGCCCAAAAATTCCACATCGGCAGGTCATATTCATACGCTACCTTGGCCACGTCGGCGTTGAGGCTGTTGTCACCTTCAATGTCATCAGCCTTCGTGCTCAACACCGGGATCACGCCATGCTGGATGGAGAAGTCCACCACCTGCCGAAGGTATTGATCGAAGGAGCGGGTGCACCCGGCGCACCAATTGGTGCCCATGCTGATAATGGCGATGATAGGTTTGTGAACCCGGAATTCACAAGCTAACGGGGATTCGTCAGCATTGCAGACCTTGGGATCGGCCATCAACGGCGAAAAAACCGACGCGATCCCGAATCCCCGCCTGGCGGTGATATCAACCCGCCCAAAAGATCCCGCAAATTGCTCAATCGTCGCCTGGAGATACTTGTGCTGGTTGTCCAGGTAATAACGATCCGGGGTATCGTAAATTCCCATGAAAACTTCCGGCTCGGACTGGCAATCGCCGATGCGAGAGAACGAATGGGGGTTCATCCCGGCGGCGATTCCCTGTTTGTAAATTTTAATCACCCTGGCGCTGATTGTTGGAACCACCGGCCACTGGCGCCAGGCGGCAGGCAGGGGACGCGTATCCGGTGTGGAAGTAGGGGTAATGGTGGGCGACTGGTAAACCGTGGGTGTCGCTGTGAATAGTACCGGGGTTGGAGTCGCTGGGAGAACAGGATCACTGGTCGCTCCCTCAGGTTTCGGGGTCGGCTGATCGGTCGCCTGGATCTCGGCTTGCATGGTTTGTGTCGCCGGCAGAGTCGGGCGGGCAGGTGAACCAGGAGATTGACAACCAGCCAATAAAATTAAAATAATCAGGTAGCTCAGGTGCAAACGGGTAAAGTGCATGCCATTCATCCTTTAAGTGGCCCTAATTATAGCGTCAATCGCGCTTCTCTGTCAAAATTTGCCTGAGCCTCTCGGTAAAAAGGCCTCCCGCACATGGGCAGCCAGCCGGTGGTTTATACCATGGCTGAAGCCTTGCGCCAACGATCTCCCCCGCCCCGACCAGGACAACGATCACCCGTTAGATCGTTGCAAATCCCCGGCAAAAGATATAAAATCCACAGTAGAATAGCACGGATAGCTTCTTTGCCATTTTACGATCGAAGGAGACACTTATGAGTATGACCACCGCTCGGATGTTGTTGCAAGTCAAGGGAACAGACATCTGGTCTATTACCCCTAACGCCACCGTTTACGAGGCGCTCAGCATGATGGCTGATAAAGACGTAGGCGCTCTGTTGGTCACGGAAAATGACGCGCTGGTGGGAATCATTTCTGAACGCGATTATGCCCGTAAGATCATTTTACTGGGTAAGACCTCTAAAGAGACCCTGGTCAGTGAGATCATGACAACCGTCCTCTATACCGTCCACCCCGATCAGACCATGGAAGAGTGCATGGAGCTCATGACAAACCACCATATCCGTCACCTACCGATTGTTGAGAATGATCAAATCCTGGGAGTGATATCCATTGGCGATGTGGTGAAAGCCATTATCTTTCAGCAGCGCCAGACCATCAAGGACATGGAAAAATACGTTACGGGGTAAATGGATTCCCGCATCACAAAGCTGAGTTTCAACAGCCGGTGGAGTGGGTACGCCGGCTGCTTTGTCTTGAAGCTGACCTGCTCGCTGATACCCTGGACGGGAATATCGTCTTTTAGCCCTGCCTGGAAAGGCGCCCACGCGTGAAACTTAAAGTCATCGGTTGTGAAGTCCTGGCGCGGTTACTTTATCATTGCGCCTCCCAATCACCCCACACGATTGATATCGAGCTGCTGCGATATGGACAGCACCAACAGCCCTCCAACCTGCGGATGGCGCTGCAGGCGGCCATTGACGCCAGCGCCAGCCAGGGCTACCACGCCATCCTCCTGGCTTATGGGCTGTGTGGAAAATCGACCGAGGGGTTAACCGCCAGGGCCGTTCCCCTGGTTATCCCGCGCGCTCATGATTGCATCACCCTGTTCCTGGGAAGTCGCCAGCGTTACAACGAGCAGTTCACCCAGGTACCCGGCACCTACTGGTACGTGCAGGATTACCTGGAACGCGATGATGGTTCTGAAACCGGCCTGGCCATCGGCGCCAATACTTCTGCTGACGCCGAAGCTTTGCGCGCCAGTTATGTTGAGAAATATGGGGAGGATAATGCAAATTACCTGATGGAGGTGATGGGCGCCTGGCAGGCTCATTACCAGCGAGCCGCATTCATCGATCTTGGCCTGGCGGACGCCAGCGCCACCCAGGCGCAGGCTCAGTTCGATGCAGCCCAGCGGGGTTGGGCCTTCGAACGCCTGGCCGGGGAGATGGCCCTGATCCAACGCTTACTCAACGGCCAGTGGGATCAGGATTACCTGGTGCTACAGCCCGGCCAGTCCATCGCCATGAGCTATGATGAGTCCATTTTGACCTGCCGGTAAGGCGGTCTACGAAATACGGCAATACCCGGCGTCAGCCACCAAGTCATTCCAATTCCCGTTTACTTAGGAAGGAGCTATATGAATACCATCGTTCTGATTGGGGCAGGCAGCACTAATTTCGGGCTGGGGACTTTGAATGGCATCTTCCACAATGCAACGCTGGAAGGCAGCCATATCGTCCTTCACGATATCAATCCGCAATCGCTGGAACACACCCGTTCAGTCGCCCAGCATTACCTGGATGCCAACCACCTGAATTACACCCTGTCAGCCACCACCAATCGCCAGGAGGCTCTGCAAGGCGCTAATTTTTGCATCATCTCCATCGAAGTGGGCAACCGTTTTACCTTATGGGAAATCGATTGGCAGCTCCCGCAACAATACGGCTTTCGCCAGGTCTACGGCGAGAACGGTGGCCCAGGGGGGACCTTCCACGCCCTGCGCATCATCCCCCCTATCCTGGATATCAGCGCCGACATCCAGCGCATCTGCCCGGATGCCACTGTGCTCAATGTAAGCAACCCAATGAGCCGTGTTTGCCTGACCGTCAAGCGCAAGTTTCCCAATCTGAAACTGGTAGGATTGTGTCACGAAATCGATTCGCTTGAAGAGCTCCTTCCCAGCCTCTTAGAGACGCCGTTCTCAAACCTGGAGCTGAAAGCTGCAGGCTTGAACCATTTTAGCGTGGTGCTTGAGGCGCGCTATAAAGACAGCGGGAAAGATGCTTACCCCGACATCCGCGAGAAAGCCCCAGCTTTCTTTAAGGGATGGGGTGAGCGCGGGCTCTTTATGGACATCCTCCGCCTCTACGGGCTTCTCCCCATCACCACGGATAGCCATTTCGGAGAATACATCCATTGGGCGCACAACTCGGTCGACCATAAGGGCATCCTGGAATTCTATAATATGTACAAACACTGGTGCTCTATCAACACTGAGGTCGACGCAGAGAACCTATCACCTGATACCATGCCCAGCCTGGTGGCGATCATGGCCTCCATGGTCAGCGGCGTGCCCCACGCTGACCCGGCAGTGAACCTGTTGAACGACGGGTTGATCACCAACCTCCCGGCGGACCTGGTGGTTGAGGTGCCTGCCATGGTCGACCGCCAGGGCGTCCACGGGGTCAAGGTGGGCGACATCCCCAGGGGTTTTGCTGCCTTGCTCAACCATGAAGCCATCGTTCAGGACCTGGTTTCAGAGGCCATCCTCTCCCGCTCCCGCAGCGCCGTCCTGCAGGCTCTGATGGCCGACCCCGTGGTCACCAGCCTGCGCGATGCTGAACAGATGCTGGACATGGCGATTGAGCTGGAAAGCCCCTGGCTGGATTATCTGGGGTAGGGCATTCTACGCGGTTCCTTTGCCCATTACAAATCGGTTATAATGGCGCGAGGAGACTTAAGCATGGCGCCAACTATTACCAGAGATCGCGTCGATCCGTCCGTGGTCAATACCACTCCCCTGCGCAGGCCCAGCTGGATTCGGGTGCGTGCCCCTTCCGGCGAGACCTACGAATGGCTGCAAGGCCTGATGCGGCAAAAGCATCTGCACACCGTGTGCGAAGAAGCAGGCTGCCCCAATTTAGGCGAATGCTGGGGAAGCGGAACCGCCACCTTCCTGATTCTCGGCGATATTTGCACCCGGAGCTGTGGCTTTTGCGACATCAAACATGGCAAGCCCGGCTCATTGGATTGGGCTGAGCCTGAGCGCGTAGCGCAGGCCGTGAAAGCCATGGAGCTCAAGCATGCGGTCATCACCAGCGTCAACCGGGATGAACGCAGAGACGGCGGGGCGCCCATCTTTGCCATGGTCATCCGGCGCATCCGGCAGCTTCAGCCGGGCTGCTCGGTTGAAGTGCTCATTCCCGATTTCAAAGGCCACCTGGAAGCCCTGCGCATGGTGATGGACGCCCGCCCCGAGATTCTCAATCATAATATAGAAACGGTGCCCCGTCTGTTTAAATCCGTGCAGCCCCAGGATCATTACGAATGGTCGCAGGCCATTCTCAGCCAGGCCAAGCTGCTTGATCCCGACGTGTTAACCAAGTCCGGCATCATGCTTGGCCTGGGGGAGACCCTTGACGAGGTGAAGGCAGTCATGCGCGACCTGCGCGAGTGGGGCGTGGATATCCTCACCATCGGCCAGTATTTGCAACCCAGCCGCCAGCACCTGCCGATTGCGCGATATGCGACCCCGGAAGAGTTCGAAGAGTTGAAATCGTTCGGGCTGGAAATCGGTTTTAAATGGGTCGAAAGCGGGCCGCTGGTGCGCTCTTCCTACCATGCGGCTGAGCAGGTACGCACGCTGAGCGCCGTGCACCGCCAGCTTTACCAACCGCTCAACACCGCGGGCAGCAAAGCCTGAACCCATGGCCCTGACCCTGGCAAGCACCTGGCACCCGCGGGGAGAAAACCAGCGCCTGGTCCGCTTATGGCCTATCCTCCAGGAAGTTTATGGCAAGGGCATCTTTTGCCTGCACCCGGATAGCGATCCGGCCGAGATTGACCACCTGGGGCGCCAATTGGGATCGTGGGCTTGTTTTATCCCAACCCAGAACTGGCCTACCGGGCGTTATGAAGCCCTCAACCAGGCCGTAAAGGCTGCCAGCGAACCCATCCAGTATGCTGACCTGGATCGATTGCTGCGTTGGGTCGAGACCCGGCCAGACGAGTGGCGCCAAACGGCTGAAGCCATCTACCAGTGTGACTGCCTGGTGATCGGGCGGACACCCGCTGCGTATGCAACCCATCCTCAGGCTCTGCTGCGAACTGAACGGCTGTCCAACCGGGTAGTTTCGCACCTGCTAGGGCAAGAACTTGACCTGTCAGCCGGTTCCAAAGGCTTCAGCCACACAGCCGCGCAATTTATCCTGGCTCATAGCCGGCCAGGGCGGGCGCTGGGCACCGACGCGGAATGGCCGATCCTTTGCCAACGGGGTGGTTTCCGCGTGGAGAGTCGCCTGGTGAATGGCCTGGACTGGGAATCGGCTGACCGTTACCAGGAACAGGCCGCCGACCCGGAAGCGCAAGCCAAAGCGGCCAGAGAATATGACTTAGACCCGGCGCATTGGGTCTGGCGCGTCGAGGTAGCTGAAGAAATCATCAGCGCCGGCCTGGAAGCCCTCACTCGAGACCTGGCATGTTAAAATAATCGCAACAATTCCACTCAATTCGAATCCTTTTTGACCTGGGAGGAAAATATGGAACTCATAACGGTAAAAATAGAAAAGCCTGAAGCGCTCAATTTTATCCTTGGCCAGTCTCATTTTATCAAAACGGTGGAAGATATCCATGAGGCGCTCGTTACCAGTGTCCCCGGAATCAAATTCGGCCTGGCGTTTTGCGAGGCTTCAGGGATGTGCCTGGTACGCTGGTCTGGAACTGACCCGGCTCTGATCGAGCTGGCTCAAAAGAATGCCATGGCCATCTCAGCCGGCCACTGTTTTATCCTCTTCCTGGGGGAAGGATTCTACCCGGTCAATGTGCTCAATACCCTCAAAGGCGTGCCTGAGGTTTGCTCCATCTTCTGCGCCACCTCCAATCCCACCGAGGTGGTACTGGCCGATACCGGCGAAAGCCGGGGTATCCTGGGGATTATTGAGGGCCTCAAGCCCAAAGGCATCGAAGGCGAGGCCGATATTAACTGGCGCAAAAATTTCCTCAGGCAAATCGGCTACAAACAATAAGCCTTATCCCTCGTCTTGCCTGGCAAGCCCCAGCAAGCGTAAAGCCTCTGGGCTGTTACGCCAGTTTTTCTGAACCTTGACGCGCAGTTCCAGGTAGATCTTTCGCCCGCTCATCTTCTCAATCTCGCGCCGGGCGGTCGCGCCGATCGTTTTGAGCATCTCCCCGCCCTGCCCGATGACGATCCCTTTCTGGGAATCGCGCTCAACGAACAGCGTGGCAGCCACGAAAGCGCCCGTCTCACCCCGTTCTTTATACTCATCAACACGCACGGCGATGCAATGCGGCACCTCATCACGCAGGTGAATTAATGCTGCCTCGCGGACCAATTCGCCAGCAATATCCCGCTCGAAATAATCGGTAACCTGGTCTTCATCGAAGAGCGGCGCGCCCTCTGGCAAAGACTGGATGATCTGGTTCAATAGCAGGTCACAATGAAAACCAGTCTGGCAGGACAAAGCTACTGCCGCAGCCTGGGGAACCAACGCCTGGTAAGCTGATTGGCGAGTAGTCAGTACCTGCGGGTCTACCAGGTCAACTTTATTGACTGCCAGGATAACCACCGGTATGTGAGGTTTCAACGCTTCAATTTGCTCAGCTACCAGACGATCACCTTCCTCGGGCGCAGAGCTTGCATCGACCAGAAATACGATCACATCGGCATCCTGTAACGCCGAAGTCGCTTCGGATACCATATATTCTCCCAGCTTATGCCTGGGAAGGTGTATTCCCGGAGTATCGATAAAAATGAGCTGAGCGTTTTGTTGGGTCAATATCCCAAGCTGGCGGCGCCGGGTGGTTTGGGGCCGGGGCGAGACCGCCGCGATCTTCTGGCCCAGGAAAGTATTCATCAGGGTGGTTTTACCGGCATTTGGCCGGCCTACCACTGCCACATAGCCGCTTTTATAGGGTGCCATCTATACTCTTTTCGTTCAATTGTTCAAATTGCCGAGAATTTTACATCGATTCTTATGAATCGGGTACAAGGGAAGGTCGACCAATCCCGATTGTCATGCAACCGTAGGGTAATCGTAGGTTAATCGTCAAGCGGCTCAATGTCAAACCTGCTATAGTATATTCAAAGGGCGACTTCTCTTCTTCTCCTCCTTAAGTAAAAGCCGGAGTCGGCGTCTCCGGCTTTTACTGATTTAAAGGCAATCGACTCTCCCCCAAAGCCCGGTCAATAGCTTTAATCAAATCCAACCCGTAGCCTTACAACGGGTTTTTTATTTTATAATTAGAGCTGTCCTACCCGGCGTAACAACCATGCTTTACCTCATCGCTGAGTAGTTATCATTGATCAACATTTTAATTTTTGGAGGAACCAGGATGACCCCAGCCCGTGATACGTATTCAATTGATATTGCCGGTATTCGCCGCGATCTTCGCCTGTTTGAAATCAAACCCGGCCTGCGCATTGCCATCTTAAACATCCTGGGGGATACCGAGCTGGTTCAAAATTGCGCCCGCGCCCTCGCTGAGCGGCTTAACGCTATCGCTTACGATATCCTGGTAACCGCCGAAACAAAAAGTATACCCCTGGCCTATGCCCTATCCCTGGAAACCCATAAACCTTACATCATCCTTAGAAAATCTTACAAGCCTTACATGGGCGAAGCTTTGCAGGCTGAAACCCTCTCCATCACAACCGGCCAGCCACAAACGCTCTACCTGGATGAGAAAGACCGCGATCTGGTTAAAGGAAAATCGGTAATCATTATGGATGACGTCATCTCGACCGGCTCAACCCTCCAGGGAATGCGGTTAATTATGAATCGGGCCGGCGCCCATGTAGTCGGTGAAGCCGCGATTCTCACGGAAGGTGAAAGGGCGAAATGGGCCGACATTATCTCATTAGGACATCTGCCCGTCTTTTCAGATTAGATTTTTAAGAGCAACGGGTGCTTATCGGTCTTGGGCCAGGCGACGCTACTGGATATGCGCATCCATCCACTTGAGCACATCCCGCTGCACCTCATCCCGGTTGATTTCGTTGAGCACCTCATGGCGGGCTTCGGGATACAGGATCACCGTCACATCCTTGATCCCTAGCTCTTTATAGCGCTGCTCCAACGCCCGGACGCCGTTATAGACACCGACCGGGTCCATCTCGCCACCGATCATCAGCACCGGTAGAGCCTTGGGAACCAGCGCCTGGTTCCGCGGATCGATCATTTCATTTATCCCGCGAGCCATCCCGTACGTCAGGCCGTTAGAGAAGCCAAAGCCGCACCATGGATCTTTAATATACTTTTGCACTTCCGCCTCATCACGGCTTAGCCAATCGAAGGCTGTCTTAGCCGGCTCGAATGGCTTATTGAAAGGAGCAAACAAGGCCCCAGGGTCCGCGGGTAACTGGTCGCGTCCTTCGCCCGCTGCCGCCTGGGCAAAGTAAGGCAGAGTTTCTGGAGGAATGAGCGCCAGCCCGGTCGTACCGGAGAGGATCACACCCTTCAATGAATGGCCCCAACGCTGGATATATTGCTGGCTCATGAACGAACCCATGCTATGCCCAAACAGGAACAGAGGCAGGCCAGGATTCTCTTTCCGGATGATATCGCTTAACTGTTTTTCGTCTTCCAGCATCCCATTCCAGCCATTCTCGCCGGCTATTCCAGCTTTTGATAGATCACCAGCCGTCTTTCCATGCCCACGGTGATCATCGCCATAGACAACATAGCCAGACTGGTTAAGAAATTGAGCGAAGCGTTCGTAGCGCAGAGCATGCTCAGCCGCTCCATGGACCACTTGAACCGCTGCTTTCGGATGCCCGCCTTCAGGCATCCACTTGTAAACGAAAATCTGGAAATGATCGGGATCGGTGAAAGTAAAAGTTGTCGTACCCATTGTTAACTCCTTTTATGCAAACAGGATCGATCTACACCCCTCATGCAGTGCAGGATCTTAAATAAAAAGGAATTGCCTCTGTCATTATATTCTCAAAATGACCTGGTAAGCTGGCTCATCAGCAGCAGAATTTGTGCTATCATTCTAAAAACAGGGAACAGAAACCATGAATCAATGGAAACGCGTATTAGTCTTTTTGATTTTAAATGTTGTGGTTTCGGCAGCAACCACCCTGCTCGTCCTGGCGGCCTGGAACCATGCCCATCCCGGGATGGCCGCGGTAGCCATCCCGACATCCGCGGTAACACTCCAGGCAGGGTCACAGGGTGGTAACTCTGCCTTGACGCCATTGCCTTCAGGCGAGACAGGCAGCACGCCCCTCCCACCTGATCAAGCGGCCGTGGTCATCGATAGCATCCTGGCGCCGGGCAGCCTTAATGATGAAACCGTGCTGATAAAAAGCCACAGCAACGGGAGCGTTTTATTGACCAACTGGCGCCTTGAAGATGGACATGGCGACGTGTACACTTTCCCCGATTTGACACTCAATAAAAATGGCGCCGTCCAGGTGCATACCGGTGCAGGAACCAATACGGTGATCGATCTGTATTGGGGGCTCAACAACCCAGTCTGGAAATCTGGCGATACGGCCACCTTGCTGGATAACCAGGGTAAACAGCGGGCTACCTACAAGATACCATAACTATGACACAAGCTTTTTATCGTAAATGGCGCCCCCAGCTTTGGAATGAAGTGGTGGGGCAGGAACATATTATCCAAACCCTGATGAACGCGGTCAGCGCAGACCGGGTGGCGCATGCCTACCTGTTCGCCGGCCCGCGGGGTACCGGGAAAACGACCACGGCCCGCCTGCTGGCGAAAGCCGTTAATTGCACAGAGACTGATCTATCCAAACGGCCGTGTAACCAATGTGAGGCCTGCCAGGCTGTCCAGGAGGGGCGCTTCCTTGACCTGATTGAGATCGATGCCGCATCGAACACCAGCGTCGATGACGTGCGCGATTTACGAGAAAAGATCAATTTTGCGCCCTCGCAAGGACGTTACAAGGTCTACATCATCGATGAAGTCCACATGCTTTCCACAGCCGCCTTTAACGCCCTTTTGAAAACTCTGGAAGAACCTCCGCCGCACGCTATTTTCATCCTCGCTACCACAGAGATCCATAAGATCCCGGCTACGGTGCTGTCCCGTTGCCAGCGACATGAATTCCGGCGCATACCGGTGGCTGATATCACTGCCCGTCTACAGAAAATGGCAGAACAAGAAGGCCTGTCTATCGATAACGATGCCCTGACCCTGATCGCCCGCCAGGCGACTGGCAGCCTGCGAGATGCGATCTCCTTACTGGATCAGTTATCTTCGTCCGGGAAGGCCATTGACCTGGGCCTGGCGCAGAACATGCTGGGAACAGCCACTAACCAGGTAGTGATTGAACTGGTTGATGCCATGCTCAACCGCCAACCGTCCACGGGCCTGAACCTGATTCACCACGCACTGGATGCTGGCAGCGATCCCCGCCAGTTTGGCCGGCAGGCGGTCGATTACCTGCGAAACCTGCTTTTGATTAAAATGGGAAACGCCGAGCAGGTGGAAGCGACCCAAGAACAGCGCGCACAAATGGCCAGGCAAGCCCAGGCCTTCGAGTTAGGCCAGCTCTTATTCACTATAAACGCCTTCAACCAGACCACATCCGATCAACACAGCACCTGGCATCCCGGCCTGGCGCTTGAACTGGCGTTTGCCGAAGTGCTGGCGCCTGGCCAGGTTACTGCAGCGCCAGTCGCCGCAGAGCGCCAATCTGTGCCGCCAACGCCACCCCCCCAGGCTCCCGCCGGTCCGGCATCGCCGCCGCCAACAGGCGCGGTCCAAAAGAATAAACCCCCTGTCGTTGCTCCAGCCCAGACACCGTTGGCCCAGGCGAAATCACCAGAAATATCTGGGACGCCAGCCAGGAAGGACGCGCCCCCACAGGCCAGCCAGGCGTCGAAACCTGCCCCTGCCCATTCCTCACCATCCGCGGTTGAGAATGCCGCACCGGCCCAGTCCGCCGTGGGATTACCGGTAATTGTGCAAAATTGGAAGAAAATCAGAGATGTGGTGCGTAAGCGCAAGAGCCAGCTCGACGGACTGCTCAACTCCTGCCACCCGCTCGGGATTAAGGATGGCGTTTTACTGTTGGGATTCGCCACCGAGGTTCTGAAATCAAAAATGGAAATGGGCGATAACCAGGCCCTCACCCGCCAGGCCATCCAACAGGTGTTGGGTGTGGATTTACAGGTACGAGCCGTGATTGCAAGCGGAAAAGGGGGCAGTTTACCCCCCGATATCGAAGTCGAAAATGATGGGATGGTCAGCACGGTCTTACGCGATTTGGGCGGCGAGATCGTGGACATCCATTAGAATTAATCTCAGGAGGTTGGCATGGCAAAAGGTTTCAATAAGCCCGGAGGTATGAACCGCCCGCGCGGTAGCGGGGGTGGGATGATGCAGCAAATTCAAAAATTGCAGGAACAGATGGAAGAAGCTCAGGCAAAGCTGGCGGAAGAAACCGTCGAGGTCACCGTCGGTGGCGGGGCGATAAAAATTTCCATGACCGGCGATCAAAAATGTAAGTCCATCACCATTGACCCTGAGATGCTCAAAGACACAGACGCCGAAATGCTTCAGGATATGCTGGTGAGCGGGGTCAACCTGGCGTTGGACAAATCTCGCGATCTGGCCAGCGAGCGGATGGGGCCATTGACCGGTGGATTAAGCGGCATGGGTTTGGGTATCTAAGCCCATGGCAGGACTCCCTGAGCCCGTCCAGGCTTTGATCGATGCCTTCGAGCGCCTGCCGGGAATTGGCCCCAAAACGGCCTCGCGGCTGGCCTTTTACCTGTTAAATGCACCTTTAGAATCATCCAGCCGCCTGGCCGAAGCCTTGCAAGGTCTTAAGCGAGACACCGGCTTTTGCCAGATGTGCTTCAATATCACCCTGGCGGGGCAATCTTTATGTGATATCTGCGCGGACCCCCAACGCGATGACCAGTCTTTATGCGTGGTGGAGGAACCTCTGGATGTGCTGGTGCTCGAACGAACCGGGGGTTTCCACGGGCGATACCATGTCTTGCACGGGGTGCTATCCCCCATCGAGGGCGTGGGCCCGGATGACTTAAAAATACGCCCCTTGCTCGAGCGGGTGAAAACCGGAAAAATCAAGGAAATTATCCTGGCCACGAACCCCAGCATGGAAGGCGACGCCACCGCCCTTTACCTGCGCCAGCAAATGCTACCGTTAGGCTTGCGCATTACCCGCCTGGCCCGTGGACTACCGGTCGGTGGAGACCTTGAATACGCCGACCAGAACACACTCCTGCGCGCCCTGTCCGGCAGGCAGGATATGAGCTAGCTCGATTGGGTGAAGCCGGGGAGCTCGCCTTCGGCGATCCCAGGAATAACGTAATAAGGCAACCAGATCACGCCAAATAATTCCAGGTAAATATCCTTTTTCGCCGGGGTAACCGGAATCTCAGTCATGTCGTCTGCCAGGGCCGCCCAGCGATCGCTGGCTTCCTTGACCGCTTGCTGGCGCGACCGGTCCAGTTCGTCCAACTGATTCTGCAAGGCAGCGAGCGCCTGCTGATCGGTCTCCAGCCTTGCTCTAGCCTCATCCGTCAGGCGATGCTTGGTAAAGGAGCTGGAAATGCGCCGCCTGCTCCTGGTAAACAGGCCGACGATGTTTTCCACATTCGTACCCAATTCTTCCCGCTTCCGCCCATCTACGTTTTCCTGATCCTGGCGGATCTGGTTATTGAGCCTGGCGAGCTTATCTTTCAGCGTCGACATTTTGTTGTCAAAGGAAGCATTCACCTTGGCGAGCTCGGCATCCCGCGCACCTCGGGCGGCTTCGCTGCAACGATCACGAAATTCTCCTGTCGTCGCATCAGCAGAAGCATACACTTTCAGAGAGGTGTTGGCCTTCAAACGGTAAGTGCCCGTCCGGTAACACCAATCCAGGAAATCCTTTTGCAGACCGCCCAATATCCTGGCATCTGAATAGGGAGCCTCCAGGCTGGCGTAGCGCGCCATGGGTAAACCAACGCTCTGGACAGTTTGAGCGTCCAAAGCATGGAAAGACACGTCCTCCCACCGCACAATCCCGCGCCGATCCAGCGTACGCACCAGAACGGTGCGCACCTGTTCTGTATCGAGGGCATACCGGCGATCCAGGTAGCGTATCCTGGCCTGGGCGATTAATGCCGGGCGGTACAGATAGCCCGGCGCAGGAGCGCCGGCTGGCGGTTCTTGCCTGGCCGTTTGAAGCGCCTGAGCGATGGGCACATCATCAGGCATGAAATATTCATTGATTCCGGATGGCACCGCCGGGCGGGTTGTTGAACCTGTCGCAGCTGGTTTTTCATCTGGCGGGGCCGCTGCTACCTCAGCCGCCGGCGCAGCTGCCGCTGGCGCGGATGGAACGGCGCCTGGCGCTGCTTGAACAGGGGTGGCTGGCGCCGGTTGATCGCTGCCTGGCTGTTCCACCAGCTTGTTTAAGGCCGGGATCTGGGCCCGGGTCATAGGGCCAGCCAGGTAATTCATGGCCCACCGGGATTGGAAAATAACGGGTTGTTCTTCATGGACGTTGTGCAACAAGAACTGTCGTTTCTCCAGCCCCGTGATCATCTGGCTGTATTGCTCCTGGTCGACCGAGGCCCCAGCGCCGGTTAAACCATCCAACAGCCGTTCTTTATCCTGTTCGGTTTGCAGCTTGCCGATGATCCAGGTGCCGGCGTTTGCCAGGGCTTTGTAATCCACATCGACCGGGTTTTGGGAAGCCAACAGTAACCCCACCCCATACGCTCTGGCCTGTTTCAACAACCGCAACAGCACCGCTTTCGAGGGGGGATTGTTTACCGGGGGAAGGTATCCCACGATCTCATCGAAATAAAGCAAAGCGCGCAACCCGCTGGCGCCGCTCTGGGTACGCATCCAGGATTCAACGCTCGAAAAGAGCAGGGTCACAAAAAACATGCGCTCGGTATCGCTCAGGTGAGACAGGTAAAACACGCTGTGGCGAGGTTTCTGGTCAGGCCCGTACAACAGGCTGGCTACATCCAATGGTTGGCCTTCCAGCCAGGATTGAAAGGCCGGTGCGGCCAGGAAATTGTTCAAGCGCATGGCCAGATCAAGCCGGTCTTTTTCTGGAAAAAAAGTGTCAACTGGAAAGACGCCCAGCTTAGCAAAAGGCGGAGCCTGGGTTTGTAAGATGAGCTCTGATAAATCTAAATCTTTTTTCTGGCTCCAGGCGACCTCAAAAATATTGGACAAAAGGATATGCTCTCGGGACTGCACCGGGTCAGGCGCATCCACACCCACCAGGCTGAGCAGGGCAGTCACCGTACTGGCGATTTTTTCGCGCAATATTTCGCGGTTACCTTCCCAGGGGATAGAAGGGCATTGCAAGGATGCCAGGATGCTGATCATCTGCCCGGCATCGGATCCGGGCGTATAAATAGTGTAGGACACTGCCTTAGACAATGTAGCCAGGCGTTCCTGCGGGATAGCCCATTGCGCCAGGCCTTTCCGCCAGGTATCGGCCGCCTCTTGCGCAGCCACCTGGACGGTTTTCCCCTGGCGGCGAGCTGCGTCTGCATCTACCCAGGGTTGGAAATCTTCAGGCGCCAGCCGGGGAAAATGAAGCAGGAGGTTGGTCAAATCGCCTTTCGGATCGACCAGGATCGCTGGAATCCCGGCCAGGGCTGCCTCCTCTAACAAATCGATACACAGGCCAGTTTTACCCGACCCCGTCATTCCCACAACCATCCCATGCGTGGTCAAATCGGCCGGATCATAGGTTAGCGGATGGTCGCTCAACTGGCGCTGTACCGGGTCGAAGATGCGTCCTAAATAAAAGACATTATCGGCAATAGTATACTTGAGGCATGCTCAATTACAACCAACTCAAGGAAAAGCGGAAAGAATTTCTAGCAGCCACCGGTTTGTATCCTGAAGAATTTGAACGCTTACTGCCCGTGTTCAAAGAAAAGTATCGCGCACTGTGGCCACCCGACCAGACGAAGAAAGGTAAACATCGCCAGCGCGCAATCGGCGGTGGAACAAAAGGGAAATTGCGAATCGACGAAGACAAGCTGTTGTTCATCCTGGTATATCAGAAGACCTATCCTTTGCAGACAATGCATGGATTACAGTTTGAACTGAGTCAACCGCAGGCGAATTACTGGGTCCATCACTTGCTGCCCGTCCTGCAAGAGAGCCTGGCGGCCTTGGGCCTGAAACCCGAACGGGATGCCCGCAAGGTAGCCAATAGCCCCTTGTTGGCCGAAAGCAGCGCGGATTTGTTGATCGATGGGACAGAACGGCGTGTGCAGCGTCCCAAAGATGGCGAAAAGCAAGGAAAACAGTACAGCGGCAAGAAGAAAACCCATACGGACAAGAACCTGGTATTGGTCAACCAGCTAACCAAAAAAGTATTATATCTGAGCCCAACGGCGGGTGGCCAAACCCATGACAAAAAAATGGCGGACGAAAATCCGATCAACTACCCGGCTGGTACGACTTTAGGGAAAGATAGCGGTTTCCAGGGATATGAGCCGCCTGGGGTAAAAACTTTCCAGCCAAAAAAAAGCCAAAAGGGCAGGCTTTGAGCCAGGCCGACAAATGGTTGAATCGTATCATTTCTGGCGCGCGTGTCGTCGTTGAAAACTGTATTGCCGGTGTCAAACGCTGTCGGATTGTCAAAGACATTTTACGCAACACCAAGGAAGGCTTTTCGGATTTGGCGATGGAGGTGGCCTGTGGACTTCATAATTTACGGGTTGAAGGTCGTCATCCTCTGCCTGCCTTCAATCTTAATCAACTTCGCATCTAATGCCGATAATGTCTAAAATAGATTCGTCTGGTTTGCCATGGCTGATCTACTCCCGGGCGCTTCATCAAAATTATACAAGATTGGTTCAAAATGCCCGTGGATGCATTTTGAACCAATCGATGGATTGTTAACTGCTATTTCATTATAGATCAAACACCAGCGTCTTGATCTCGAAGGGATGAAAAGATAATGTGACGCTCCCATTGGAGATGGGCAAT
Source organism: Chloroflexota bacterium (assembly GCA_021789855.1). Classification (GTDB taxonomy): domain Bacteria; phylum Chloroflexota; class Anaerolineae; order Anaerolineales; family Anaerolineaceae; genus JAJYIW01. The sequence goes on along the minus strand of JAJYIW010000031.1, from coordinate 224 downwards.
TCAGCCAGGTGATTTTCCAGCATATCGGTCAGGAAGGCCTGCTTCACTGGCAGCGTGGTAGTTAATTGGCAGGTGGTCGCTCGATGCATGGCTTCATACAGGCGGACGGCAAATCCTGAATCCGAATTTTCGGCTGGTTTAACCGCTTCAACCACCACATGCTCAGCATCCAGCGAGAAGAGCGATACCGCGGCAGCCGGCGCACCTTTCACGACCATGGCAGG
>JAJYIW010000030.1 GCA_021789855.1 Chloroflexota bacterium | reverse complement strand
TTCCCAATCTACAAAGTAGTTCCACCGAGTAATGCGATTTATTCCAAGTGAGCTGCCGCTAAAGCCATTAAATACCGTCGATGATACCTGGTGATCGGGCATCACGTAGCGGATAGTACCGACCTGGTTATCAACAAAAAAAGTAGCAAATAAAGTTGGAATAGCGGCAGCATAAGAGAGGACGAATTGGTTATCATCACTCTTAACGGTCAATTGCCCGGTATAACTGGTTCCTACCGGCGAGCCGGCTGGAGCAGACACCTTGGCGATGCCTTGAATGCTTTGACCGACAGCCAGGGGAAATGAAGGGGCCATCGCCTGGCCAGTGGTCGAATTCAATAAAACAATGGTCCCCATTGGAGATATATTATTAACTGGATTTAAAGATGAACTGATGCTGACCATGGCAGCCGCCGTACCGGTATTCACAACCGAAAAAGGGAAATCCACCTGGTTATTGTGGAAGAATTCCCCCCTGTAAAGTGTCCTGGGTATAAAATTCGGATTGTTTTCCGATACCGGTAGGGTAAAACTCGCTTTGATCCGGACGGGTGTAGAAGGATAGGTCAGTGCAAAGCTTAGACTATTGGCGGGTAATGTCCCAGCACCATGAAAGGCAATCTGGCAGCCATCGACGCCGTCGGAATCTTCGATTCCTATGGCTGCCTGGTTTTGCCCGCTGTTGATTGTCTGGTAATTAAAAATGATTTGCCCACTTTTATACAATAACATCTCGAAGGTCTGGTAATTTTGATTGATATCAGCCACATGGTAAAACTCGACGATGGCAGGATCGGTATCACTACCATTACTTGCGTGGAAATAAACGGCCCCATTTGTATTATTATATTTATTAGACACGGTCAAATCTTCCCAAAACGCTGCGATGATATTGTGGGGTAGATATTCGGAGGGAATGGGGTTGTTATCATCATAGGCCAAGGTATTGAGCGGGTCGAAGATAAGGAATCCGTTGGTGCTAATACTGATGGATGTATAGGATTTTTCAAAGAAAGGGAATAAAAACCCCAAATTTTGCGGCCCGGATAGGCTGCTGTCAGCATCTTGAAAATTAATCTGGGAACCGGAAGCCCTGATCTCGTCCCAAGAATAAGAAGCGCCGGTATTTAATGTGTACCCAAAATTACAGGTATTCGTCGTAAACGCTCCCTGCGCCTGCGGTTCTGCCGCCTGGGCCGGCGACGAATATAAGACCATGCTCCCTAAGAGGAATATGGCTGGCAAAATGTGAGAGAAGATTTTATTCCGTATCATATTTATTGGGCCGTGGGTGGGTTTAATACACAGGTGCTGTTTGGATCATCGCCAAGCTGGACGGTAATCCATAAGAGCTGCATGGTGATCTTGGCCGAGTAGATCAGCGTGAGAGATTTCGTCGTATTGGGCGCAATAGTCACATCGGCCCCAGCTGCCCAGGTTGTGCTCCCGGTGGATGACACCTGGAAGGGCGACGTGCCTGACCCGCTCCAGAGGGTTGAGCCGCCGAAAATGATCGTATTGATTTCTCTTGAGCTGCTTCCAGGAGAGGTCCATTCGCTGTAAAGGAGTTGCACAGACATGGGGGTGGACAATGAGTTATTGGTTAAGTCTAAAGAATACTTGTAAGAATAAGGATTCCAGGTTGGAACCGTCCACCCCAGATAGGCGCACGGCACCGCGGTGGGGGTGAAAGTGGACGTGGGGGTCGGCGTGGGGGTGTTGGTTGGCGTGGGCGTGGGGGTGGCGGTTTGAGTAGGCGTCGGGCTGGGGCCGAGCGTTGCGGTTGGCGTCACGGTTGGGGTCTCCGTGGGCGTGGGCGTATCCGTGGGAGTCGGCGTCTCGGTCGGCGTGGGAGTGTCGGTTGGCGTGGGCGTATCGGTGGGCGTCAGGGTGGGGGTGGGGGTATAGACCACCGGCGGCGCGGTGGGGTAATCGCCGGCGATGTCCACGCTTTTGACGACAGTGCGCGCATCCGAGCTTTGAACGGGCATGCTGGGGATGATCCCAATCAGTGGGTGAAATTGAATGTTGACCAGCACGTCTATCCGGTCGCCCAGGGTGGTGGTGGGATCTTGCTCGCAGGTGGGAAGCTGGCTCCATGAGCGCGTGTCGGTCGGGCCATGGTCATAACGGATTTGCACGATGGATTGGGTGGCGGTGACGCCGACGATCCCGCCGATGCGCGAGGCCGCCGCCCGGATGCCAGCGCAGTCCTTTTCGTGAGGTATCCCGGCCGAATTCACTCCGACCGAAGCGCCATAACGGGCGGCTTCACGCGCCGACGAGAACACCGTGCTGTAGACGAAGAACAGGTAACCAAACTCAATCACGCCAAAGACAACCACCAGGAATACCCCGATGGCCAGGGCAAATTCCACCACGGCCTGCCCCCCCTCGGGCTGGCGAAGCGAACGGCGGTTTCGGTCATTTTTCAGGTGTGTGTTCAAGATGTGTTCCATAACCAATACCATGGGTAACAGGTTTCCCTCGGGTTACCGTTACTATATGACTTCTGTTACGGTTTGTATATAAGGGCATGACCGTATTTTTTGAGCCAGTCCGGTCCAGCTCCTGGCTGATACCCCCTCTGTTGCAATAAACACGCCACGGCGTAAAAAAAAGAGCTGCCTGGCTAGCCAGGCAGCTCCATAGATAGCGTTTAATCCTCCATCGGTAAAAAGCCCCGCCGGATGGCGAAGCGCACCAGGTCAACCTGGGTTGTCAGGTTCAGCTTGTGCATCACGTTGGATTTGTGAATTTCCACGGTGCGCGGGCTGATGTTTAAATTGGCCGATATTTCAATGTTGCTGCGCCCCTCGGCCATCAGTTGGAACACCTCCCTCTCCCGTCGGGTCAGGGTGTCGTATGGGTCGAAGGAAGCCGCCTGGGCCTGCTGGTTATACAGGTCGATGGCCCGTTCGGACAGGCTTGAAGACAAGAAGCGCATTCCCCGCGCAACGGTCAGCACCGCGTCTATCAGCTCCTGGGCGGTCGAATCTTTCAGGACGTAACCGTATGCGCCGTTGTGGAGCGCTTCCATCACGTAAGCCTCGCTCGCGTGCATGGACACCACCAGCACGCGGGTCCATTTGGCGATCTGGCGAGTCACTTCCAGGCCGTTGAGCTTTGGCATCATCAGGTCCAGCACGGTCACATCCGGTTTCAGCTTTTCGACCAGGCTGATCGTGCTCAACCCGTCCTGGGCTTCCCCAATCACGATAATATTCCCTTGCGATTCCAGGATCGCTCGCAGCCCTTGCCTGACCATGGCATGATCATCCGCCAGGACGATCCTAACGGCCACGGCTCCTCCTTTCCAGGAACTTGCCGAGGGGTAGCTCGGCGGTCAGGCAGGTGCCTTCTCCAGGTTGGGTTGCGATGAGTAATCGCCCTCCCAGGGAGCTCAACCGCTCACGCATCCCGGCCAGTCCTTGCGAGCGATGAGAAGCCAGTACCTCGTCCAGGTTAAAGCCGGTGCCTTCATCTTCTACCTGTACGCCGATGGCCTGGTCGGTGCGCCACAGGCGCACGTTGGCGCTGTGGACTCCGGCGTAACGGGCCACATTGGTCAGCCCTTCCTGCACCACCCGGAAGAGGGTCATCTCAAAGTCAGGAGAAAACCGCTGTCCGAAGACGGCGTTATGCTGAAAATTAACCTGGATGCCGGTCTGGGTAGAATAACGATCCAGGTACCAGACCAGGGTAGGGATGATCCCCAGGTCGTCGAGCATCGATGGGCGGAGATCGAGGGAAAGCTGGCGCACCTGGCCGATCATCTCATTGACCATGGTAATCGATGCGGCAACCTGGGCCTCGACCTTATCCGGGGGCAAGGTGGGGATCATGTCGATGGACAGGCGCAGGGCGGTTAAGACCTGTCCGATTTCGTCATGCAGCTCCAGGGCAATCTTACGCCGTTCTTCCTCCTGGGCTTCCACCAGCCGGCGGGATAAATCCTGAAGCCTGGCCCTCCCGTTGATAATTTGCTGGAACAGGTAAGCATTTTGCACGGCCACGCTGCACAGGTTAACGAAAGCCTGGATCAACGGCAGGCCATCCTCCGTGAGGTAAGGTTCTTCCTTTTTTATTAATACCAGCAGCGCCAGGATGCGCTCCCCATAAGCCAGTGGGAAAACAGCCAGGGTATGCCCCGTGCTTCCCAGGCCAGACGGCACCGGGCCGTCCAAATTATCGACCGCCATTTGCACCGCATTTTCATCGTAAGCCAGCGCGATGGGATGGAGGGATTTACCCTCGCTCGTGTAGCGGGGAATATCCTTGAGCGCGCCATCTTCAAAGCCCTGAGAGGCAACGGGCGCCAGGGCCGAATCATCCGGAGAAGGCGTAAAAATGGCAGCCGCGCTCATTCCGATCTGTTCAATCGCCAGCCGGCACACTTCCTGGTAGATTGCCTGGTTCTCCACCTGGTTCATCAATTCCTGGGAGCTGTTTAAGAGCGCCCGCAGCTCCAAAATGCGCTGGCGTAGCTGCTCTTCGAGTTGCTTCTGGCTGGTAATATCTTTGCTGACCCCCACGACCCCGCTGATGCCTTTTTGGGCATCGTAAAGAGGCGAGAGGGTGGTCATCAAGGTGCGCGCCGGGCCGGCGGGTTGGGTGCTCCATTCAAAGGTGGCGCTCTCGCCCTGGAATGAACGGTTGACTAAAGCCTCCTGGCTGGCCAATTGCTCTTTCAAATCTTCTTGCAAACGCGCTGCGTCTGCTGATCGCGGCCTGGCTTCGGAAGTCGTTTCAGCGGCTGCCGGCAGGGCTTTTTTATCATACACTGTGAGCTGGCGGCCTTCACCGTCGACGGTGAAGACCATGTCATCCATAGACTCCACCAGGGTGCGGAAGCGGCTTTCGCTCGCTCTCTTCTGGCGGATGGCCTGATCCAGGGCTCCAAGCATATCGTTAATTTTCATGGCCAGGTTGGCCAGCTCATCCTTGCTGCGCAATGGCAGCCGCCCACTGATGTCGCCGCTGATGCCAATCGCCTGCACATCTTTGCTTAATTGCCTCACCCGGTTAAGGACGATAAATTCGATCAGGAAATAGAGAATCAGCCCTGAAACCACCGAAATCAGCACAATGACCATCACCAGGTAATCGTTAACCAGCAACCCATTGTTGTATTGCGCAGGATAGCGGGTGACGCGGAGGAAGAAAGCCTGTTTGCCGAACAAATCGTTCAAGATGGAATAGCCGGCCACTTGCTGGCGGGTGAGATCCACGAAAAAGGGATCGCTTTCGGTAGGCCGGTAGGCTAACACGCTGGCCAGCATCGGGTCGGATTGCGAATTCCTGATGGGCAAGATATCGACAGACAGCATGAGCAGGTTGCCGATATTATCGGTAATGCTTTTGTTCAAATATTTTCCAAATAGCAGCGTGCCGCGGGAAGGCCCGCTGCCATCGGTGTGGAGGATGGGGTGGGACACCACCATCATGGGCTGATCGCCGGTGCGGATCAGGCCATATTTCGCCGAGGCCTGATCGGGTAATGCGAGCAGGGGGTCTCCGGCGACCAGGTGCCCCACGATTTCAGGGGGCAGCGCCGTCGCAATGGCGTTATTTTGCTTAATACCCCCGTAAAGGACCTGCCCCTGGTTATCCAGGATCACGATCATATCGACACCCAGGTTGGTATACGTCATGGGATGGAGGTTGTTTTCGATATACTGTGGGTCATGGCTGGCCGAGAAATCATACGTGCGATCCCAATTGCCCCAGGCGTCGCTCATTTTATCCAGGAAGCTTACCTGCTCGTTGAGCGCATTTTGAACCTGCTTGACGCTCTGGTACATATTGAATTTTTCTTGAGAGGTGAAGTGATCCGATAATATCCTGGTCACGTTGATCAGGATGACCCCGGACAGACCCGCCGTCACCAGGACGATCAGCAGGAAAGTCAGCTTTCGAAGCGACATGTCTTTACTCCCAATGGTTGTCCATTCAGTATATCAGGTTCCCCTGGAATTGCCTGGAAAATACTCCGAAGAATGCCCAGGTTTTTACTTGTATCCATTTATAGGCCATGATAAACTGAAGAGGTCTATGCCTGATGATCCCATGTATCAAGAAGCGCTGGGCGCGATTGAGAAAGGCGAAAGAAACCGGGCGCGGGACCTGTTAACGCGTTATTTGCGCATCCATCCCGATGAAGCTCCAGCCTGGGTTTCGATGAGCGCAGTGGTCGAAACACCGCGTGAAATTATCTATTGCTTGCAGGAGGCGCTCAAGCGCGATCCAGGAAACCAGGCAGCCCGGCAGGGCCTGGCCTTGTATGGCGCCCGTCCGCCAGAAGCGGCTTCAGGCCGGGCCTGGGTGAAGCGCCGGTGGCAAACGGACTACAACCAGGAGCCGGCTGACCCTGCCAGGCCGCGCCTGGCAGGGTGGAAGATCGCTGGGCCGGTGGGGGGCGCCTTGCTGGTACTCGTCCTGATCATCCTGGGGCTGGGCCTGCTGAATAAGCGCCCCGCGCCGGTGGTGTACAGCCCACCCGAGACGGAAGGCCCAACGTCCACCTACCTGCCCAGCACGACACCTGTTGTGCGTTCGCCCACCCCCACGTTTGTCGGCCCAACCCCCCTGTGGATGCTTTTAAAAGCGACCTATACGCCCACGCCTTTATATGTCAATACCCCTCACCCTCGCACGGAGGCGTACCGGACCGGCATCCGTGATTTACAACGGGATAATTGGCCCGGGGTGATCAACAATATGGAGCAGGTGCTCACGGTCGAGCCATCAAGCCCGGATGTTCTTTACTATATTGGCGAGGCTTACCGTTTGCAAAAGAATTATTCCGCCGCGCTGGCTGCCTTTGAGGAAGCCATTAAGGTCGAGCCATCTTTCGCCCCGGCTTATCTGGGCCGGGCCCGGGTTACACGGATGCTTAATCCCAACGCGGATGTGTCTGCAGACCTGGACAAGGCCATTTCTCTGGATCCTGGCCTTGCGGATGCTTATTATGAGAAGGCCGATTTACAGCTCACTCAAAACCAACCCGACCTGGCGCTGCAAACGATAGATGCGGTGGCGCAATTCCAGCCCGATTCACCCTGGCTGCCTTATTATCGCGGGAGGGCGTACCTGGCCCAGGGACAGGCCAGCCAGGCCCTGGCGCAGGCCCAATCGGCTTATGATCAAAACCTGACCTACCTGCCCGCCTATCTATTGCTGGGAGAAGCGCTTCAGGCCAACGATCGGTACGCCGACTCGATTAAACCGCTTAACACGTATGTCCTGTTTGAGCCCCAATCAGCCCAGGCATGGGTGCTTTTGGGGCTGGCTTACGCTGCAGGGCGCCAGGACGACCAGGCGCTGGCTGCCTTGACCCAGGCGATCAAAATCGATAACCAGGATGCGAATGCTTACCTCCAGCGCGGACTGGTCTATCTTGATCAACAGGATGGAAAAGACGCTTACAATGACCTGGCCCAGGCTGTCCAGCTTGACTCGAAATCGTTTGCGGCTCGCATCGGGCTGGGGCGGGCCTACCTTATCCTGGGATTTTCTTCAGAAGCTTATACCCAGGTCAATGCTGCGGCTACGCTGGCGGCCTCCGATAGCGATCGCGCCAGCCTGTACTACTGGCGAGCGTTCATCCTGGAGGCAGAGGGCAACCAGGCAGCGGCGGCGAAGGATTGGAACGCACTGCTCGAGCTGCCCTCTGATGCGGTGCCAGCCGATTGGGCGGCTCAGGCGCGCCAAAGCCTGGCATCTACCCCCACCGTCACGGGCACCGTCACGCCGACCCCAACCAACACACGCATCCCAACGCGCACTCTCACTCCCACCCGCACTCCGCTGCCGCCCACGAGCACCTACCATAGCCCTTAAAGCGGGTCGAGAGTGTTAGAGGTTTGTAAGAACTCGCTCAATCCTCTTGCCAAGTCCTTTTAAGGGGGCTATAATCTTTAACGATAGTTGGAAAAGAGGTTCTGTATGCCAGTTTATACTTACCAGTGTGATAATTGCGGTGTGCGTTTTGATCGTTACCAAAAGTTCACCGATCAAACTTTAGCCTGGTGCCCGGAGTGTGGGAAGAAAGCATTGCGAAAGGTTTACTCACCCGTCGGGATTGTTTTCAAGGGTTCTGGATTTTATTCTACCGATCATCGTTCGCCTTCAGGCGGCGGTTCCACTGGCGCCAGGGCCAGCGAAAAATCGAAGGATGGGGAAAAAGCCTCGAGCGAGAGAACGTCTGGTTCGGAAACGTCCGGCTCAGCTCCTGCTGCGGCAAAAGATTCGGCTGGTAAAAGTTCATCTTCTGAAAAGTGAGCCCAGCGGCCGATCTATCTCCGCAACCGGTATGTGAAAACCTCCCCACACCATAAAATGGGGAGGTTTCTTTTTCTCTGGAAAGGTTCACTGATGCAAGATGAGATTCAAGCGTTAGGGGATGGGTTGATCATGCGCCATTCCAGGCGCGAGGATGCCGACCGCCTGGCCGCCTTCATCGTGCGTATCCACAGCAACGGAACCGAGAGCGATTCGCGTGCCCTGGATGCCTGGACGCGCGACCTGCTTTCGGGTGAGCATCCCACGTTTGACCCCGGCGATTTCACGGTGGTTGAGGATCATCACAGCGGCGAGGTGGTCTCTTGCCTGAATCTGATCTCGCAAACCTGGAGCTACGCCGGTATCCCGTTTGGCGTCGGCCGCCCGGAGCTGGTGGGCACCCTGCCGGAATACCGGCGACGAGGCCTGATTCGCAAACAATTTGAAGAAATCCATCGCTGGAGCCAAAAACGGGGTGAGCTGGTGCAGGGGATCACGGGCATCCCTTATTATTACCGCCAGTTTGGTTATGAGATGGCGATCAACCTGGGCGGCGGGCGATATGGCTCGACCGGAGATGTCCCGTCGTTGGGCAAAGACCAGGCTGAGCTGTTCCAGATTCGCCTGGCAGAAAAGAAGGATATCCCGTTCATCTTGCAGGTGATGGCGTGGGGCGACCAGCGTTATCCGGTGGCCAGCCAGTGGACGCCGGAGCTCATGGCGTACGAAATCAGCGGTAAGCGTGAATTCGACGTCAATCGCCGGCAGCTATTAATAATTGAAACGCTCGCCGGTGAGCCGGTGGGCTTTTTTGGCCATCCAGCCGGGCAATTATGGGGATCAAAGCTTGCCGCCAGCGTCTATGAGCTGGCGCCCAACGTTTCGTGGTTGGATGTGACGCCCAGCGTGGCGCGCTATTTGTTGGCCGCCGGCCGCGAGCTGGCCCAATCGATGGGGGAAACCTGCCAGGGAATCCAGTTAGCCTTGGGTGAAGATCATCCCGCCTACCAGGTCTTTTCTCATCGCCTGCCAGGAATTCACAAGCCCTACGCCTGGTATATTCGTGTGCCTGACCTGCCCGCGTTTCTGACCCGGATTGGCCCGGCGCTTGAGAAACGCCTGGAGAAATCTGCCTGCTGCGGTTTCTCTGGGGAAGTCAGGCTTGGCTTTTACCGCAGCGGGGTCTGCCTGGGTTTTGACCGCGGCCGGCTGGTGACCGTGGCCTCCCTGGGCGCGACCGAGCTGGATCCGATCGGGGCGGCCTTCCCGGGCTTAACTTTCCTGCAGCTTCTTTTTGGATACCGTAGCCTGGATGAGCTCCGGTACGCCTACCCGGATTGTTATGCCGATCCAGACCGGGTAACCCCCTTGTTGAATGCCCTCTTCCCGCGCGCGACCTCGAATATCTGGGAAATCTCTTGATTTAAATAAATCATCCTTGACCGGTGCGGGTTTTGAAGGCCGGCCGGCGTGGGTTGAAATTCCTTTTAGGCTTAGAATAGGGTGTATTGGACCTATTAACCAAGGGAGACCCTTATGACGAAAATCGCCTTTATTGGAGCAGGTAGCCTGGGATTCACCCGCGGACTGGTGCGAGACGTGCTGACCTTTCCATTGCTCAAAGATGCTACCCTTTATTTAATGGACGCCGATCCAGAACGCCTGGATTTTGCCCAAAAATCGGTTCAAAGGATCGTCGATATGGGCCATTATCCAGCCAAAGTGGTGGCGACCCTGGATCGAGCGGAGGCCTTGAAAGATGCCGATGCGGTGCTGGTCACCATCCTGGCGGGCGGTGTGTCTGTCTGGCGACATGATATCGAGATTCCCAAGCAATATGGGGTGGATATCAACATTGGGGATACTCGCGGCGTGTCCGGTATCTTCCGCGCGTTGCGCACTATCCCGGTCATGCTGAGCATTGCGCATGATATGGAGCGCTATTGCCCGGATGCGACCATGTTGAACTACACCAACCCGATGGCCATGTTGTGTCGGGCCATGCAACGTGAAACGGACATCAAGCTCACCGGATTGTGCCACAGCGTCCAGGGCACCTCGGAGATGCTGGCTCGCTGGATCGGCGCGCCGGCCGATGAAATAACCTTTACCTGCGCCGGGATCAACCACATGGCCTGGTACCTGAGCTATGAGTGGAACGGGAAAGACGCCTACCCGTTGATCCACAAGGCGATTACGGAGCGGCCTGAAGTTTACAATGAGGAAATCGTCCGCAATGAAATGTATCTCCACCTGGATTATTACGTCACCGAATCCAGCGGGCACAATTCGGAATACAATGCCTGGTTCCGCAAGCGCCCGGATTTGATTGAGAAGTACTGCACGCACGGGACCGGCTGGAACCCCGGCGTGTACGCTTACGTGGTTAATGAATATTTAAAAAGGGAACAGACCTGGCGAGACCAGGCGAAGGAATGGTTCGCTTCAGACCACCCCATCTCGTTGGAGCGTGGCAAGGAATACGCTGCTCACATTATTAACGCGCTACAAGGCGGGGAGCCCTTCCAGTTCAACGGGAATGTCCCCAATACCGGGCTGGTCACCAACCTGCCGCAGGGGGCCTGCGTGGAAGTGCCGGTGTGGGTCTCGAAAAAAGGCCTGGAGCCGGTATACGTGGGCGCGCTGCCTCCCCAACTGGCCGCTTTGACCGGCCTGAGCTCCTCCATAGAAGAGATGGCGGTGGAAGCCGCGCTGACTGGCAACCCGCGCCTGGTATTCCAGGCTATCGCCTATGACCCTTTGACGGCGGCGGTGTTATCTTTGGCTGAGATTGAGCAGATGGTCAACCAGATGCTGGAGCAGAACCGGGCCTATCTTCCCCAGTTCAAGCACTTCAAAGTTTAAGCGAGTTCACGTCACTCGTCGCCCGTAACGGCTAACGCTCAATGGGTTTGTGTGGTAAAACCACGCTATCCCATTGAGCGTTACAGGTTATTACATCTTATGTACAATGTTTTAACCTGTCCACAGGTAAATTTAATCCCAAATTAAGATAAATATAATAGAATAAACATAAATATTGAGTAGCCCATCAAGGGGATACCATTACCACTTTGGAGGAATGTATGTTTCGTCTATTAAAAATATCAAAGGGCCGTTTGGGTTTGTTTAGCAGTGTATTTTTAATCGGCTTATTGGCTCTGACTGCCTGCCAGGCCAGCGCCAGCCAACCCACCGCCACCCTGTCGGCAGCGACGCCCACCACAGCGGCCGCTTCGCCCACCGTAGCAGCCGCTACGCCCACCGTAGCTGCGGCAACGCCTACCACGGCGGCGGCAACGCCCACCACGGCGGCAGCCAGCCCGACGTATGCTGCTGCGACCAGCACACCCGCGGCGGGGACAACCCCGACGGTTGCGCTTACTCCTATGTCTACGTCGATGATCAAAACCTCGTCGACCACCAGCCTGGGAACATTCCTGGTGGATAACAACGGGATGACGTTATACATCTTTAAGAAGGATGCTCCGGGCGTCAGCGCCTGCACGGGCAGTTGTTTAACCATCTGGCCGCCATTAGTCGCGGCGAACGGTGTGGCTCCCCAGGCGGGGACGGGTGTGACAGGCACACTGGGCGTGATCACACGCCCGGACGGCATCGTACAGGTCACCTATAATAACCAGCCCCTGTACTACTTCTCTGGCGACAAAGCTGCCGGCGATACCAATGGCCAGGGTGTGAAAAACCTCTGGTATGTTATTGCTCCGTAACCGGAAGAATAACCGATAAGATCATTTCCACCGGCGTTCGATATCATCAGCGCCGGTGGATTATTTTAATGGGTGGCGACCACCCTGGCCTCGCCAGGTGAAAATCAGGATCGTGGCGGTTGGCTAACCCAGGCTTGCAAACGCTGGTAGCCCGGGCTTGCGGCATAGAGACGCAAAGCGTTGATCCGCCTGAGGATGGTGGGGTGGGTGGCCAGTGTTTCCCCCAGCACGTGGGTCAGGTCATTTTCTTCCTGCTGGATGGCCTGCAAGGCGCGTTGGATGTCCGCCGCATTGTGGAGGGTGCCCGGCCTGGCCTCAAGTTTCACCAGGGCTGAAATGGCTTTGTTGAGCTGGCCGCACGCCAGCAAGCCGGCGCGGTCGGCGGAATATTCACATGCCCGGTTCCACCACAAAAACGCGCCGGTCAGCAAAATGGCCGGGCCGATGGGGGCCGGGATGCCGGCCATCCCGCCCACCAGGGTGTTCAGCCAGGTGTGCCCCAGGCTGACATGCCCCAGCTCATGACCGAGGATAAACCGCATCTCGTCGCTGTCCATCTCCGTAAATAAAGCGCTATAAGCCACCACGACTTTGGGGCTGGATAACCCGAACGTATAGGCATTCAGAGCGTTCACCGGCGCAATAAACAGCTCGATGGGGCCCGGGTGGAGGCGCGTCATGATTTGTTGCACCAGCCGGGTCAGCTCCGGTTCTGTTTGGAGGTTGACCGGGTAAGCGTGCTCGATCAGGGCGCGATGGCTGGCCTGGTTGCGAAAATAGGCAACGGCCAGGGCGATCAGGACGAAGACAGCGCTCAGGCAAAAAGTTGCGCTGGCGGTGAGCAGGATCACCAGGATAACCGCGATGAGCGTCAGGATTAAAATGACGGTCTCGCCTGGATACCGGTATGCGGTGGTTCTCGATGGCGCCATTCTGCCCTCCTTTCCTTGGGGTGGGCTGGCAAACCTCGGTTCGCCCAGCACCTCCGGATATGACCTGGCTTGATCTTTCAACAGGTTAAGATAATTTTAAAGTATAATTCTCCTGGAGGATTAATGGAATTAACCTGGTTTGGACATTCATGTTTTCGCATGGTTGAGCGCGGCCTGGCTGCCGTGGTGACCGATCCGTATGACTTTCATACCATCGGTTACGAGCCTTTAAAGCTCAAGGCTGATATTGTCACCGTCAGCCACCAGACGGCGGGGCATAATTATCTACAAGCGGTCAAAAGTGATCCCTATGTCATTACGGGGCCGGGTGAGTACGAGGTGGGCGGCGTGTTTATCACCGGGGTGCAGACCAACGGCCATACCAAGAAAGAGGTCGATGAGCCACGCAACACCTTGTACGTCTTTGATTTCAACGGTTTGACGGTAGCCCACCTGGGAGACCTTAACCGTGTCCCTTCTCAAACTGAAGTTGAAGCCCTGGGGAATGTGCACGTCGCCCTCGTTCCCGTCGGGGCGGGGGGCGGGCTGAACGCGGGGAAGGCGGCCGAAGTCATCAGCTTGTTAGAGCCAAATATTGTGATCCCCATGCATTACGCCACCCCGGCCTCCAGGATTACCCTGGATCCATTGAGCAAATTCCTCAAGGAGATGGGTTTAAAAGATATTGAAAAAGTGCCTTCACTGAAAGTCACTTCGGTCACCTCTCTGCCTGAGGAAACGCGCGTGGTCGTCCTCGATTATGAACAGCATTAACAGGAGCAGCCCTTGGCGGTGAAATTGATCATGACCTGGGATATTATCCCGGGGCGAGAGCAAGAATACTTCGAATTCGTGGTCAGGGATTTCGTCCCCGGTGTGCAGCGCCTCGGTTTTGAGTTAACGGATGCCTGGATGACCGCGTATGGCGAGCATCCTCAAATTTTGGTAGGCGCCAACTTTCCTAACATCCATAAGGCGCACCAGATCTTGGGTTCAAACGATTGGAAGGATCTGCACTCGCAGCTCATGGAGCTCGTGACCAATTACGATTATAAGTTGGTTCCTGCGCGAGGGAGTTTTCAGTTTTGAGTCACATGTGCTTTGAGTGAACTATCGGATCGTTTATTAGCCTGGTATCAAGTACACGCTCGATCATTGCCCTGGCGCCAGTCACCAGGGCAATCTCGTCTGCCTGACCCTTATTCCACCTGGGTGTCTGAGGTGATGCTCCAACAGACGCAGGTGGACACGGTTATCCCCTATTACCGCCGCTGGATGGAGCGCTTTCCCACCCTGGCTGATCTGGCCAGCGCCGGGGAGCAGGATGTGCTGGCGGTGTGGGAAGGGCTGGGCTATTATGGGCGCGCCCGCCATTTGCTCCAGGCCGCGCGGATCATCGAAGAAGAGCTTGGCGGGGCGTTCCCGGCTGAAGCCAGCGATCTGATGCGCCTGCCTGGGATTGGGCGTTACACCGCCGGCGCCATCGCTTCGATCGCGTTTGGCAGGGATGAGCCGGCCCTGGATGGGAATATCCGCCGGGTGCTGGCGCGCGTGCACGATGTGCGCGAGCCGGCGCAGCTTCCCAGCGGCGCACGACGCTTGTGGGAGCTGGCCTCGCGTGACCTGCCAGCCGGCCAGGCGGGTGATTATAACCAGGCAATGATGGATCTGGGAGCCAGCCTGTGCACGCCCCGCAACCCCGCCTGCTTACTTTGCCCCTTAAGTGACCTGTGCCAGGCGCGCGCCCTGGGCGTGCAGGATGAGCGCCCGGTGCTAAAGCCTCGTGCGCCCATTCCATCCATCACCGTGACAGCCGGCCTGGTGGAGCGCGATGGCATGGTTTTAATTGCCAGGCGCCCGGCCGAAGGGTTGCTGGGCGGTATGTGGGAATTCCCGGGCGGAACCCTGGAGGAAGGGGAATCGCTCCCCAACTGTCTTAAGCGAGAGTTACGCGAAGAGCTGGGGGTAGAGGTGGAGGTCGGGGATGAATTTGGGTTGTACCAGCATGCCTATACCCATCTCCGCGTGACCTTGAATGCTTTTATATGTCGCCTGGTAGCGGGTGAGCCGCAGCCCCTGGAGGTGTCTGACCTGCGCTGGGTTCTCCCCGAAACCCTGAAGAGCTTCCCAATGGGCAAGATTGACCGGCAGATCGCAAAACGGTATGGACAGCACCGAGACGTTTGATCGCGAGCGCCAGGCCATGGTGACCTGGCAAATAGCCGGGCGGGGGATTCGGGATGAACGCCTGTTACTTGTGATGCGGAGCGTCCCGCGCCATCATTATGTCCCGCTGAACTGCCGCGATATGGCCTACCAGGATCGCCCGCTACCGATTGGGTATGGCCAGACGATCTCACAGCCTTATATGATCGCCTTGATGACTGAGCTTTTGAATCTCACCGGAGAGGAAGTGGTGCTTGAGATTGGGACGGGTTCGGGATACCAGGCGGCGATTCTGGCGCACCTCGCCCGGCATGTCCATACGGTGGAGATGATTATGGAATTGGCGGAGCGAGCCCAAAAGACCCTGGACGAGGAAGGAATCCGCAATGTGACGGTGCACCCTGGGGATGGTTCAGCAGGACTACCCGATTTTGGCCCTTATGGTGGTATGATCGTCACAGCGGCGGCGCCAGTGCTGCCCCAACCGCTTCTAGAGCAATTGGCGGTGAACGCCAGGCTGGTTATCCCGGTCGGCTCACCAGGTCACCAGGTTTTACAACTGTGGCAGAGGAAGGCGCAAGGGTATGAACAAGAGTCGATCGCTCCGGTTGCTTTTGTCCCCCTCAGGGGCGCTTATGGCTGGAGTTATGAGGATTGGGGGCCGGATTATAGCTAAGATTCGCCGGGCTGGGCTGGCCATGTGTATCGTCCTGCTGGCGCTGGCGGGATGCGCTGCCCCCACGCCGGCCTCGTCCCTGGCCCCGATCCCTTCCACCATCGCACTCCCTCCGACGCGAAGCGCAACGGCCACGGCTGCGCCAACTCTTTCACCCACCCAGACTTTATCCCAACCGGCTCCAGCCGGCACCGCAGCGACTCTTACTTCCTCGCCTGCGCCCAGTCCCACCCCTGGCCTGGTGCCGCTATTTTCTCATGTCTTCCTGGTGGTATTCGAAAATAGGGAGTTTGGCTCTGTAATAGGCAATCCCGCCATGCCGGTCTACAATATGTGGGCGAAACAATACACGTTGTTGACCCAAGAATATGCCGTTACCCATCCCAGCCTGCCCAATTACCTGGCGCTGATCGGCGGCGATACGTTTCACATAACCACCGATTGCACCGATTGCTTTATCAATGCGCCCAGCCTGCCTGACCAGCTTGAAGCGGCTGGCCGCTCCTGGAAAACCTACCAGGAAGACCTGCCTTCACCTTGTTTCATCGGCAGCCGGGGAAATTATGCCCAAAAGCATGATCCCTTTATTTATTTCGATCCGATCCGCCTGAATCCGGTGCGCTGTCAACGGAGCGTTGTTCCTCTGTCCACCTTGACCACCGACCTGAAAGCCAGGCAATTGCCGGATTTCGCCATGATCATGCCGAACCTGTGCAATTCGGCGCATGATTGTAACGTGGATAAAAGCGACGCCTGGTTGACGACCTGGATCACCCCTTTGATCGGGTACGACTCGCACACCCTCATTATCATCACCTGGGATGAAGGCCAGGGGAGTCACGGTTGCTGCGAGCCCTCTATCAACGGCGGGCGGGTGGCTACACTCCTGATTTCTGACCTGGTGAAACCGGGTTTTCAGGATGCCACCCCCTATACCCATTATTCTCTGTTGAAGACCATCGAAGCCAGCTGGAATTTACCCGAGCTGGGCCATGCCGCCGACGCGTCCAATGTGCTGATTGTGGCGCCCTGGAAAAAATAAGCGGATCGATCATGCCACTCATGCCAGGCGTTCAGAAACTCCATGGAAGCTGAAAAGACGAACCCATTCTGGAAATATAAGCCCTTTGCCGAAATGACCCATGAAGAATGGGAATCGCTGTGCGACGGGTGCGCGCTCTGCTGCCTGTTTAAACTTGAAGACGAGGATACCGGTGAAATTTACTACACCTCGGTGGCCTGCCGTTTCCTGGCGATGCACCGTTGCGAGTGCAAAATCTACCCTGAGCGTTCGCAACGCGTCCCGACCTGCGTGGTGTTGACCCCCGATAACGTGGGGAAAATTCCCTGGATGCCTCCGACCTGCGCCTACCGGCTGTTAGCCGAGGGCAAGGATCTGCCCTGGTGGCATCCACTGGTATCGGGGAGCAAGGAGACTGTCCACACCGCGGGGAAATCCGCGAGGAGCAGGGCGATCTCCGAGCGGGGGGTGGATCTGGATAAGCTGGAAAATTATGTCGTCGACTGGATGGATTGATAAGCCAATGGTTGTCCAAACTTCCCAACATCTGATCATGAACGAGGATTTGAACCACCACGGAACGTTGTACGCCGGCCGCAGCGCGGAATGGTTCGTAGAGTCGGGGTTCATCGCGGCGGCTCATTTCGCCTCCCCTGAGAATATCGTCTGCCTGCAAATCCACGGGATGAGCTTCAAACGCCCGGTGCACCTGGGAGAAATCGTCAGGTTCGAGAGCCGGGTGGCGATGACCGGGCGCACCAAGATTGTGACTTATATTGAAATGAAAGCGAAAGAGGATTTGATTGTGGATGGGTTTGTCACCTTCATCTACGTGGATGCAGAAGGGCACCCTCTTCCCCATGGGATTCAAATAGAGCCTGAAACGGAGGAAGAAAAGGCCATTCAAGAGCGCGCCAGGAATTTATTCAGTTGAGATTCATCTTGACGTATCCGCCGCTCCGTCATAAAATCAAGCGTGTCACCCGGTTTTGAAGCATGAGCGATTGTTTTGCCTTAACTGGATGACCTGACAATTTAATAGCAGCCCGGGTTCCTGTTGGCCAGCCGAAATTCTTGGTCTGGTCATGCTCCCCGGATGGTTAGGATTAAAGGCGAAGCCGGTGAAAGGCCGGCGCTGTCCCGCAACTGTAAAGGTGAGATGAGCAGGTGATCATCTTCCTAAGCCAGGTCGCCCGCCCCGGCTGCATTCGTACCATACCCTCGAGGCAAGGAGGTGGAACGTATCGCTTTTCGATGCAATTTTTTTAAACTCCTGTCCCCCCCTGGACAGGAGCTTTTTTATCCAGGCTTACTATTTCTATAGGTGAAAGATCATGTCCAAAATACGTTTGATCAATTTGTTCAGTTTTTTCATTGCGGCCGTGCTGGCTCTCTCGGCGTGCGCCCCTGGGATTGTCCAGCCCACCGTGGCCAGTATTGACGTCAAAGATGGACTGGGCCGTGAAGTAAAGCTTGCCGGCCCGGCGAAAAGGATCGTCTCCCTGGCGCCATCCAATACGGAGATATTGTACGCGCTGGGCGCCGGGCCCGAGGTGGTTGGGCGGGATGATTTTTCTGACTATCCTGCTGCGGTGAAATCGGTCGCCAGCATCGGCGGTTCCAATGGGAAATACAACTTGGAAGCAATCACCGCCCTCAAGCCTGATCTCATCCTGGCCTCTGAGTTAAACACACCCGACCAGGTAAAGGCGTTTGAACAGCTTAACCTGACCGTGTATTACCTGAAAAACCCGACCGATTTAAATGGCCTGTATACCAACCTGCAAACGGTGGCCGAGTTAACTGGCGAGGAAAGTGAAGCCACCACCCTGGTGCAAAGCTTGAAGCAGCGAGTGGATGCGGTGACGAGCAAGCTGGCTGGCGTGACGAGCAAACCCAAGGTCTATTATGAGCTGGATGCGACCGATCCCACCAAGCCTTACACCGCTGGCCCGGGTACCTTTGTGAATAACCTGATCACCCTGGCTGGTGGCCAGAATGTGGGCTCCATCCTCAAAGACCAATATGCCATCATCTCGCCAGAAGTGCTGATTACCCAGAATCCGGACATCATCATCCTGGGCGACTCGGCGTATGGCGTCACCGCCGCCAGTGTGGGCCAACGACCCGGCTGGAGCGCTATCGCCGCGGTCAAAAATAACCAGGTTTTCCCCTTTGACGATAACCTGGTCAGCCGGCCTGGGCCCCGCCTGGTGGATGGGCTGGAAGCGTTAGCCAAGATTATTCACCCGGAGCTGTTCAAATAACGGCGTGCGAAACCCTTACGTCATCTCGGTTTTGATCCTGGCTATCACCCTGATATTGAGCGTGGCGGTGGGGAGCGTGTATATTCCCCCCGCCACCCTGTTTGGCCTGCTGGCCGATCGGCTGGGCATTCCTCTTTCTACAGCCTGGGTTCAATCCCAGGCGACTGCTTCGGTCATTTTGTTTCAATTGCGCCTGCCGCGGACGGTGCTGGTGGCGCTGGTTGGCGCGGCGCTGGCTGGCAGCGGCGCTTCTTACCAGGGGTTGTTTCGCAATCCGCTGGCGGATCCCTACCTGATTGGGGTCGCCTCGGGCGCCGGGTTGGGGGCTGTGATGGTGATGGCTTTAAACTGGCCGTCAACTTTCTGGGGCCTGGCGGCGGTTCCGGCAGCCGCCTTCATTTTCGGCCTGGCCAGCGTGGCCCTGGTGTATTGGCTCGCCAGCATAGGCCGCACGGTTCCGACGACCAACTTAATCCTGGCCGGCGTCGCTTTGAGCTCGTTCACGACGGCCATCTCGTCGTATCTCATGTTTCGTTCGGAGGGCGATTTGCACCGGGCGGTGGCCTGGCTGATGGGCGGCGGCACGCTCTCCGGTTGGGCGCCGGTCTGGTCCGCGTTGCCCTATATCGCGATTGGCCTGGGCACGTTGCTGACCATGGGGCATGCACTCAACGTGCTCCAGTTCGGCGACGAACAGGCCCAGCAATTAGGCCTGCCGGTAGGCACGGTGCGCCTGATTATTATCACCGCGGCCTCGCTGACCACCGCCGCCGCGGTCGCCTTTGCCGGCATTATCGGGTTTGTAGGCCTGGTCGTTCCCCACGTGATACGGTTGATCTGGGGCGGCAATTATAAACGCCTGTTACCCCTGTCCATCCTGGGAGGAGCCAGCATGTTGCTGCTGGCTGATCTCCTGGCGCGCATCGTGATCAACCCAGAGGAACTGCCCGTCGGCGTCATCACCGCCCTGGTGGGGGCGCCTTTCTTCTTGTGGGTCTTGCGCCGGACGAAGGCCCAGTCGTTCTGGTAAGGATTATCAAAAGGATGGATGGAAGGATGCCGGGTGGTCCCCATCGAGTCCAAGGAGTCAGGCCATGGCTTTATTAGAAGTTTCGTCACTGGATGTCCTATATGGGCTGCGCCATGTTATCCGATCAGCCCGCCTGTCCCTCTCAGCCGGGGAAATCGTGGGGCTGATCGGCCCGAACGGCGCCGGCAAAACCACGCTGATCCGCGCGATCAGCGGGATTCTCCCACCGGCTCGTGGGAGCATCCTGCTGTCAGGGCAACCGCTGGCGCAGCTTACCCCGGCGCAGCGGGCGCGCTGGCTGGCTGTGGTGCCCCAGGCGCGCCACCTGCCCCCGGCGTTTACCGCCCGGGAGATGGTGGCTTTAGGCCGCACCCCCTACGTGAACTGGCTGGGGAATATCTCGGCGCGCGACCAGGCCGCCATCCGCCGCGCCATGGAGCGCACCGACACCCTTGAGCTGGCTGACCGGCGGGTGGGTGAGCTGTCCGGCGGCGAGCAGCAGCGCCTGATGCTGGCCAGGGCGCTGGCCCAGGCGGCGCCGATCTTGCTGATGGATGAGCCGACCACTCACCTGGATTTGCAGCACCAGATCACCCTGCTCGACCTGATCCGCGACCTGGCGCACCGCGATGGGCTGTCCGTCCTGGTGGCCTTGCATGACCTTAACCTGGTCGCGCGCTATGCCGATCGGGTGATTTTGCTCCTGGATGGGGCGATACAGGCCCAGGGAAAACCCGAAGAGGTGCTCACCCGCGAGGTGCTGAGCCGCTCATACCACCTGCCGCTGAGCGTTATCCCCGCAGGGCAAGGGAAATATCCCTTAATTGTTCCGGATTGAACCCGTTCTGAAATAATTTTATGCGCCAGGGGTCAGGCTTTCGGGCGGCTGGCGGGTCGCCCGGCGGCTGGCTTCGGGCCACCGTAACGCCATCGCCAGGAAAGCCAGCGCGCTGACCAGGCCGAAGGCCATCCCCCCATACCAGATAGCCACCGGCGCAATCTGCTCACTGAGCACGCCGGCGACTACCGGCCCAACCCCCGCGCCGATTGGCCAGCTCAGCCCGTAAATGCTCATATAACGCCCCCGGCTATCGGCGGGTGAAAGCTCGGCAGTCAATGTGGTGGCGGTGGGGGTCATGATTAATTCGCCGGTGGACATGATGATCATTCCAGGTAGGAAGCTCCAAAACCCCGAGCCCAACGCAATGCTCCCCAGGCCAAGGCCGTAGAAGATGGCCCCAACACACAGCACGGGCAGAGGGGGATAACGTCGTGTGACCTGGGTGACGCTGTACTGCAAGAAAATCACCATCAGCGCATTGGCCGTCACGATAAAGCTGTACTGGTCCTCCGGCACGCCAAAAACCTCCTTGGCGTACACGGGTAGCAGGGTGAACATGATCGAAGCAGCCATGTTGGTGATGATGAAGCTGGCGACAAACAGGATGAAGCGCTTATTGCGCAACACTGGCATCAGGCTGAGCGAATCTCCCTGGTTACGCGAGGCAACCGGCTGGCGTGAAAGGGTCTCGCGTAGGGCAAAGATCACCAGCAGGCTGAAGCAGGCGTAGGCCAAAACGGCCCCGTAAAAGGCCGTGGTGTATGAATAGGTGGTGAGAAACCCACCGATGATGGGTCCTGTGGCGACGCCGACGTTATGCACCATGCGCTGCAAGGCATAAGCCTGTAAGCGGCCTTCGGAGGGGATCATATCCGCGATCATCGCACTGGCGCCGACGTTGAACA
>JAJYIW010000254.1 GCA_021789855.1 Chloroflexota bacterium | reverse complement strand
TAAATTTCCACTCAGGCATTGACTGGCTGCAGTCAATGCCTGAATTTATTTTTACTCTTGATGGTTTACCGGACAGCGGAGCTATCTATATTGATAATCTCTTATTAGTCCCCTCATTAAATATTATTTACATCACAATATTGACCGAATGGAATATCGTTGTAAACGAATTTTTGAAATTTTCTGGAACACCGATTCTTCCGGAAATTTTGCAGAATCCGACAATCATTTTCCAAGTTCATCCTACCACCCCGGGCTCAATGAAGTCTATAATGTCATTATGGCTCGACTGAATTTTCAGAGAAATAATGCTCAAGTGCTAAATAGGACTCATGCTCTTTAGATAGGAGATAAGGAAAAATGAAAATCAAACGTTTGGGACGGACAGGCTTAAAGGTTTCAGAAATTTGCCTGGGTACGATGACCTTCGGAAACCAATGCGATGAACCCACTTCGCATGCGATTATGGATAAAGCGGTCGATTACGGCGTCACTTTTTTTGACACAGCGGATGTCTACCCCCTGGGGCACACCCCCGATAGCGTTGGGCGCACCGAAGAATATATCGGCAACTGGCTCAAAGGACGGCGAGAACAGATCGTGCTGGCCACCAAGTTCCACGGAGAGATGGGGCCGGGGCCGAATGATCGCGGCGGGTCGCGCAAACACATTCTCCAGGCGGTAGAAGCCAGCCTGCGCCGGTTACAAACCGATTATATCGATCTGTACCAGATGCATTCCCCCGATTTCGAGACCCCACTCGACGAGACCTTACGAGCGTTGGATGACCTGGTGCATAGCGGTAAAGTGCGCTATATCGGCTGCTCCAATTATCCTGCCTGGCTCTTGACCAAAGGGCTCTGGATCAGTGATCAGCTCGACCTTGCGCGCTTTGATTCCGTGCAGCCTCGCTATAATCTCCTTTTCCGCCATATCGAAGCCGAGCTGCTCCCACTGGCCCTGGATCAGGGGATTGGGGTGATCAGTTACAACCCCCTGGCAGGCGGCATGCTCACCGGGCGTTACCAGGCCGGGCAGCAAGTCCAGGAGGGAACTCGTTTTTCGCTTCTCAACGCCGGCCAGCTCTACCGCGCCCGGTACTGGCAGGAAACGCAATTGCAAGCTGTGGACCAATTCAAACAATTTTGTGACGAGCGCCACGTGTCCATTACAAAAGTAGCGATTGCCTGGGTTCTGGCCCAGCCGGCCATCACGTCAGCCATCGTTGGCGCCAGCAAGCCTGAGCAACTGGATCAATCGCTCCCTGCTGTGGATCTCACCCTGGATGAGCCACTCCTCGCAGCCTGCGATGACATCTGGTACGAGCTACCGCGAGAGCGTAACAAGACAGTCGCTTTCCGCTAGCCAAAACTTATTAAGGCAATTCATCGAGATATTTTATTAACCCAGGAGAAAACCATGGAATACATCCGTTTCGGAAATACTGGCATGAAAGTTTCCCGAATCTGCCTCGGCTGTATGAGTTACGGCGGCCCGTCGGAGCGCTGGCAATGGGCGCTCAACGAAGAACAAAGCCGGCCGTTTATCAAGCATGCGCTGGAATTGGGAATCAATTTCTTTGATACCGCCAACGTCTATTCCAATGGGGGGAGTGAAATCGTCGTCGGAAAAGCTTTACGCGATTTTGCCGCTTCTCGTGATGAAGTGGTGATAGCCACCAAGGTATTTTTCGATATGAGTGACAAACCTAACGATGGTGGCCTCTCGCGCAAGCACATCCTCAGCTCGATCGACGCCAGCCTCAAGCGACTGGGTACGGATTACGTCGATCTGTACCAGATCCACCGCTGGGACTATAACACCCCGATTGAAGAAACATTGAACGCCCTGGATGACGTGGTGCGGGCTGGCAAAGCCCGTTACATCGGCGCCTCTGCCATGTACGCCTGGCAGTTTGCCCAGGCCCTCTACACCGCCGATCTGCACGGCTGGACGCGGTTCATTTCCATGCAACCGCATTACAACCTGATTTATCGGGAAGAGGAACGGGAGATGCTGCCGCTCTGCCTGGATCAGAAGATTGCTGTAATTCCCTATTCGCCAGTCGCCAAAGGGCTGCTGACCCGGAAGCCCAATAAAGAGCGTAATGAGACCCTGCGTGCGCAGACTGATGACGTCCAGAAACGCTTATACGACGAAGAAGACCTGGCGATCGCTCAGCGGGTTTATGAAGTAGCCGAAGCTCGCGGGTTGCCCATGGCGCAAATCGCTCTGGCCTGGATGCTCTCCAAACCAGTGGTCACCTCACCGATTATCGGCGCGACCAAGATGAATCACCTGGATGATGCTGCGGCGGCCGTTTCGGTCAAACTCACCCAGGAAGAAATTCACCAGTTAGAAGAAACTTACCAGCCGCATCCTGTGCTCGGCTATTTTTAATAAAACCCGAAATTGTCGCCGTTCGCGTGGATGGAAACGGATAAGGTGCAACACGATGACGACACCCATTGCTGCAACGCCGCTGGTTAATCAGGTGAACGAATCGCTCCTCGTCACCCTTTACATCCGGGCGATGGAAACACTGCGTCCAGATGCATTAATTCAGGACGAAAAGGCGGTTGCGCTGATGTCCCAAATGGATTATCCATTCAATACCCGGATCAAGAAACTCCATTTGAACGAAACGAACAAGCTGGTGATCGTTCTACGCAACCGGGAATTTGACCGGTATACGCAAGGTTTCCTGGCGCGTTACCCGAAAGCGGTGGTGGTGCATATCGGATGCGGCCTCGACACGCGTTTTGATCGCGTGGATAATGGCCTGGTGGAATGGTTTGACCTGGATCTACCGGAGATCATTAAGATAAGGCGTATCCTGATCAGTGATGAAAAACTGCATTATCACCTCTTGCCTTATTCCGTGCTCGATAAAGCCTGGCTGCCTGAAGTGAATACCTATCGCAACCGGCATTTCCTGTTTTTGGCCGAAGGGGTGTTCATGTACCTTTTGGGAGGCCAGGTCAAATGGTTGATCCGGACTCTCCTTGACCAGTTTCGCGGCCCGGAACTGGTCTTCGACGCTTATTCGCCGGTGCATGTCCTGGTGAGTAACCTCCAAACCGCCAGCCTGGGCTTTCAGTGCCGCTGGGGGATCTGGCGCGGCAGGGAAATCGAAGGCTGGGGCGAAGGGATCCGCCTGCTGGATCAATGGGGATACATGGACCCGCCTGAGCCCCGGCTGCACCCTATCCGATGGTTGAAGCCGGTTGAATCCTTATTCAGGACGCTGCGGATCTACCATTTCCAGCTTGGGAAAAGTGAGGGGTCTGATTGACTCATGAGCTGTAGACGAGTCCTCATCCTATGTACCGGAAATTCCTGCCGCTCGCAGATAGCAGAAGCGCTGGTCAACCATTTCCTGGCCGGCCGGTGGCAGGCGTTCAGCGCCGGCACCCAACCTGCCGGCTATGTGCATCCCCTGGCGCTGCGCGTATTGGAAGAATTAGGCATTCACCACAGCGGAGTCTCAAAGTCAGTTAACGTCTTTAAAGGTCGTGCTTTCGATGTCGTCATCACGGTCTGTGATGATGCCAGCGAAAATTGCCCGATCTGGTTGGGTAAAGGGACGCGCGTCCACATTGGATACCCCGACCCGGCTAAAAGCGAGGGCAACGAAGAAGAAAAGCTGGCCGCTTTTCGCCAGGTGCGAGATGGGATGCGGGATCACCTGCTGAGTTATTTACAAACCTACCCAGGATGAAGGCTTCTGTTAAGGGAGATCGAGCAAGTCGGTGAGTGTGGATTCATCACCAAATGCGCCGGCCTTGGTGATAGCGGTCAAACCCGGGAAGAGACCCCCGTTGAAGCGGCATAAGGGCAATCCAGGAAGGACTTCATCCACCAGCTCTAATTCGGCTACGCGCAGCGAACGGCAAACGGCCATGGCAGTATCGCCCCCGCTTAAATATAATCCGCCGACGGGCGCACGCTGCAGCACCTCGGTCGCCAGCCGGCCCAGGCGCTCGGCCATGATGGCTTCTCCGATGGCAGGTTGATCCGCCCTACCCGGGTAGATCACCACCGGCTGGTGGCGGCATAAACCATCTGCACTGCCCGCCGCCAGTTGTTCAAGCGCTTCACCCGGATCGGCTGCACTTGCCAGCCCAGCCGCCTCAAGCACCCTCACCCCGCGCCGGCGGGCGAACTCGACCTGGGTCTGGGATACCGGGTGGCGACTGCCCACCACCGCCAGGCGCGGCCTGGGCCACCTCAGCCCCTGAACGGACCGAGGTGGGCCAGCGCAAGCCTTCGCCAGGCCAGACGACCCACACAACAAATGGGTACCGGATAATCTGGCAGCCTGCGCCAGACGTTCGAGGTCTCCGTCCGTTTCGGCGTCGCCGATGAAAACACCTGCCCCTTGCATGGCCGCCGTCAGATCGGTGAGAGCCCCACGCACCTGT
>JAJYIW010000029.1 GCA_021789855.1 Chloroflexota bacterium | reverse complement strand
ACGCCAATATTGCCAGCGATGGCGATAAATTTTTTCATGTTTTCCCTCGGAAGGTCGGGCCAGCCTACTTGGGAATTTTGCCAGCCAGCTCCATATCGATGACCTGTTTGAACACATCGTAGGATTGGGCGCCGACGATGGCCAGGCCATTGATGAAAAAGGT
The DNA here is from genome assembly GCA_021789855.1 of Chloroflexota bacterium. Taxonomy (GTDB): domain Bacteria; phylum Chloroflexota; class Anaerolineae; order Anaerolineales; family Anaerolineaceae; genus JAJYIW01. The sequence continues at coordinate 21,792 of JAJYIW010000029.1, read as the reverse complement.
AGGTGTGGACTGGATTCCCAGGTTGGCTGCAAAGTTGTAATTGGCCTGTACGGTTGCCTGGTAGCGGTGGGTATTCATACAATCGTCAAATTTGGTTAAGTCCAGGTTCAAGCTCCTGGCATATTGATCGAAACCGGACATGCCCAGCTCAGCCTGACCGCTGAACAGCAGATCGTGGTACTGCCAGTAATTTCCTTGATCCCCGGCGCAGTAAGCAGCTTCTGCGGCGCCTTCCGCTTCAGGGTGCAGACCGGTGAGCGGAAAATCGCGGTAAACAAAGCGAACCTTACCTTGATAGTCCTGCATCAAGCGGTGAAAAACCTCTTCATGCCATTTACGGCAGTACGGGCATTGGTAATCGCTGAACTCAACGATTGTAATGGGCGCATTGGCCGGCCCCATCGATGGACTGCCGGCGGTGGGAATAGTGTACCGTTTCGTTTGTCCGGTGGGCGTGCTGGTAGCCAGGGTCACTGCCGCCGCCGGTGATGGGCCATTGCTGCTGGATTTGCCCCACAACAGATAACCCAGGCCAAGCCCAGCTAAGAAGACCAGGGGCAGGAGCAATACCAACAGGCTATTGCTTTTCTGAGTATCAGGTACGGGCGGGCCAAATGGCTCGCGATCCATGGGCACCTCGTTTTCTTCTGACGGTTGTTTGGGTGACGGCGCATTTACTGGGGGATTCACATTCATTACGAATGATTATAACAACAGGTACGGGATGCGTCGAGATGCATTCATTCAATCGTGATGCCAGGAATATTATCCCTTAAATAAAAATCTCGTATAAAATTAAATGGTAGGCATTATTTCCGCTCATTGTGTTTTTTTGCTCAAAAAGTGTAATCGGATGGATGAGAAAACTGGGTGAGATTATGGACATCGAATTTGTTGAAGGAAATCAAGATCTACTCGATTGGATCAGTCCATTATGGGCCAAACTAAATAGCTACCACCGGCGAAAATCGCGCCATTTTGCCGCTTATTACGACCGGATGACTTTTCAACAAAGGAAGGCGATCCTGTTGGCAAAAGCTCAAAATGGCCTGATGCGGGTGGATCTGGTCAGGCTGAAAGACGAGGACGATTATATCGGTTACATCGTCACGACCATATCGGCGGCAAATGAAGGGGAAATCGAGTCGCTATTTGTCATTGAGCCCTATCGCAAACAGGGGATCGGTCATGCCCTCATGCAGCGGGCCATCAATTGGCTGGATCGGCACCGGGTGAAGGTGCGTCGTCTGGTCGTGGCAGTGGGTAATGATAAGGCGCTGGATTTTTACGAGCAGTTCGGTTTCTACCCAAAATATTATAGCCTCGAACAGGCTGAGCAAAAATTCGTGCTGGGTGGCGAAGGGGCCATTGACAGCGAAAATGTTGCAGAACAATTCTGAAGGAAATGATTCCTCGATGCGCTACAGCTTGCCCTGGGGAAAAGAGCGGCTGCCCCTGGTCTTGCCATCCGGGTGGAAAGTGGCCGGCTATCTGGAGTCGGCGGTCATTCCCCCTGTCCGTGACGCCGAAAACGAAGTTGTAGAAAGCCTGTCCCGGCCGGTTGGCTCCGCACCGCTCATTTCTCTCTACCGCCCCGGGATGAAAGTAGCCCTGGTAATCGATGACAGTAGCCGGCCAACGCCAGTGGAGCTGCTCTTTCCACCCGTGCTGAGGGAGTTATCCCGCGCCGGGTTGGACATGCCAGACTTGACCCTTATCCCGGCCCTGGGTGTCCACCGTGCGATGACGGCGGAAGAATTGGCCAGGCGTATTGGGCGTCCAGACCTGGATGGATTATCCTGGGAGAATCCCGATTGTGACGATCTCAGCCGGATGGTTTACCTGGGCACCACCCGGCGAGGCACCCCGGTTTGGGTTAATCGCACGGTAGCCATGGCTGACCTGGTGGTTACCCTCGGATGTATCAAGCCGCATATTATCGCCAGTTTTGGAGGAGGTTATAAAGCCCTGGTGCCGGGCGTAGCCGGGCGAGCCACCATCGCGCATAATCACACGATCAACTGCCAACCGGAAACGTTTAATATGGTCGGCCAGCCGATCGAGCGTAACCCGATGCGCCAGGACCTGGAAGAAGCCGGCCAGATGATCAAAGGCAAGGTCTTTATCGTCAATGCCGTGGTCGACAGCGCACTCAAGATTGTGCGGGTGGTGGCAGGCGACCCGATCGCTGCTCACCGTGAAGGCGTCAAGACCTGCATGGCGCTTTATGGCGTTTCAATCCAGGAGCAGGCGGATGTGGTGATCGTGGGCTCCCATCCGATGGATCAGGACTTGCGCCAGGGGGTGACCGCACTGGCTAACAGTATTCGGGCGGTCAAACCCGGTGGAGTGATGATCACCGTTATAAAAGCGGATGAAGGGGTGGGCGTTTTTGGCCTGGCGAACCAAAAATTGCCCATTGGGCAACGCGGATTGCGCCGGTTGGCGCCCTTGCTGGTCCGGCTGGTTCCACGAATCAAGCTCAATGGGATGGGGGAAGAGGATCGTTTTTTCCTCTACTTTGCCTTGCAAGCCATGCGCCGGGCAGATCTACGCCTGGTGGCGCCGACTATTCCCATTGTAGTAAAAGGGCACCTGCCTTTTGCCACCTTTGATGAAGACCTGCCAGCGGCCATCCAACAAGCCAGGCGCCGTTATCCGAAGACCGCCTCAGTCTTGATTTTTCCTCACGGGGGAACGACCTATCCAAATATTTGACTCAACCCATCAGAGTCAATAAAAAACTAATCTCTCAGGTTAATGGGTTGCTTCAGGCGCAGGAATAACTTGGTCAGTTCTTCTACCAGTGCTGGCATGAGCGCGAGCCCCAGCACCAGGCCCCATTCTTTGAGGGAGGGCAGGTGGGTGTTGAAGACGGGTTGTAAGAATGGTACGCAAACGACCAGCAGCAACAAGGCGATAGAAAAGGCCACCGCCGCCTGCATGTAACGGTTGGAAAACAGCCCTATCTGGAAAATGGATAGTCGCCCAGACCTCGCCGTATAAGCGCGGAACAGCTCGCATAATGATAAGGTGAGAAACGCCATCGTTTCCGCAGATTGAACGTTGATTATTCCTGCCCAATGGTATTGGATGATCGCCAGCAAAGGATTGGCGCCAGCCGGGATTCCTTGTTCTTGCAAGTAAAAGTAAAGCCCCAGGCCAAAGGCGGCTAAAACTGCGAATGTCTGGACGACCGTCTGGATCATAATGCCCGCTGTCATCGTGCCGTTGATAATCGACTCGTTTTTAGGGCGCGGAGGGCGGCGCATGGTGTCGGGGTCGCCTTTTTCCAGCGCCAATGCCAGGGCCGGGGCGCCATCGGTGAGCAGGTTGAGCCACAAGAGCTGGATGGCCGTGAGTGGGGAGGGCAGCCCGGCCAGGATAGCCAGGAAGATAATCATGACTTCGGCCAGGTTGGAAGAAATGATGAAGAAAACAAATTTGCGGATGTTCGTGTAAATAATCCGCCCTTGTTCGACGGCGGAGACAATACTGGCATAGTTGTCGTCTGTCAGCACCATGTCCGCGGATTCCTTGGCAACATCCGTTCCGGTAATCCCCATAGCGATGCCGATATCCGCCTTTTTGATGGCTGGCGCATCGTTCACGCCGTCGCCTGTCATGGCCACGACCTCGTCTTGGGCGCGCAAGGCATCCACAATACGCATCTTGTGCTCGGGGCTGACTCGGGCGTACACATCTGTCACCCTGACGGCCTCGAGCATGGCGGTGTCATTGATCTGGTTGAGCTCTGCGCCGGTCAGGAGCTGGCGACCTGGCCGCAGCAAGCCGATCTTTTCCGCTATAGCCCTGGCCGTGTTGGCATAATCCCCGGTGATCATCACGGTGCGGATTCCGGCCCGGCGCGCCTTTTCCAGCGCCTGGCTGGCTTCCTGGCGCGGGGGATCCATCATGCCGATCAGTCCGGCAAACACCAGGTTATGCTCAAAAAAAGCGCCTGTCTGGATGGATGGCATCTCTGGCGACAGGCGGTAGGCCAGGCCAAGCACGCGCAAGGCCTCATAAGCCATGGCGTCATTGGCCTGCAAGAAGCGCTGGCGAGTCGCGGCATCCATCGGGTGCGGCTCATCGTCCAACCCCTGGTACTGGTTGCACAGATCCAGCACCACATCGGGCGCGCCTTTGACCGTCACCGCCACCCACTCGTGTTTTTCGGCGTCATTGACCGGCGAGATATCTGCCGGGTTGGGCTCTTGAATGGAATGAACCGTGACCATGCGCTTGCGGATTGAGTCAAAGGGGATTTCATCGGTGCGAGGAAACGCATGGAGGACCGACTCGGGTAAGGCGCCCGCTTTGATCGCTGCGACCAGGATGGCCCCCTCGGTGGGATCGCCCACGATGCGATAAGTAGGCGCTCCTTCGGCGCTTCCGGTTTCTTCAAGATGGGCATCGTTGTTCAACACACCCACCCACAGGGTAGTCATAGCTGCCGGGTGGTCTCTCATATCGATGGGGTTACCGTCCAGCAAGAACTCTCCTTGCGGGTTATAACCGCTGCCCGACACGGTGTACTCACGCCCGCCCACCCACAGGCGGGTCACCGACATTTCGTTTTGGGTCAGCGTGCCGGTTTTATCCGAGCAGATCACGGTGGTTGACCCCAGGGTCTCAACAGAAGAGAGGCGGCGAATCAGCGCGTGGCGCCTGACCATTTCACGCATTCCCAGGGCCAGGCTGATGGTGACCACTGCCGGCAAGCCTTCCGGCACGGCCGCAATCGAGAGGCTCACCGCGATCATAAACAGGCTGATCATCTCTTGCAGGCTGCCGTTTGAGCGGATGAGACCGAGGATAAAGATCACGGCGCAAATGACCAGGGTACCTATCCCCAGCGTCTTGCCGAGATTATCCAGGCGGGCTTGCAGCGGCGTATTCTCTTCCTTGACAGATTGAAGCATGGTCGCGATCATGCCAAGCTGAGTGGACATCCCGGTGGCGATGACCACGCCCTGCCCGCGCCCATACGAGACCACCGTGCCCATGAAGGCCGTGTTTTTCTGATCACCCAGGGGAATATCCGCCTCTAATACGACTGCTGCGTTCTTTTGGACCGGCATCGACTCCCCGGTCAGGGCGGCTTCTTCCAGGCGTAAATTAAAGGCTTCCACCAGGCGCACATCCGCGGGGACATAGTTGCCGGCTTCCAGGAAAACCAGGTCGCCGGGAACCAGTTGGGCTGCCGGCACGGACACCCGCTGGCCATCCCGCAACACCTGCGCCACGGGGGCGGCCATGCGTTTGAGGGCGGCCATGGCTGCCTCGGCGCGACTTTCCTGGATCACACTGAGGGTCGCATTGAGGATCACGATGGCCAGGATGGCGCCGGCTTCGATATAATCGCCAAGTAAAGCCGAGATCAAGGAGGCCACGATCAGCAAGATCACCACAAAGCTTTTGACCTGGTTTACTACCAGGCTGAGGAACGAGGGCGGTTTGGCCTCGACCAACTGGTTTGGCCCAAAACGGGTTATACGGGCCTGCGCCTCCGGCGTTGTCAGTCCCGTATGAACGGGTGTATCGAGTTTTTGTAAGGCTTCTTCTGCGGTCAGGGTATGCCAGAATATTTTGATGTCGCTTGGAACGTTTCCCCTCGTGATCGGACTGGCATTCTGCATGGAGAACTCCAGAAATTGGATTTTTACAGCACCGTGTGACCGTATTTTAGCCAAATATCCAGGAAAAACACCTAGATAATCTAGGGATTTCCATTCATTTTTTAGTTTTCCACCCCCGGCTCGATATGCGTTCCGGGCGGCAGGACGGTATGCTTGGGGATCACCACTATTCCGTCGCGTACCACCCAATTGTCGCGGTCGATATCCTTATCACGGGGGAAGGGTTTGATAATGACACCCGCCCCAATCCGTACGTTTTTATCGATGATGGCACCTTCGATATAGCTGCCTTGACCAATCCCCATGGGAATCCCGCTGGGCAACATCCGCTCGGGGGTATCGTAATAATCGGCACCCATCAGAATGCTATCTTTTATGACGGCGCCATTAGCAATCTGGCTGCGCAGCCCGATGATGGAATGGGTAATGGTCGCATTATCGACACAACAACCTTCTGCGATTAGCACCTGGATCAACTGGCTGTTTTCTATCCGCGATCCCGGTAAGAAACGAGGATGGGTATAAATCGGGCGAACCGGATCGAACAGGTTAAAAGGGGGGTTGGGTAAGGTCAACTGCAGGTTCGTCTCGTAGAACGACCGGATGGTGCCGATATCGACCCAATACCCATCAAAATCGAACCCAAACACCGAATGGGTTGAAATTGCCGCGGGGATGACGTGGCTGCCAAAGTCATCGAAGGCGGTATTCGCCAGCAGGTCAATCAGGACATCGGTATTGAACAAGTAGACCCCCATTGACGCCAGGTACGGCAAATCGGGGTCATTTCTACTGACAAACTTTGAGAGGAGCGCAGGATCCTTAGGCTTTTCGGTAAAATCCAAAATGCGCATATCGGCGGATCGCTTGAGAATGCCGAAGCGGGAAGCATCCTGGCGGCTGGAAGGTTGGACCGAAACGGTGATATCGGCTTTATTTTTCCAATGGAATTCCGCCATGGCTGCATAATCCATGCGGTAGAGATGGTCGCCAGACAAGACGAGGGTGTAGGGAGCCTGTGTGGAAAGGATTTGCCCTAACTGCTTGCGCACGGCATCGGCGGTGCCCTGGTACCAGTCCACGCTTTGCATGGTTTGCTCCGCCGCCCAAATTTGAACCCACCCGGTATGGAAGGCGTCGAAATTGTAGGTGCGGGCAATATGACGATGCAGCGAAACGGAATTGAATTGAGTCAGGACGGCGATGCGGTAAATTTGGGAATTGATGCAGTTGCTGATGGGAATGTCAATCAGGCGGTACTTTCCAGCCGTTGGAACAGCCGGTTTGGAACGCTCTCTCGTCAGAGGGTAAAGCCGACTCCCCTTTCCTCCGCCAAGAATAATGGCCAGGATATCGTTGAGCTCAGGCATTCGTTCCTCCAATTCCACTATTCTCAATTTTTAAAAACCGCCCGTCCAAGGAAGGATAGCGGGCGTGTTATAATACGTTGGCTCAGTGATTAAAGCCAGAGCGAGGTGCCGAAGGTGGGAATCGAACCCACATTCCCGAGGGAACACGATTTTGAGTCGTGCGCGTCTGCCAATTCCGCCACTCCGGCGAGGGTGATTACAGTATAACGAAATCTAAGGTTTCGGTCAAGACTTTTACCAGATAGAGAAAAGCCATGCGACTTGGAATTATAGGCCTGCCACAGTCAGGGAAAACTACATTATTTAACGCCCTCACCCGAGGGCAACAACCCACCGGCATTGCCAGCGGTAAAATTGAAATTCACACCGGCGTGGTGGAGGTACCCGATAGCCGGGTGGACCGTTTATCCGCCATGTTTAAGCCCAAGAAGACCATTTATGCCAAGGTCACTTATGCCGACATTGCCGGGCTGGATGGTAGCGCTGAAAAAACCGGAATCTCAGGCACGCTGCTTAACCAGTTGACCCAGATGGATGGGTTCATCCATGTCGTCCGCAGCTTCGAGGATGACGTCGTCCCCCATCCCTCGGGCAGCATCGATCCGGTACGTGACATCCAGGCGATGGATGGCGAATTTCTCCTCAACGATTTAATTGCGGTCGAGCGTAAGCTTGAGCGCCTGGCGGAAGAAAGGAAGAAGGGGGGCGGCCGCGATAAGACGATTATCGAGCGCGAGGCGGCCTTATTCGAACGCTTTCACGCGACCCTATCGGAAGAGAAACCGTTGCGCGACCTGGCCATTAGCGCAGAGGAGGAAAAATCGCTGGCGGGATATGGCTTTCTCACGCGTAAACCGGTGCTGGTGGTGCTGAATCTGTCAGAGGGACAGGCTGAGCCCGCCATCGCTTATGATCACCTCCATGCCCGGGTGGTGGCGCTCCAGGCCAAGCTGGAAATGGACATTGCCCAGTTACCTGAGGATGAAGCCCAGCTTTTCCTGGAGGAATACCACATCAGCGAGCCCAGCCTGAACCGGATGATCCGTTTATCCTATGACTTGCTTGGGCTGGAATCCTTTTTCACCGTAGGGCCAGACGAGGTGCGCGCCTGGACCGTCCGGCGGGGCGCAACAGCGCCGGAGGCGGCGGGGGAAATTCATACCGATTTGCAAAAAGGATTTATCCGCGCGGAAGTGATTGCCTACACGGATTTAATCGCCCTGGGGGGCATGGCGGAAGGGCGAGCCAAGGGAAAGCTGCGCCTGGAAGGCAAGGATTATATTGTTAAAGATGGAGATATCCTCAATATCCGTTTCAACGTCTAGGGCCTTTATTTTTTATCCAACCATTGTTGCAGGGCGCTCAGATCCACGCGCGAGGTTAAATCGATGCTAAGGGGGGTTACCGATACGACCTGCTTGACCAGCAGGGCGTAGATATCACAATCGGCTGGCAGCTCATGCGGGTCTACTTCTATCTCAAAACCGATTTCAGCCGGTTCAGACCAATCCGTGCGCCGTGGTCGCAGGGCCTTGAAATAGCGGTGGCGCGCCTGGCGGGTGATTTCCCACGGGGTATCCACGGTAGCCGAGTCAGGAATATCCACCTTGAGAACGTCCACGTCTTCGGGCAGGCGCTTTTCAAGTAAACGCTCGCCAAACAGGGTGACAAAATGCCTGGCGGGAGAGAAATCCACCTCGGTTGAATAAGACAGGTAATGGTCTGGGTGAGTGCGCAAAGATACCGCCATGGCAGGAATGCCCAGCGAAGCGGCTTCCAGGGCGGCCCCGACCGTTCCAGACACGGTGACGCCAGAGCCGACGTTTTCGCCGTAATTGATCCCCGAAACGACCAGGTGGGGTGGATGAGGCATGATTTCCAACACCGCGTGCAATACCGCTTGCGCCGGCGTGCCGCCGACCGCATAAACCGTCCAGTCCCGACCGAGGACGTGCAGGGTTTGTGAGTTGATCTTGCCATCTGATGTGGAAGGCAGGCTGCGCCCGACCCCCGAAGATTGCTCGCGCGGCGCTACCACATGGACAAAGCCCAGGCTGGATAACGCTTCGGCTGCCGCCCACAGGCCGGGGGATTGGATTCCATCGTCATTGGTGAGTAGAATTTGGTATTTATCCGACATGCGCCCATTATACCTTTGGTTTTTTGCTTACAGCCAGCACCTTAGCATGAATATTGCATCTTGAAAAGCAGCAGGACTTGTTGTGTTAATCGTGAATCAAAATTGGCATACAATAATAGCCATAACACGAACCAACACAGTCGATCCATTGTGGGAAAGAAATTATGACATTAATCATCGAGGCTGGAGTAAAAGAACATAAGACCTGGCGAGAATGGATCAACGGGGTTATCTCCCGCCCGGTAAAAGCCGAACCCCCGCCGGCCCCAGTTGTCGAGCCTCCACTGGCTACGTTCGAGAACTACCGCCTGGCGCTGGAAATGATCCCAGGCATTTTGTACATGGTCAATTGGGTGGATAAACGGGTTGTGTTTGCTAACCAGGATGCCATGACTTTCTTTGGCCATTTTTCAGAAGGGCAAAAGACCCTTGAATTCAGCCAGATCGAGGCGTCTATCCATCCGGATGACCAGGATGCTTACAAGAACGCGCGGCGCCTTTTGCGCACGGCGCCTCAAGGGGATACCGTTGAGGTCGAGATGCGTTCCCGCAATTACCAGGATCAGTGGTGCTGGCTGCATATCACAGCGAAAGTCATCAGTAAAACCCAGGAAGGCATTCCTGAACTGGTCTTATGGTATGCCCAGGATATTACGGAACGGAAACTGGTGGAAGCCCGGCTGGTGTTTGCCAGTTACCACGATACGCTGACTGGCCTGTATAACCGGGCTTATTTTGAAGAGGAATTGAACAAGCTGGAAGGCGGGAGAAATTATCCCCTGGGCATCCTGATGCTGGATATTGACAATATGAAACAGACCAATGATAACCTGGGCCACAGTGCGGGTGACGAGCTCATCCGGCGGGTGGCAGGGATATTAAAATCAGTCTTCCGCCGCGAAGATGTGATCGCCCGGATCGGTGGGGATGAATTTGCTATATTGCTGCCCAAAACAGATCGCACCCAGGCTGTCAAAAGCCTGGCGCGCGTGCGGTTGGAACTGCAAAAGGTGAACGCCATGTCGGGCGGCCTGCCGATCAGCCTGTCGATTGGGATGGCCGTGGCGACCTTCGATAGCGACCTGAGGCAGGTGCTCAAGCGCGCCGACGAGTCCATGTACCAGGAGAAATATCGCCACGGCGGGCGGCGCGTTGGGCTGGCCAGTAACGAAGACGATTGAAGATTATCCCTGGCTGAGCGGGAAAGCTGCGATGTGCAGGTTGTTTGAGCCATTGGCTTCGGTATGACCGGCCAGGCCCTTGAGCATGACCCCGCGCGTCCGGCCATCATGGCCAGGTGGGCCAACATGACCGCTTGCGGCCAGATCACATCCAGGTGACCAGTAGGGGGATAGAACGCTATTATAATTAGACTGTTCTCTCGCGGGTTCCCTGGAGGTCGTATGAGTTTTGAAGATGGCTGGGCTGCGATTCACATGCAAATGCCCGGGCGGGTGCCGCATACTGAGTATTCGGTCGAGCGCCATTGGGAGCTGGTCCGGCGCGTTACCGGCCTCCAGGTCGGCCCGCACAGCCCGGCAGACCAACAGGCGCAGGCTTCCCTGGCCCTGATGAAGGCCTGGAATTTCGATTTTCGCTGGTCGACTCTGATCGGCGAAGAGGTATTTGGCAGCCAGCGCACCGACATGGGCCACGCCGAGTATGAAGCGGAGGGGGTCGACCGGCGTGATACGATCTACTGCCCGTTCAAGACCCCGGAAGAGGTGCTGGCGCTGAACTTTTACGAGACGTACGGCCCAATCGATCAAGCCCTCTGGAAGGCGCGTTTTGAAGAGTCCTACCGCACCCAGGCGCGCGAAACGCCCGACCTGGTGACCATGACCGGCGTCTACGTCACCGGCATCTCGGGGTTGATTGCCCTGTTCGGTTGGAACATGCTCCTGCTGGCAGCCGGTACCGATCTCCAGGCGTTCGGCGAGCTTGAGAATCGCTACGCCGCCTGGATCGGCCAGTTTTTCGAAGCCCTGGGGGAGGCGGACGTGCCCGTGGTGATGGTACACGACGACATCGTGTGGAGCTCAGGGCCGTTTATGGCGCCTGGCTGGTACCGCAAATACTTATTCCCCAACTACCGCAAGCTGTTTGCCCCCTTGCTCGACTCGGGCAAGAAGATCATGTTCACTTCGGATGGCAACTACACCCAATTCGTGGATGACCTGGCGGCCTGCGGTATCCATGGTTTTGTGATGGAACCGACCACGGACATGGCGTATATCGCCCAGAGGTACGGGCGCACCCACGTTTTTATCGGCAATGCAGACACGCGCATCCTGCTCAATGGGAAACAGGCGGACATCCGGGCTGAAGTGGAGCGCTGCATGGCGATCGGTAAGGCTTACCCGGGGTTCTTCATGGCCGTGGGCAACCACATTCCAGCCAACACGCCGGTGGATGCGGTGCTGTATTACGAACAGGTTTACGAGGAATTAAGCCGCCGCTAGCGGGCAGCGGCCAGGCCGGTCATCTGCTCGCTGGTTTCCCACAAGCGCCGGGCGGCGGCTTCATCATAGGAAGCGGGGGAAGAGGACACCGCCTTTTGGTTGATAAAGTATTTCCCGCTGACGCCTTCTACGCCGGGCGAAGTGGCCAGGTAGAAGCTGGTCTGCGCGCCTTCTTCGGGGCTGATCGCAGCGAGCTGGATCAAGGACATGAGCGGCCTGAGGATGCCCAGGTTATTCTTGGCGAAATTGGAAGCCACAAAGCCGGGGTGAAGCGCATTGACGGTGACCCCCTTGCCTTCCAGCCGGCGCGCCAGCTCGTAGGTGAAAAGCAGGTTGGCCAGCTTGGACTGGCCGTAGGCGCGCATCCCGTTATACCCCTTCTTGTTTTCGAGGTCGTCAAAGTTTAAGCGTGCACCGTTGTGCGCCGCGGAAGAGACGTTGACAATGCGCGCAGGCGCACTGGCGATCAACCGATCCATGAGCAGGTTGGTGAGAAGGAAGTAATTGAGGTGATTGAGCGCCAGGGTCATTTCAATCCCATCGACGGACTCGTGGCGAGAAAGAAAGACTGCCCCGGCGTTGTTCACCAGCACGTCCAGGCGGTCGAAATGGTTTTTAAATTCGTCTACCAGCCGGCGCAGGTCTTTCTGGGAGGACAGGTCGCCCACCAGGTAGATCACCTTGCTGTTGCCAGTCCTTTGGCGGATGTCGTTGGCCACCCGGTCGCTTTTTTCGCGGTCGCGCCCGACCATGACCAGGGTGGCGCCCAATGCCGCCAGCCGCCGGGCCGTGACAGCCCCAATGCCGGAGGTGGCTCCGGTGACAAAAACGATTTTTTCACTCATCGTGTTCTGGGGTTCGGGCATAAGGGGATCTGGCTCCTGGCAAAGGATATGTTCGGCATATTGTACTCTGATTCCCCCAGAAGAGTCGGATCACCCCTTGCCTGGGTATAACGGCGGAGGTGCTGATCCAGAGGCCAAAAAGTTAGCTGCTGGCGCTGCTGTAGTTCCTCAGGCCTTTGCGCCACAACAGGCGGACCAGCAGCAGCAAGAGCATCGGCAGCAGCACCGACCAGGCCAGGATGACGGGCGGCATCTTGTGCAACAAGAACATGGGGGGAAAGTTGGCGATGGCAAAGATGGGCAGGATGAAGATGCCGATGGCCTGGATCCAGCGGTTATAAATGTCCATGGGCATGTTATTAAAGTCCCAGAACGAATCGGTGATCTCGGCGAGGGCAGAAATGTTGGTGAACCAGAAGGATAACAGGATGGGGAGCAGAAACAGGCTGTAGCTCACCAGCACGCTGATGACCATAAAGAAGACAAACCCCGCTGCGTTATACCAGGAGAAGGGGATGCCCAGGCGCGACCAGGCGATGCCGACCATGATAAGCCCGGCGATGGCATCCACGCCGAAAATGGTCAGGTCGGCCTGGCGCAGGGTGGCCATGAACTGCAGCGAGACGGGCTTGGTCAAAAGCAGGTCCAGGTCGCCGTCCTTGATTTTGGTGCGTAGGCCAAAATTGTTGATCATGAACAGGCCGGCGTAGGTTGCGGTGAGGGTGACGAAAGTGCCAATGAAGAGCAGGATTTGATCGGGCGAGAGGCCGTTGATGGTGACCCCGGAACGGTAGACCACCACCACGTAGGCCAGCTTGACGAACAGGTAGCCGGTCTCCATGGCCATGTTGCCGATGAAATTAACCCGGTATTCCATCTGGGCGATCAGGCTGTTCTTGATGAAGACCAGGTAAATGAGCAGGTGTTTCTTGATTTCGCGCAGGGCCTGATTCACTTAGCCTCCTACCGCCACGTAACGCCGGCTGCCCACCCGCCACAGCAGGTTGGCAATGAGCAGGAACGCACCGATCCAGATAAGCTGGATCAGCAGGCCCGGCGCAATCTGGTCGGGCGCAACCTGGCCGTTGAGCACGTTGATCGGGTAATTGACCGTGTATTTGAACGGCAGCAAGGACATCACCTGCACGAAGCGCGGGCCAAACACATCCAGGGGGAAGATGCCGCCGCTGAGCAAGACGGTGACGATGCGGATACCTTCAAATAGAAAGCCAATCTCTACAACCCAGAAGGCGATGGCGCTGAAACAATAAAAGATGAGAAAATTCAAGGCGACCGCCAGCGCCAGGGCGCCCAGGAACGCCAGGATGCGCATGGCCTCCAGCGAAACCCCCCAGAAGGCGTTCAACCCGATCAGCACCACGGCCAGGATGCCCAGGATCATGCCCAGGTTAGGCAGCTTCTGGCCCAGGTAATTGGACAGCCGGTAGGGGAAATAACCCAGCGGTTGCACCAGGAAGCGGCTGAACTTGCCGTTCTTGACATCGTCCATGATATCGTACTCAAAGCCGGTGCGGACGATGCGCGATACCAGCCCGGCCAGGAAGGTGTAAGCGATCATCTGGCGGTAGGTGTAGCCATAGACCACGCCCCCTGAAGAGCTGGCATAAATGGCGGTCCACAGGAAACTCTGGATAAAAATGGGGTAGGCGGCGCTGATCAACGAGATGAGGAAGTTCAGCCGGTATTCAAGCGCTGTCTGGAACCCCAGCTCAAACACCTGGGTATATTTCTTAAGGAAGCGCATGCTAGGCCTCGATGGGGGCTGGCTGGCCGGTGGCCTGGCGCTGGTAGAGCAGGGCGATGCCTTCCTCCACCGGGATATCCTCAATGGTGAAGTCGACCACGGGGAGCCGGTCCAGGATGGCCTTGGAGCGTTCCTTGACCTCCTGGCGCGGAACCTCGAGGGTGGCGTTGTAGGAGGAAAGCTCTTTAACCTCGCCGAACTCGGCCAGGGTCTGCCGGCTGACCTGGCTGGAAAGCTGTAACCGGATCACCTTGGACTGCGCGAACACGCCGTTCACCCGCGCGAGGTCGCCGTCAAACACGATGCGGCCCTGGTTGATGATGATGGCGCGCCGGCACAGGTCTTCGATGTCTTCCATATAATGGCTGGTCAGGATGATGGTGGCGCGCTGCACCTGGTTGTAATATTTCAGGAATTCCCGTATCTTACGCTGTGACAGGATGTCCAGCCCGATGGTTGGCTCGTCCAGGAAAATTAGCCGGGGCTTGTGGATCAGGGCCGCGATCAGTTCCATCTTCATCCGTTCGCCCAATGAAAGGCGGCGCACCTGGACGTTGAGCAGGTCTTTGACGTCGAGCAGCTCGGTCAATTCGGCCAGGTTCGCCTGGTAGGTAGGGTCGTCAATTTCGTAGATGCACTTGTTGAGATAGAGGGACTCGTTGGCGGGCAGATCCCACCAGAGCTGGTTCTTCTGGCCCATCACGATGGCAAATTGCATCTTGAATGCTTTTTTTCGCTCCCAGGGGGTATATCCCATCACCGATGCGGTGCCCGCCGTGGGGTGCAGGATGCCTGAGAGCATCTTGAGGGTGGTGGTCTTGCCGGCTCCATTAGGCCCCAGGAAACCGACCATTTCCCCTTCGCCAATCTCAAAGGTAATATCGCGGACGGCTTCTTTGGTCAGTTTTTCCCGGTAAAACAGGTTGCGGATTGAGTTTTTCAACCCGAGCTCTTTTTTATAATATTCAAAGGATTTGGATAGATGTTCGATGGATAGGATCACAAAACAGCTCCTGGGAGACCCCCCTTTCATTCCCCGTAATCGTCCTTCTTTGCGATGGCTAACGCGGGGAGACAACCGGCGCTTTGGCCGTCAGGGGGATTACTCATTAAAATGACCTGGCGACTGCACCCTGCAGTCGAGCGACAGGCCGATAAAAAAAACGCCGGAGCCCTCATTATAACGGGTTTCCGGCGTAAAAAAAAGAACCAGGGGTCAAATAGCTTGCCCTTTGAACTGACTCAAGTAAAGGTGGTGGTAGAAACCGCGCCTGTCCAGCAGCTCCTGGTGAGTGCCTTGCTCGACGATCTCGCCATGGTTAATCACAATCACGTTATCGGCGTCGCGAATGGTGCTCAGGCGGTGGGCGATTACGAAGCTGGTGCGTCCCTGCATCAGGCGCAGGAGCGCCTTTTGAATGCGCGCCTCGGTGCGGGTGTCGACGCTGCTGGTGGCTTCGTCCAGGATCAGGATGTCCGGGTCGGCCAGGATGGCGCGGGCAATGGCCAGGAGCTGGCGCTGGCCCTGGCTGAGGTTGCTGGCGCGCTCAGACAGCATGGTCTGGTAACCATCGGGCATCAGGCGGATGAAGTGGTCAGCGTCGGCCATTTCGGCGGCGCGGATGACCTCTTCATCGGTGGCGCCCAGCCGCCCAAAGCGAATGTTCTCCATGACCGTATCGGAGAACAGGAAAGTATCCTGCAGCACCAGGCCCAGCTTCTTCCGCAGGTCCGCTTTGCGCACGTCGCGGATGTCCTTGCCATCGATGGTGATCTGACCACTCTGGATCTCATAGAAACGGGTGAGCAGGTTGATGATGGTGGTCTTGCCAGCGCCGGTGGGTCCCACCAGGGCGATGGTCTGGCCTGAGCGGGCTTCCAGGCTCATGGACTTGATGATCGGGATCTCGGGCGAGTAGCCAAAACGGACATCGTCGAAGCGCACATGCCCTTGGGTGGCCTCAAAGGGCAGGGGATTGGGCACGTCAGCGGTTTCCTGAGGCGTGTCGATCAACTCGAATACCCGCTCTGCGCCGGCCAGGGCCGCCTGGATGGCGTTGTACATGTTGGCCAGCTGCTGCACGGGTTGAACGTAGTTCCGCCCGTACATGATAAAGGTCGCAATGGTGCCTACGCTGACCAGGCCGCCCAGGGCCAGGTAGCCGCCTAACGCGGCCAGCACAATGACGAAGAAGTTGCCCAGCACGTTGCTCAGGGGCATCAGCATCATGGCATAGGTGTTGGCATAGACCGATGCATCGTAAACCGCCTGGTTTTGGGCGTGGAAGGCCTCGATGACCGACTCGTTGCGGCGGAAAGCCTTAACCACCTTCTGGCCGCTGATCGATTCTTCAATCACGTTGTTCATCCCACCCAGCTGTTTTTGCAGGTCTCGAAAGCCTTTACGCGTGTGGCTGGCGATAAATTCGGTGAACCACAGGAAGAGCGGCACCACCAGCGGGGTCGCCAGAGCCAGCCAGGGATTGATGATGAACATGGTAATCAGGATGCCCACCATGGTGAGCACGCTGGCCAGAAGCGAAGTCACGTTCTGCGAAACGGCCTGGTTAATGGCGTCGATATCGTTGGTCAGGCGGCTCATCAGCTCGCCCGGCGAATGCGTATCGAAAAAACCGATAGAAAGGGTCTGGAGGTGCTGGAACAGGTCGCGCCGCAGGCCCTGGAGCGCTTTCTGTGAAATACTGGCCATCCACCAGTTAGCCAGCCACTGGAAGACGTTATTCAACAGGTAAGATGCCAGCATCAGCAGGGCAATCCGGAGCAGCCCGGCGGGATCCTTCCCGCCGATATACTTATCGATGGCCTCGCCCATCAGGTAAGGGCCCACCAACCCCAGCAGAGTGTAGATCACAACGGTTAACAGCACCAACACCAGGCCGAATTTGTATGGGGAGAGATAAGGCAACAGCCTGGCAAGGGCCTGGCGGGGGTCATTTGCTTTTTCAATGACCCTGGGCCGCATCGCGGCGCCCCCTCTGCCCGCCATCAGCCCCACCCGGGGGCGTTCATCACTGGAAACAGGCTGGTTAGACATAACGATAATCTCCTTCCACCACGGGTGGGACGTCTTTTTCTTCGCGAATACCACCCCCCAATTGCGAGTCATAGATTTCCTGGTAAATTGGGCTGGTTTTGATCAGCTCAGCGTGGGTGCCGACCGCTGCCAGCTGGCCTTTGTCGATGACGATAATTTTATCGGCGTTAAGCACCGTGCTGATGCGCTGCGCTACCACGAAGCTGGTGCGGTGATGCATGATGGTTTGAAGGGCATCTTGAATCTTCGTTTCTGTTTCCACATCGACCGAGCTGGTGCTGTCGTCCAGGATTAAAATCTTTGGTTGGGTGACCAGGGCGCGGGCGATAGCAATACGCTGCTTCTGGCCGCCAGACAGATTGACCCCGCGTTCTTCCACGTGCGTGCCGTACCCCTCTGGAAGGCGCATGATGAAATCGTGTGCCTGGGCAGCTTTAGCGGCGGCGATGACCTCGTCATCCGTCGCCTCGGGGCAGCCGTAGCGAATGTTGTCCGCTATGCTGCCGGAAAAGAGGATGGTCTCCTGGGGAACGATGCCCACGTGCGCCAGGAGGGACTCTTGTTGAATTTTACGGATGTTGACCCCGTCAATGGTGATTTCACCCCGGCTGGGATCGTAGAAGCGGGGGATAAGGTTGACCAGGGAGGACTTGCCCGCGCCGGTCGCACCGAGGATGGCCACCGTCTGGCCCGGCTCGGCCACCAGGTTGATTCCATCCAGCACGGTGTAATCGGTGCTGCCATTATAATGGAACATCACGTCGTGGAAGACCACGCGGGGTTGGGCCGTCTCGGGCAGGGGAACCGCTTCGGGATCATCCAGCACTTCGGGAACCCGGTCGAGCACCTCATTGATGCGGCGGGCGGAGGCAATCCCATTCGCCCAGGTATTGGACAGGTTGACCATCATCAACAACGGCGACATGGTGGAGAGCAGGTAATTGGTAAAGGCCACAATTTGCCCGGTGGTCATGCTGCCTTGAATCGATTGGAGGCCGCCATAATAAATGACCAGCACGATTCCAATATTGATGAGTATGGTCAAGATGGGGGACAGGGTGGCCATGAGCTGCATCACGTCGATGTTGCGCTGGGTGTAGTCCTGGTTTGCTTCTTCGAAGCGCTCGCTCTCGTGCTCATCGCGGACGAAGGCCTTGACCAGGCGCGCGCCGGAGATATTTTCCTGGAGCACGGTGTTCAGACGGTCCAATTTAAACTGGACGTTGCGGAAAAGCGGTTCCATCTTGAAGCTGAAGTAGATGATCACCGCCGAGCTGATGACCAGCAAAGGCAGCATGGTTAAGGCCAGCCCGGGGCTGGTGCTGATCATGAGGATCAGGCTGCCGATCATCATGAATGGGCCGCGGGTTCCGATACGCAGGGTGACCTGGAACACACGCTGCACGGCGCCGGTATCGCTGTACAGGCGCGTCATCAGGCGCCCAGTGGTGAAATGGTCGATATCGCCATAAGCGAAGGATTGGATTTTGACGAAGACGGCTTCGCGCAGATCACGAGCGATGCCTTCGCCTACCCGGATGGAGTAAATATTATTGCCGATGGCCATCACGGTGCTGAGGACTGAGAGGCTGAGCATGATCACCGAGGTCTGCAGAACTGTGTTCATGCTGTGCAGGCGAATGCCCTGGTCGATGATGCGTTCAATCAGGCGCGGGATGGACAGATCCGAAACGACCTGGATGGTCAGCAGGATCAGGGAGAGCGCCGCAATCTTCCAATAAGGCTTGAGAAATGGGAATATCTTGCGTATAGGGTTCATAAGAATAAACAAAAAGGGGTGAATTAATTATCCAAGACTTTCTTCAATACTTCCAGGCCTGAGATGAGGCGGGCCAGCTCATCCGGGCTGAGTGCGTCCAGCCTGGATTCCATCCATTCGCTGTTTCTATCGAAGATAGCCGTCAGCATGTCATTGCCGGTTTGAGTCAGCTCCAGGTCAACCCAGCGGCGGTCCTGGGTGCTCTGCGTGCGAGAGATAAAGCCGCGGTCGACCAGCAGGTCCACCGCCTGGCTGATGGCCGGCCGGCTGATCTGCTTGGCTTCTGCCAGCTCGCTGATCGATTTACTTCCCTTGCGGATATGGCGCAGGATGCTGAACTGCTCGACGCTGATATCGAAATGTTCCGAGGCGATCGAACGCAAGTTGAAGCGCACCGTGCTCCAGGAAGAGGGCACGCTCTCCCAAAAGCGATCGATAGCCTGACGGACTAGCTCATTGGTTGTCGTTTTTTCCACAGATCTTCTCCCAGACGATTAACTATATTAATGATTAGGATACTTAATGATTATATTCATTAATTATTAAAAGATCAAGGGGTTTGCCGTAGTATACTTATTAAAAAGGTAAAAAATGCTTACCCACACCCATCCAATCGATATCGAAACCATTCTGCGAGAAGTGAGTTATAGACCGCCCTTCCCGCCCGCTGCCGACCGGCAGGCGTGGGCTGGAGCGCGGGCTCGCCTGGGCGAGCGGAGCACAATCGCCTGGATCCGGGCAGCCGAACAGGCCGCCCGTGAACCCATCCCCTCCTTGCCTGCTTCCTTATGGCTGGAATGTAAGCGGAGCGGTATGCGCGAAGGTTATGAAGATCCCTATTATCACCGGCGGACGATGATGCGCGACCTGGTACTGGGGGAATGCCTCGAGCACCAGGGGCGTTTCCTCGACCCACTGATGGACGTGATCTGGGCCATATGCGAAGAAAGCTCGTGGGTCTACCCGGCGCACCACACCGATCTGGCGGATGTGGCGCACCCCTATATTGATCTTGGCGCGGCCAGCACGGGCTTTGATCTGGCCGAGGTGGATAGCCTGATCGGTATGGAGTTGCCCCGAGAGGCCGGCCAACGCATTCGCTACGAGGTTAACCAGCGCCTGTTTATCCCCTACCTGACCAGGCACGATTTCTGGTGGCTGGGGAATACGCGCGACCATAAGGTGAACAACTGGACTGCCGTGTGCAACGCTGGGGTGATGGCTGCCGCGATTTACCTGGAGCCGGACCCGGCCCGCCTGGCCGACATCCTGGCGAAAGGCGTGCGCTCGCTTGAGGATTACCTGTCCACTTTTGACGAGGACGGCGGGACGAGTGAAGGCCCCGGCTATTGGAGCTACGGTTTTGGCTCTTATACGTTAATAGCCCAACTGGTGGAGCAGCGCACGGATGGTAGGCTGTCTCTGATGGACGGTGAAAGGATGCGCAGGATCGCGTCCTTTCCGCTGAACACCATGCTCAGCCCGGGCGCTTACGTCAATTTTTCTGACGCCCCACGCCATGCCAGCTTTATCAGCGCCATGCTGGCCTTCCTTGGTCGACGCCTGGCCCTGCCAGGCCTGCTTGACCTGGCCAGGGAACCCTTCAGCAATGAAGATTCTGGATTAAACGCCGATTTCAACTGGCGGCTACGCTCGCTGTTCTGGGATCTGCCCACAGCGGATGGCGCGCACGTAGCCCCTGCCCGTCACGACTGGTATAGCGGGATGATGTGGATGATAGCGCGATGCGACCCGGCTGATCCGGACGCGCTCGTACTGGCAGCCAAGGGGGGCCACAACGGTGAAATGCATAACCATAACGATGTGGGCTCGTTTATCGTCCAGGCCGGCCAGGAGGCTCTGATCAGCGATATTGGCTGTGGGAAGTATAACCTGGGTTATTTTGGCCCCGAACGATACGACTTCTTCGTAACTTCATCGCTGGGTCATCCGGTGCCCGTGCCCAACGGCCAGCTCCAACCGGCCGGGGATACGTTTGCCGCACAGCTGCTGGAACATACCTCAACCGATGAGAAAGATATGCTCAGGCTGGACCTTAAAGATGCTTACCCCAAGGCGGCCGGTTTAAAATCGCTCGAAAGGCGGCTGGAACTTCACCGGAATTCGGGAGACGGCGTGGCGCTCAACGCCGGCTGGGTGGAGCTCGAGGACAGCTTCAGCTTTATTAATGGCCCTGGCAGCTTTGAGACGGCCCTGACCACCTTCAGCCCGGTGGTCGAGGGAGACGGCGCGGTCCTGATCAAAGGCATGCGGGGTGAGTTACGTGTAGGCTACCCGGCCGACACGATCAGCGCCAGGGTCGAGCTGTACCATGATATCGAGTTCGAGGATGGTTTGAAGGATGTGAACCGTGTCGTCTTTTTCCTGGACGAGCCAGCCAGCGCAGGCAGCATCCGCCTCGAAATTGTCCCGATCCCGCCGGAGGCTATTCCCGGCGCATAGGCAGGGACGCGCGCAGGGAAAACGTGTTTGGGATGGCCCAATCGTGGAGAACCAGGGTTTCAAATTGGCCCAAGGCCGTCCGCAGGCTGGTCGGAAGGGCGTCGTAGACCTTGGGGAACTCGTGTAGGAATTCGATCCGCAGACCGGCTGAGCACAGGGCGGTCACGATTTCCCCAATCCCATGCACCCAGAAATAGGCCGTATACAATGTGTCGGCGTTGGGTTGCGCATAAGAGCCGCGCATCTCTATTTTGGTCGGCTCAGGTGAAA
>JAJYIW010000253.1 GCA_021789855.1 Chloroflexota bacterium | reverse complement strand
AATGGACTTTAAATAATTTTTTCCTCTCGCCAAAATAATGAATCGTCTCGATAACATCTTTCCCCATCAGGTCGCCACCTTCCAGCCAGCAACCGACACACAGGCAGATGCCCACGTTGGGGCTATCAGCGATTTCGAGCGCCCGCTTGTAGCCATCAAAATTACTGAAGATGCAGCGCGGCACACCGGCCAGCTCAGGCACCGGCGGATCATCCGGGTGGATGCCTATGCGCACGCCGGCCTCCTCGGCCACCGGAGCCGCCTGCTGGATAAAATAGGTGTAGTTGTCCCAAATTTCTTCCTGGGAATAGCGCCGCCCATGGGATAAGGGCATGTGATATTCCGTGCCCACCCAATGGCCCGCGTCCGCTTTGGCCACATCAAAGGCGCGCGCCCTGGCATGGCCGCGGGTATATTCCGGCTCTGTGCTCCAGATGCCATTGGCCATGTGCGCATACGTGGTATAGGGAATGCCAGCCTTGCCCAGATTCCGAAGGTGAGCTTTATATTCCTCAATCTTTGCATCACGGTTGGGCAGATTTAGAACGATGGCATCCTGGTTATGGACATCTGAATCACCAAAGCCATACACCTTAATGCCAGCGTCCTCATATAACTTCCGGCGGCTGGCGTAATACTCATAACTGGCCTTGTCTGCCCCCGTCCACAAAACGACGTAGTCGATCCCCATTTGTTGGATGAATTGGATATCTTCCGTGGTGGGTTCAGGCGAGGCCTGCACGGCGATTTTGATTCCAGGTTGGATGCCCATCAAGGGATGTGTCATTATTGCCTCTAAATAGATTGGAATGTAAACTGAGTTATTTTAATACATTTTTCGATCATACTATGCCATCTGCTGGAGATAAGCTTCTACCCTTCCCAGCGCTTCAGGGAAATTGCGCCGTCCCAGGCCAACCCTGAAATGCGATCCGGGGTAGTTAAAATAGTGACCCGGCACCACCATCACGCCATAATCATTCACCAATTCAAGGCATGCCTGGTCCAAGCTCTTCGGTCCGATCCACTCGGGAAACGCAATCGAGCCACCCTGGGGCCGGTACCAATTTACATAACGCGAGAAGGTGTAGAAAAAATCATGGGCTGCCGCGAGGTTGGATTGGATCAAATCCAGGTTTCGCGCCAGGATCCCATCGCGCGAGCGCAAAGCGATGAGCGCTAACAGCTCACCAGGGGCGCTATTGCAAATGGTGGTGTAATCTTTATATGTGCTCAAAGCCTCCATAGCAGTGCGATTTTGGGTCGCCAGCCAACCGATCCTCAGACCCGGTAAGCTGAAGGCTTTAGACATTCCTCCTAACGTGATCCCTTTTGGGTAGAGATCTACCATGCCTGGCAGCCGGCAAGTTGGATCATGCTCCAGGAAACGGTACATTTCATCAGAAAAAAGCCAAAGGTCATGTTCTCTGGAGAGCTCAACCAGGTATTGATAATCCTCCCTTTTTGGAAGAAAGCCGGTGGGGTTGTGCGGAAAATTGACTACCAGCATCTTTGTCCTGGGTGAGATTAATGAGATTAATCGCTCACGGTTGAGCTCCCAATGATCACCGGCGGATAGGAGCGGCCACTCCATGATCCCGCAACCCACCGACCGCGCCACTTCGACCAGGGACTGGTAACAGGGCGTCAGGACGATCACTTCATCTCCTGGAGACAATAAAGCCCGCATGGTGATATAGATGCCTTCTTCAGGCGCCAGCACCAGAATATCATCCGGATTGGTGTTTGAATACAGGCTGGCAATTTCCCGGCGCAAACCGGGGAGGCCCGCCGACTCGGTATAGCCCAGGCTTAACTTCTCCCATCGCTCCAGGTCTTCGGCATCCGCCATACCAAGGACATCTTTCAAGCTCAGGCTTTCACAATCGGACGGGGACAGCAGGTAAGGAGCCTTGAATTCATATTGCGCAAAATAACGTTCTAGCCAAAAAGGTTGGATGGGGTTGCCCATAATCGATTAGCCGGACCTACCTGACCTTCTTAATGTTCCGCACCAGGACGGTGCCAAAAATGAAATAAAGGGCAGCTAAAACAAAGATCACCTGATAACCCAGGATGGGCATGCCATTCGACTTTCCAACATTTTGGAAATTGTCCAATAAAAACCCGGCGATAGGCGTGCTGATCACCTGCGGCATGGTCATCGCAATATGCCAGACCCCCATATCCTTGGCATAATCTACATCCGAAGGCAAGACATCGCTTGCCAGAGCCCAGTCCACCGAAGTATAAGCGCCGTATCCCAGGCCAAAGATGATCCCCAGGAAAATGGTCAATGGGAAGGTGCCAAAAAACACCAGCACCAGGGGGGTAAAAGCCTGCAGGCCGCTGGAGAGATAGACCATGATCTTGCGCCCGAAGCGATCAGAAAGGACGCCAGCCGCCAACGTGCTGACAATCGCACCTACCAACAACGCCAGAATAAAAAAGGAGACGGCCGATTCGGCGTTTTCAGCCAACTGGGTTCCAAACAAAGTGAACTTCTTGATGACGTCTCCCATGTAATATTGTAAAAACTCCTGAACCGTAAAGGTGCCCATTTCCATCAAGAACCTGGTCCAGAACACCCAGGTAAAATCCCGGTTCGAAAATGGCGTCACCAGGCCTTTGATGAACTCGCCCAATTTAAAGGGAGGCAGTTTTACAGTCACTTCCGGTTCTTTGACGAAAATGACGGTGCCCAGCATTCCCAGCAGCATGATCGCGCCGGTAAAGTAATAAATGGCGTTGATGTCGGTGACCCCATTATGGGTGAAGATCAGCCCGGTCATTCCACCAACAAAGTTGCCCAGCATCGTCATCAAACCGTACCAGCCCGACGCACTGCCTCGTTGGTTAGCCGGCACGACATCGGGAATGAGCGCTGAAAACGGCGCGGTTGCCACGTTGTTCCAGAATTCCACCCACATGAAGGCCGCGATATACAAAGGCAAAGACGACATGTCGTTGGGACGGGGGAAATAAATGAGTCCCAACAACCCGATCACATTCATCAAGGTACCCAGAACGATCCAGGGACGGCGCCTTCCAAAGCGAGTGATCGTGCGGTCGCTGATGGCCCCGAAGATCGGCGCTACGAGCATGGAGACGAAAGCTCCAGCGAGAAGGACATTTCCCAGCGTCTGGCCTTTGACTGAGTCCCCGCCAATGATCAACGCCTGCCTGGGTAAAGTCGTGATCAAAATGGCGGTCCAATGCATATTGGTGCCGAACCAGTACAAAGACATCATGGCTTGTTTAAACTGGCTTAAGCGGGGTTTCTCCATAGCTCCTCTCATTCAAAATCACTGATAATCAACCGGTGACCCTTATAAAAAAATATCCAGACTGGATCAGTGGGTGTCTGGATATCCTGGCATCGCTCATTGGTAATTATTATATATCAACTGGCCAGGACAGGCGCCAAAATTGATTGACAGGTCTCTTTTTTCAAGATAACATGAATTATCGCCAATACCATAAGCCGGGTGCGCTATGATCAAAAAACTAAAAACTGCTTTGTACAGCCTGCTGTGCTCCTGCCTGATCTTTTTTCCATGGAATCTCAGCCCTGGGCACATAAACATCACAGCAAAGAGCCTGGCCGCGCCCAGGCAAGCGGATGCTGTGCCCCTGTTAACCTGTGATGGGATTGGCAGCGGGGGAGATTTGATCAGCCAGGACGGGATCCGCTTCAGCATTAATCAAAGTTTCTCATCGATTGTTGTCAGGCTGGCCACCACAACGCCACAATCGGTGACCCTCACGGCTGTGCTGAGGGATTCGAACAGCTTTACCGGCGTTGTTGTACAAACCGTTTCCACCGGGCCATTGCCCCTGAACAGCCCATATCAAACCACTCCCTACCAACCCGTTGAATTCGATTTCTCACCAGCCATCCAGGTCTCCTCACAGCAAACCTTCACCCTGAAGCTTTACTCTAGCAATCCAGGCCAGACGATATTTTTTGAAGTCAGCGATCCTACGGTGGTCTGCGTAAACGCCGTTTCAGTCAACGCTGACCCTAATTCACCAATGTACCTTACCCCACTGGGATCCCCCATGGGGTTCAAAGTCCTCACGGCCAATCCCTCTTCTATTGTGCTATCTTCACCCTTTGTCTCGACGCCCCCTCGCATAGATGGAAAGGACGATTATCACGAATGGACTACCGCGACGTCCTTGCCCTTCGATAACGGCACGCTCTCCGTGGTCAATGATGCCCACCGGATATATTTCCTGATCGACGTCACAGGCGAGCCGGTCAACAGTCCAGGTGACACGGTATCGCTCAGTTTTGATGTGAACCGGGATGGCATCATTTCCCCTACAGATATGCTTTATCAGATCAATCCAACAACGGGCAACCTGCGTTACGCATATTATGCCAATCCGACCGCCTTCCAGAGCCTCACTTATTCCTCCCGCGCAGAGGGGTTTGGCTGCTTTACCGACGATAACTCACTGGTGTTAACTTCGGTATCG
>JAJYIW010000252.1 GCA_021789855.1 Chloroflexota bacterium | reverse complement strand
CTGCCAGCCCGCACTACCGGGATGGCATCCAGGCGTGGTTCAACGGAGAGTACCATCCCATGCTGTACGAGCGGGGCGAGGTGGAGCGAAGCACCACAACCCGGCTGATCCTGACGCCCAAATAATCCCTCCATACCCGGCCATTTTGGCGTGCAGGCGACCTTGCGTTGAAATCGCGGTTATTGGCTATTCTCTGCCCCGATCTCGACGTACTCCCAATTGCCCAGGCTGCGGGCGTAGAACCAGACCATGCTGGCGTTGCCACCTTCATTAAACATGGCCGCCTCGCAACAGGCGTCGTGCACCACCTCGTTAAAGCTCACCGGCAAAATGCTGCCGTCATAAGACAGGCCTACCGCCCCGCGCTGGGTATAAAAATAGAAGGGCTGGCCGTTGAGCAATTGCCAGCCGAAAATCTCGTCAAAACCCAGGGAGCGGTTGACCAGGCGCCCGTTCTCGAAGAGCATTCCCCCGGCATTCAACACCCACTGGCTACCCAGGCTGCCCAGGACGAGCGGCTGGCTGTAAGCGTCCTGGCTCAAGGTGAGGGTGAACACGTTACGCGCCCCCTGCAATACCGTCACCTGCAAGCCATCTTTACCGCCGCGTTCCAGGGTCACCACGCTGTCTCCCACAAAAACCGGCGGGGCGTTGAAGTGCTCCGTGCCGGCCCAGGGCGTCGAACCATTGCGGCTTAACAGCCAGGAATTCCCTTGCGGGTCGGTCACCACGGTCAAGAAATCGGTGCGGGATTGATCCACCTGCACCGGGCTGAAACGGCGCATCCCCGGCAGAACCAGCTGGCCGTTTTGGTAAATATCAAAGGTTGGGCCATCCGGCCCGCTGGAGGGGGAGGGATCGAAACGCCAGCCAAATGGATTAAGCAGTGTGTTAGCCTGGTCGATCTGAGCGACCAGGTCAGGCGAACGCACGGATTGGCGCCTGGCGAACACGCTAGCCGGGATGCGCTGGTTGAATTCCAGGTGGTCAGGGGTATCCAGTGAGGCGCTGACCACACTGTACGCCTCCATGGTCAGGCCATTGAGCTGGCTGGTCGTCAAGACCGGCGTGGGCAGGGTGGCATTGGCCAGCGGGGTGGACACCGGGGCCGGGGTGGTCGTCGGCAACAGGCGGCGGTTCGGGTCGAGAGCGAGAGAGTTGGCGATGCGGCTGAAGTGCGCCACGTCGGTTGACAGGACGATATAGTTGTAGGACGGATCGAGCCAGGGGGATTGCAAGATAGCCTGGGAGCGAGCTGAGGGGGGGTTATCCTTCCCGGGGACAATTAAACAGGCGGGCAGGTTAGCTAACTGCATGCGGGTGATGGTCGCCTGGGCCCCAAAGTACTCGGGATAACGATGGGCTTGCAGGTCACACACTTTATCGATCACCTCAGGATTGAGCAAGGTTCCAAGCTGGAAGAAGCCGTCCGATCCCTGGTAGAAGTCCACCACCGTGGTCTGGTTAAGCGAATCGGCCGGGGCTGGCAACCAGGCCGCGGGGTAAAACAGGGTAATCCCAAATCTTTGGCTGATATATTCAGTCCAGCCAAAGGGAGTAGGGGTGGGGGGGCTGAAGGTGGGGGTGGGCACCGTCGGCGTTGGGCTGGGTGGGCGCGGATGGATCACGTCATAGGTTGTGCGCGCGCCCAGGCTCAGCTCCAGGAACAGGGCCAACAAAACGATGCTCCAGGTCACGATGATAAAACGTCGATTCATATTTACTCCATCGCGTTCTCTTCAGGGGGTTCACCACAGGGGCCGCCGGGCAAGGGCCAGTTCAAAATCAATGCCAGTTTTACCTTTTTATTGTACCTTAAGTGCTGGCGGCTTACAAAAATAATAAGCGGTTAATGTTATTCTTAATTGCTTTTAAAGGTCTATTTTGATATAATTATATCAAGACATAAAAGTCGATTTCCCAATCTATTGATTTTTAATAAATAATTTTTATACGTTTCGATAGGAGGAGCAATGAAATCTCCATTTTTCAAGGCGTTTGCCTGGATGGCTATTCTTATTATGGCTGTCTCCCTGGCTTGCAATTTAGGCTCCGGAGGTGCGACCAGCACACCCAAGGTGACGAGCACCACGGTTGAGGCTACCCCGACCCAGGAAGCGTCTCAACCTAAAACGCCCAAGAAAGCAGTAGCCACGTCCACTGCGCCTACCGACACCCCTGCGGCCAGCGCCAGCGGAAACCCTAAGGGGCTGGTTACCACGCTGGATGATGTGCAATCGGCGACCATCCAGATCGAATCGGAAGGCACATTCATCGACCCGCAGGTGGGTGTGGTGGTGAATGGCGCCGGGCGCGGCTCCGGTTTCATCATCGACCCGTCGGGCATCGCCATCACCAACAACCACGTGGTGACCGGGGCGGCAACGCTCAAGGTGTGGGTAGGCGGCAACCAGAACAAAACCTACCATGCGCGGGTGTTAGGCGCCTCGGAATGCTCTGACCTGGCGGTGATCCAGCTGGATAAGGGCAATTTCCCCTACCTGGCCTGGCATGATGGCGCGCCGAAAGTCGCCATGCCCGTCTACGCCGCCGGCTTCCCGCTGGGCGACCCGACCTTTACCATGACCAACGGGACGATCTCCAAGGCCCAGACGAACGGCAATACGAGCTGGGCATCCATTGAAAACGTGGTGGAGCACACGGCCACAATCAACCCCGGCAACTCAGGCGGGCCGCTGGTGGACGCCAACGGTAAAGTGGTGGCGGTGAACTTCGCTTCGATCAAAGAAACCAGCCAGTATTTCGCCATCGCACGCGATGAAGCCATGATGGTGATCGACCAGCTCAAAGCCGGGCATGACGTCACCTCCATCGGGGTCAACGGGCAGGCGGTTGTATCCCAGGATGGATCGATCAGCGGCATCTGGGTCT
This sequence comes from Chloroflexota bacterium, assembly GCA_021789855.1. GTDB lineage: Bacteria > Chloroflexota > Anaerolineae > Anaerolineales > Anaerolineaceae > JAJYIW01. The sequence goes on along the minus strand of JAJYIW010000252.1, from coordinate 1,605 downwards.
CCTCGGTCAAATCAGGTTCTCCCGCCGATAAAGCCGGGGTGAAAGCGGGCGACATCATCTACCAGATAGAAGGCCTGGTGCTGGCCACCGACGGGACGATGAAGGATTATTGCAACATCCTGCGCTCGCATAAAAGTAGCGACACCCTTTCCATTAAAGTGCTGCGCTTTGCCACCCAGGAAATCCTGGAAGGCGAGCTGAACGGGCGTGAATTAAAAGTAACCGGCACGTTTGGCGGCTCGACCAGCGGCGGCAGCTCGGGTGGCAGCGCGACCAGCGCTACCTATACCCAGGTGACGGATGACTCGAACTCCATTACCATGGAAATCCCCTCCGAATGGAGCCAGGTGGATGGATCGGCCTGGAACAGCACCTGGAGCGGGCAAGATTTCAGCGTCCCGTCCATCACCGCCTCGGCCAACCTGGATAATTACAACAAGGGCTACGATGAATCCGGTGTGTTCTTTGCCGCAGGCCCTGAAATTGCCAAGATCGGCGGGTACGTAGAGCTGCTGGACGGGGTCAAGCACTGGTACACGGATGCGTGCAAGTTCGACAGCCGCAATGATTACTCGGATGATATGTACGAAGGCAAGTACGACGTTTACAAGGATTGCGGCTCGAACAAGAATCTGGTGTGGGTACTGGTGCTGCGGCCCAAGGTCGAACAGACAGCCTACCTGATATTGATGGAAGTCAAGATCACCAAAGACTCCGATATTGACGCGATCAAGCACATCCTGGCTACCTTCCAGGTGGGCTAACCGGCATCGCCGGATCGAGGGGGGAAATCATCTTATCACATGAATAGCTGCTGCCAGGAGCAGGGTGCGAATGCATCCTACCTCTGGCAGCTTTTTTTTGTGTGCACGCCGGGAAGCTGAAACGACCAGCCACCCGTCAATTGACTCAACCCGTATATAATTTAAATGGATTAAAATCTTAACCATAGGCCATTTATAGAGATGAATTCAACCCTGATCGACGCGTTACGGATCACGTTGTACGGCATGGGGCTGGTTTTTATAGCCCTGATCCTCTTGTGGGGATTGATGAAGCTGTTGGTGCGGATCACCGCTCGCAAGACCAGGGAAGAGATGGAAACGGCCCAGCCGGCGGCGCCCGCGGAGGGCCTGGTAACGAGCCCGCCAGTGGCAGCATCCATCCCCACGGCTACACCCGCTCACGCTGCGGCAGCAGCCGTTGCCGTGGCGCTGGCTCTTCGGGCGCATGAGACGGCCTCCCGCCCACCCCGGCGCCGGGCCTGACCTGGCCAAAATGGTTCCCGCATCCGGCGTGGGGTTTGATCCGGGAAGACAGGAGATGGGGATGAGGGAAGCAGGCAGTTACCAACCAGAGAGGGAAGGATGATGATCTACCAGATTCGCATCGGAGATACCCGCTACCGCGTTGAAATCGACGACATCACCACTCGGCCGGTGCAGGTGCGAGTGGACGGCGAGGCGTTTGAGGTCTGGCCCGAAGGATCGCCTGACGGCCAGGCGACGCCAGCTCTGGCGGAGGCGCGCCGGCCAGGCGTTGCGGTTCCACCGCAAGCCCAGGGCGGCGCAACCATCCCGGTCACCGCCCCCATGCCGGGGGTGG
>JAJYIW010000251.1 GCA_021789855.1 Chloroflexota bacterium | reverse complement strand
CTCGCAAGGCCGATATCCGCCTCCAGTTCCTCATCGAGTCCGCCCTGCTTAGCCTCACCGGCGGCATCGTCGGCGTGGCCCTCGCCTGGGGCATCTCTGACCTGATCTCCCGCATCGCCGCCGCCAGCAGCACCGCCATCCACCCCCTCATCGACCTCAACTCGATCCTCCTGGCTACCCTCTTCTCCGCCGCCGTCGGCCTCTTCTTCGGCTTCTACCCCGCTAACCGCGCCGCTAACCTCGAACCCGTCGAGGCCCTCCGTTCAGAGTAATCCGGATATTGGAGATATTTCATTACGATTCAACCGGAACCATTAAGGAACATCATCTCATATGGGAAAATTTATCACTTGGGTCATCATTTTAGTTGTTGTTGGGATAATCGCTTACGGCGGATACGGACTTTATCAACAATTTGCCCCCGCTTCTGCTTCAGCCCCGGCGCTTCAGACGGTCAAGCTAGCTAAAGGGAATATCAATTCGACGGTCAGCGCGGATGGCACTTTACGCAGTAATCAAAGCGCCCAACTATCCTGGGAAGCCACAGGTAAAGTGGGTACGGTCAATGTAAAAATCGGCGATAAAGTCACGGCCGGGGAAGTATTAGAAAGCCTGGATCCCACGGCCCTGCCTAATTCGATCCTGACAGCCCAGGTAGACATCGTCACGGCCCAGCAAGCTCTTGCAAATCTGGTCGATACTCAATCCACCCTTCCTGCGGCTCAACAGGCAGTCATCGATGCTCAAACAGCCGTCGATAACGCCCAAAGCCACCGGGATATGATGAATTATCCCACGCGAGGTAATGCTGAACAGATCGCCTCTGCGCAAGCCAACTACCTGCGGGCTGAACAGTTGGTGGACATGTTGAGGACCAAATATGACGAAACCGGCGGCGATCCTACCGTCGATCATGCAAAAGCCGAAGCGCTTACCACTCTTAACAATGCGATTACCGCCCGCAACCTGGCCCTGGCGACGATGAACTGGTATAAAGGTAACTGGACTTCGACTGAAATTGCGACCGCCGACGCAGCTCTCAACCTGGCCAAGGCCAAGCTAGCCGATGCCCAGACGACCCTGGCCACCGTGAAAAAAGGCCCCGATCCTCAAAAGATTGCTGCTGCTCAACGGCGGATCGACACCGATCAGGGCATCCTGGACACCCAAAAACTGGTGGCTCCAATCGACGGAGTGGTCACAGTTTTGAATAATAAACCCGGTGACCTGGTAAACCCAGGGGATGTCAGCATCCGCATTGACGATACCAGTTCCTTTTTCATCGATCTGCAGGTATCAGAGCTGGACGTGGCAAAGATCAAGCTGGGGCAACCGGCTACAGTAACCTTCGACGCCATCCCCAATAATACTTATAATGCCACCGTTTCCGCGATCAGCCCGGTCGGAACGACCATCAATGGCGTGGTGAGCTTCATCGTAACCATCCAGATCACAAACCCGGATAACCTGATCAAGACTGGAATGACCGCATCGGCCAACATCCTCGTCGATTCAATCAATAATGTCCTGGTGGTACCCGCTAAGGCAATCAAACTGGTGCGTAACCAAAATGTGGTTTATGTTTTGAGCAGCGTGCCGTCTGGCACAACGCCCCAACCCAGCACCAGCGGTACAATCAAGGCTCCTGTAAGTGGTGAGACCAACATTGTGGTGCCGGTTGTGGTGCAGGAAGGGGCGTCCTCAGACACCCATGTCCAGATATCATCCAGCCGCTTGAAGGTCGGGGATTTGATCGTGCTCAACCCGCCGGCTAGCGCAATCTCCGAGACATCCACTTTACTATCCAGCGGACAATAAAAAGATGCTGGTATTTTAACGGTAAGGCACAGGAATAACGGTCGACTCGATATCCGCTTCCATCTTATTCAGCTCAGATTTGACGCGCGCGATCAGCCCATCCATGGATATAATTTCCTTCGTGGGCGAATCGCGCCGTTTAAATTCAACCCCACCCGCTTTAAGCGCCCTTTCCGAAACGGTCAGGCGGATCGGCAGGCCGATTAAATCGGCGTCGTTAAATTTGACACCCGGCGTAGCATCCCGGTCATCATAAAGAGGCTCCAGGCCTGCAGCAGTCAGCTCATCCACCAGGTGGTCAGCAATGGTTAAGGGTTCACCGCCGCCTGTTTTCCCGGTCAAGACAACCACATGAAGAAGATATGGCGCTACGGTTACCGGCCATTTCAAGCCGAACTCATCATGGTAAGCTTCGGCAATGCAGGCTAACAGGCGGGTGACGCCAATACCATACGAGCCCATAATCACTGGCTTCTCCGTCCCGTCTGCGGCTGAAAAGGTAGCTCCTAAGGCATCCGCATAGCGGGTGCCCAGCTGAAAAATGTTGCCGACTTCAACGCCCCGCACGGCCCGCAATTTGGCCTGGCATTGAGGGCAGGCATCTCCGTCCCTGGCTGCTACCAGGTCGGTGACCATTTGCGCGGAATAGTCGCGCCCGTAATTGACGTTTAGCAAGTGATAACCAGCTTCATTCGCACCGGAAACCAGGTTGGGTGAATTGGCGACCCAATCGTCCACCACCACCAGGACGTTTGAAAGCCCTACGGGTGAAGCATAACCCGGCACTGCCCCCACCTGGATGATTTCTTCTTCGGTGGCTGGTCGTAAAGCCAGCGCATTAACCGCGTTGGCTAATTTAGTCTCATTGAGATCGGTATCTCCCCGCACGACAGCAAATACAAATTGATCGCGTGACTCCTGGCCTTCCAGGAGCGTAGCAACCATGAAAACCGCCTTCGCTGTTTTAGCTTCGGGAATGGTAAGAAATAGCGCCAGTTCAGCAATCGATTTGCAATTGGGGGTGGCCACTTTCTCAACTGCCAGCGGAGCTTCAGGCAAGGGCTCTTGGCGATACACTTTTGCCACCTGGCGGTTAGCCGAGTAACCACAGGCATCGCACAGCATCAGGGTATCTTCCCCAATTGGGGTCAACGTCATAAATTCGTGCGCGATTTTACCGCCCATCATCCCGGTATCTGAGCCCACCGCGATAACATCCAGGCCACACCGGTGAAAGATATCAAAGTAGGCCTGGTAATGCCGTCGATATTGCTGTTCCAGGCCTTCCCAATCGGCATCCAAAGAATAGGAATCTTTCATCGTAAACTCGCGCCCGCGAATTAAGCCTGCCCGCGGGCGAGGGTCATCGCGCCACTTCGTCTGAATCTGGTAAAGCAAGGCGGGGAGCTGGCGATAAGAGCGCACTTCTTTGCGCACCAGGTCAGCAACCACTTCTTCATGGGTCATCCCTAACACCATATCACGCCCCGTGCGATCTTTAAACCGGCCCATCTCAGCATCAATCTGATACCAACGACCGGTCTCCTGCCAAAGCTCAGCCGGATGGACGACCGGCATGGTAATTTCTTGCCCGCCGATGGCGTTCATCGCGCGCCGGATAATCATCTCGATCTTGTCCATTGAACGGCGACCAAGGGGCAGGTAGCTGAAGACCCCTGTCGCCAATTGGCGCATAAAGCCCGCCCTTAACAAAAGCTGGTGGCTGGCGACATCCGCCTCCGTGGGCACATCCCGGAGTGTCTGGCTGAACAGGCGTGACATTCTCATGCCCTTATCCCTCCTTCACTAATCCCATAGCTCTGATTTCATCCAGAGTTTTATCGTATACCTCAAAATGCTCTGCTTCCGGATCCTCTGGAGAAACATATTTCAAATACATGCCTTGCTCAGGATGTTCGCCAGACATCACTCGCCGGCTGATGCGAATGTTGCCGTCGGGATCCGCCCAACGCACCTCGCCCATCTGGAGCAAAATGTATTTTCCGGCATACTGATCCACCAGCTCCTTTCGATGGTCACGGTAATAAATGCCCTGCTCGGCAGTGGTACGGCGCCAGGAAACAACTATCTCCTGGCTATCCCACACCTTGGTGAAAAATTCACCCACCGGGGCAGTCACTTCGGACTGGAAATCAATCGCCTTTAAATCTACCGTGCCAAATCCACCTTCAGCCGCTACCAGCAAGGCATTGCGGTCGCGATGATAGGGGGGCGTTAACCAATCTGCTTTGGGATCGTGACCCATTAAATAGGTACCGCAGGCATCCGTTGCAATCACCTGGTCTCCTGCCACCAGGGTGTTACAAACGCGGGGGTGATCCCCTGCCCCCCATTCCTGGCCGGCCTGAGTGACCAGGCCATCGATGATATTAAGCGCCGGATCAAGAATACGACCCAGGTCCGCCAACATGTAAGGCATTCGTACCAAGTGATGGTAATAGTGGCGCGGGCGCCCCCCAGGCTGGAGTGCCATCAGGCCGAATAAATTCTTCAAACAAAGGGTGACCCCCATAAATCCGTGGTTCTTCAATTTCTGCACCGACACGACAGCATCGGCTTCCACCAATGGGCGAGGTAAAGGATAGCTATCGAACATCTGCCCACCACCCGGCACCCTGGCCCACACCGTGGGTTCGTGGTGGCCATAGATAAAGGGGACGTTGAACTCGCGAAGA
>JAJYIW010000250.1 GCA_021789855.1 Chloroflexota bacterium | reverse complement strand
GGTCAGCCCCCATCATGACACCCAATGGCTCAGTCGAGATGGAAGGCAACGCCTCGTCCCGACTGGCGAACGATATTTTTCTCACATCGCTCGTCCCAGAAGGAATCGCCAGGCCTTTCCTTGGCCTGGGCAAAGGAGTAGTATCCTCCAGCTTCAATCCACAATTTCCGCAGAAATGCATTCCTGGAGGATTATTAAAATGACAGCGCGGGCAGATACTCACCATGGGTTTAGTCGATTATCTTTTCCATGCAATGCATTGTCAGAGAACAATCCCAAGGGCTCTTGGGGCCAGCAGGCTGGCAGTATTGACCTGATCAGGTTATGATCATGACTATGCAATATTCAGGCCATTTTATATCGAAGAAACCCCGCGCCGTTGGCTTGCTCATCGATGCCAGCGCGGGTCGCGTCTTACTGATCCGCCGGCACGCCCATGGCCAGGATTATTCCACCCTGCCAGGGGGAAAAATCGAGGCAGGTGAATCCCCTGAAGAAGCCTGTATCCGCGAAGTAAGAGAAGAAACCGGTCTACGGGTGGGTTTGAAACAAAAAATTCTGGAGATAGTCAACCTGGGACGGGTCGAACACTACTTCCTGGTTGACCACTACCAGGGTAGCCTGGCCCTGGGTGAACCCGAGGCATCAAAGCAAAACAGCGAAAATACCTATACCCTCCAATGGGTGCCCATCGATCAGGTGGACAGCGCCAATCTTTTACCTGTCCAGGCGCGGTCATTGGTGCGCGACTATGGGGCGAAGTTGACCTCCGCCCGGCAATGAAGGATGGAGGGCTGGAGACTAAAACTGCAATGTTTTTGGATGCAACGCCACGCTTTGAACCAGGCCGATCCCTAACAGCATGGACACGACCGAGCTACCCCCATAGCTGATAAACGGAAGGGTCAGGCCCGTCACCGGGATCAGGCTCAGATTTACCCCCACATTCACAATGGTTTGGAAAAACATCACAATCGCAAAGCCATACGCAATTAATGCGCCGTATGGATCCTCTGAACGCCGGGCAATCCGTAAACAACGCCAGATCACAAACCCAATTAAAATCAAGACCAATGCCGCTCCAATGAATCCAAATTCCTCGGAGAGGGCTGAGAAAATGAAGTCCGTGTGGCGCACTTTAAGAAAGCGTAATTGAACCTGCGTGCCACGAGCATATCCCATGCCGTACCATCCCCCTGATCCAATCGTGATCAGGGCCTGGTCAACATTGTAGGTATTACCATAGCGCGCATTAGGATTAGGGAAGAAGAAATCCAGGATACGCGCCTGTTGGTAAGGGGCCAACAACGGAAAAACCACAACCGACAGCAAGATCACGCCGACCAGGAAAAATCCCATGTATTTCATCGGCAAACCGCTGATCCAGATCATCGAGAACCAGATCACAAAGATGACAATCGAGGTGCTCAGATTCGGTTGGAGGATGATCCACACCACAATAGCGCCGACCGGAATCAGGCTGGAACTGATCCAGCGTAAATCGTGAGGTTTATCCCAGTTCCTGGCAAAATAATTGGCCAGCACCAGGATGATCACAATCTTACCTAATTCCGATGGCTGGACATCCACCAGGCCGGTCGTTAGCCACCTGGCCGAACCGAAAGAAGCTTTACCCAGGATGAAAACAATGACCAACAGGATGAACGTCAGGATGAACAACGGCCGGGTAAAGGATATCCAGTAATGGTAATCAATTACCGCAGAAGCCAGGACGACCAATAATCCGAGTGCAACAAAAATGGTCTGCCTGGGCACATAAGTAGCCAGTTGCTGGTTCCCTGCCACCGCCGAATTGATCATAGCGATGCCAAAGATGGATAAGATGAGAACAGCGGCAAACAGTAAAAAGTCGAAATTCCGCCAGTTATCTAAACGAACCATGTGCTAGCCCGATCGATGCCTTTTAACCACCGTACGCACGGGGATATCGGCAACCAGGCGTTGTTCCCGCCCTTCCTGCGTCATTTCAATCGAGACTGTTTCAGGATCGATATCCACGTAGCGTGAAATGACCTGCAATAATTCATCTTTCAATTTATCCAATGCGCCAGAGGTCAAATCGGTGCGATCATTGATCAATACCATTTGCAGGCGTTCCTTGGCTGTTCCAGCGCTTTTAGGCTTACGTCCGATGAGGTTATCTAACCAACTGGCCATCGTTATTTACCTCCTGGCCGGATAAAGCGGGTCAGTCGTCCCAGGAAACCATCTTTTGACTCTAAATTCATGAATGGAACGTCCTCACCTAACAAACGGTGTGCGATATTTTGGAATGCCTGTCCAGCTTTCGTCTTTCCATCCATAGAAACCGGTTGGCCGCGGTTGGTGCTGACAATGACGCTTTCATCTTCTGGTACAACCCCAATGAGATCGATAGCGAGCAGCTCCAGCACGTCTTCTGAATTCAGCATGTCTCCCCGTTTGACCAGGGTCGGGTTTAACCGGTTAATAATCAATTTTGCCGGGCCTTTTTCTTCTGCTTCTACCAGGCCAATGACCCGGTCTGCATCTCGCACAGCCGACACCTCCGGATTGGTAACCACCACCACGATATCCGCCGGCGCCAACGCATTGCGAAACCCGCGTTCGATGCCGGCAGGCGAATCAATCAATATCCAATCAAAGTCAGGTCTCAGCTCATCACACAAACGAACCATATCGCTGGGGGAGACTGCGCTTTTATCCCGAGTCTGAGCAGCAGGGATCAGGAACAATTCAGGCAGGCGCTTATCCCGGATCATCGCCTGGCGGAGGCGGCAGCGGCCTTCGACGATATCTACCAGGTCGTAAACGATCCGGTTTTCGAGGCCCATCACCACATCCAGGTTACGTAAGCCGATATCGCCATCGACGCACACCACTTTCTGATTATTGGCTGCCAGGGCAACTGCCAGGTTGGCGGTGGTCGTTGTCTTGCCAACCCCACCTTTGCCTGAGCTGATCGTAAGTACTTTAGCCATTCCGCTCCTCCCCTTCGTTTATTTTTCCCTGGGATTCCAGGGAACCGCCACTACTTGCCCGTCCTGGATGTGCGCCATTTCTGGCTGAGGTTTTCCCTTCCTTTGCGGTGGGATCGCTATTTTATCAGCGATCCGCAATTGCGTGGGGGTTAAATCTAAAGCGCACACCACCGCAGACTGGTCGCCCTCGGCGCCCGCATGAACCACCCCCCGAAGCCGTCCCCAAATGACGACGTTCCCACCAGCGATGATTTCGGCGCCGGGGTTCACATCGCCAATCACCACCACATGGCCTTTGGACGCCACCTTAAACCCTGAACGCAAGGTGCGTTGCATCAAGACCGTGTCATCGCCTGTGGCCAGGGTCGTATTCATGGGGCGAACCGATCGATCGGGGCGCGGGGTGGATAAGCGGGTCGCCAGGCCTAACACCTGAGCAGTCTGCTCGGTGGTGGGCGAATTGCTGATTAACGCCCACAGGGAGATGCCCTGTTCCGATAAGCGATCGCGAAGCGACCCCATTTCGGCAGCATGTAAAATGTGGTTTCCAACATCCAGGGCCAGGCGCGCACCTTTAAAAAATTTCTCTTGATCGTGGATATGATCCATCAGGGTTTCCTGGAGTTCCGGCCACTCGCCCTCCCCCAAGGATACCAGCAGGCCATCCCGAATACCCTTGATTTGCAGCGTTGAAACCATATCCTTTACCTTCCTGCTGACGCGTCATCGGCCTTCAGCTCAAAATAGGCATCTAAAACTTTGCGCACGATTGGCGCTGCCGTCGTGGCGCCTTCAGTCCCATTGTAAACAAAAGCGACGACCACAATTTCCGGGTTATCATAAGGGGCATAACCGACGTACCAGGCATGAGAGGGCCAGGCGTTGGGTTTGCACAGGTTCCGCTGTTGAGCAATGTTATCACAATATTCCGCCGTACCCGTTTTACCTGCCGAATTGGTGGTGTCACCTTGAAATTCGACCTGGGCAGTTCCCTGGGTCACCACCATGCGCAAGCCTTCCTTAGTCAATTGCAACACCCAGGGCTGAACGGTTTTGTACTGTCCCGTTGGAATGTTCCCATTATATACCGCAATCTTGGGATCTTTGGTGATATCCCACTCTTGAACGGGCTGGAATGGCTTAATCACTTTACCATCCGGCGAAGTAATGTCATGGATCAGGGTGGGCTTCATTAACTTTCCATCATTGGCGATGGTCGCATACGCTTGCAACACCTGGATGGGGGTAGCCAACACAAAGCCCTGTCCAATCGTGGCGATGTACGTATCGCCGGTAGCCCAATTTTCTCCCATGTTGATGCGTTTCCAATCCGGGGTCGGGACAAGGCCCTTGGCTTCACCGGGCAGCTCAATTCCCGTGGGCCGGCCATAACCCAGGGCGCGTTCATACTCCGGTAGCCGGTAAGGCCCCAATCCGCCATTGGGCACCTCATTACCGTACCCACCGCCAATTTTATAAAAATAGACGTCATCCGATAGCGCGACCCCTTGCAGGAAATCCACCATGCCAAAGCCGGCCCGGTTCCAGTTATAA
>JAJYIW010000249.1 GCA_021789855.1 Chloroflexota bacterium | reverse complement strand
CTGGCCGGTCAGGGTCACGGGGTAAGCCCGGCGAACCTGCACCAGGTCTGCCCCGGCCGGCAGCAGCGCACTGCCCGCCAGCGGCGCACCCGCCAGCAGCACCTGGTCGCCTGGATACAGGCGCACCCCGGCCCATTCCAGCACATTGGCGGCCATCCGTTCGGTGGTGAGCACGCTGGTGACCTGGTCCCCGTTGGAGACGGCAATCGCCTGGGCATGGTCGACCCGAATGCCCGGGTGGCCCCATAGCCAGGCTGAGGTGGGCGGAGTCACCTCATCGCCGGGCCCCACGGTCACCCCAACCGCCCGCAGCGCCCCGCCCACGGTCAGCGCGTTCACCTGGCGGGCGTAGACCTGGCCATCCACCAGGAAAGTAACCCGCTGGTGAATGGATAAGGCCAGCAACACCCATCCGGCCAGGATCAAGCCGCCGGCAAGGGCCAGGAGTGGGGCAAGAGGTTTTTTCATCATCAGCACCTGAGCCCATTGTACCAGATAAGGAAAACCCCCGGCGAATGGCCCGGGGGCTTTCATAAAAAAAACAGTATGGTTTCAATTCAATCAATACGTTTAATGACTATCTCGAAACGTGTCCTCGATAATCCTCCTTCCGATCACTGAATGGTACCGTTTTCGAAATCGGACTGCCAAAGACCTTCAAGGTGCAGGTCAATCAACTGTTTATACTATAGCACGGAAATTCCGCGTTTGCATTAACAAGGTTGTAAGGCGGCCATTTTCTAATCTTACAGATTGAATCGGATTAATCAAAAGGATATAAAATGATGGAAATATTCAGCGGCAAAATCCTTGTTCCGCCTGGCAGGATGATGCACAGGGAACACCCGTAATGGCGGCTGGCAACCAGGGACGTATAAGGAGGCTTCATGGCATCACCGGATGATAAAGTCATCGGGGTTCTAACCAGCGGGGGCGATGCCCCTGGGATGAATTCTGCCTTGCGAGCCGTGGTGCGCACCGCGCTCAGCAAAGGCGCACAAGTGTATGCCATTTACGAAGGTTACCAGGGCATGGTGGATGGGGGAAATCAAATTCGCGTCATGCAATGGGATGACGTGGGCGGCATCTTGCAGCGCGGCGGAACAGTGATCGGCACCGCGCGCAGCGCCGACTTTCGCACCCGAGAAGGCCGGCTCAAAGCGGCCAGGAATCTGCTCGAGCACGGCATCGACCGCCTGGTGGTGATCGGCGGGGATGGCAGCCTGACCGGCGCCAATCTTTTTCGCCAGGAATGGGCCGGCCTGCTGGCAGAGCTGGCGGCTCAAGGGCAAATATCGCCGCAAACGGCCGCCGAGCACTCCTACCTGTCTATCGTGGGCCTGGTGGGCTCGATTGACAACGATTTCTTCGGCACCGACATGACCATCGGCGCGGATACCGCTTTGCAGCGCATCACGGACGCCCTCGATCAGATCGGCAGCACCGCCTCCAGCCACCAACGCACGTTTGTGGTGGAGGTGATGGGCCGGAATTGCGGGTACCTGGCCTTGATGAGCAGCCTGGCCGGCACGGCCCACTGGGTATTCATTCCAGAAAGCCCGCCAGAAACGGACGATTGGGAAACCCTGATGTGCGATGTGCTCAGGGCCGGCAGGGCAGCCGGGCGGCGGCACAGCATGGTGGTCATTGCGGAAGGCGCCCGCGACCGGCATGGAAACCCCATCACCAGCGCGCAGGTGTGCAAAGTGTTAGAGGAGCGCCTGGGTGAAGATGCGCGAGTCACCATCCTGGGCCACGTCCAGCGCGGCGGATCGCCCAGCGCGTTTGACCGCTGGATGAGCACCCTGGTGGGAAACGCCGCGGTCGAAGAGCTGTTGAGCGCAGCCCCGGAGAGCGAGCCCCAATTGATCGGCATGCGCTATAACCGGGTGACGCACATGCCGCTGATGGAATGTGTTCAAAAGACCAGGGCCGTCGCCGAAGCGATTTCCGTCCAGGATTATGATCGCGCCATGGAGCTGCGCGGAGGGAGCTTCAAAGAACAATTCCGCATCCTCCGCACCCTGATCCGGGCATTGCCCCACCCACCGCCGCCGGATGTGCGCCGGCTAAAGCTGGCCATTTTGACCGATGGCGCCCCGGCGCCCGGCATGAACACCGCCGTGCGCGCCGCCGTCCGCATGGCCGTCGACCAGGGGCACCGGGTCATGGCCGTGCACAACGGCTTCGACGGCTTGATCCGCGGCGATCTCGAAGAATTCACCTGGATGGACGTGCATAGCTGGGGCTCGGTGGGCGGCTCTCAGTTAGGCGTCAGTCGCAATGTGCCCAGCGGCAGCGACCTGTATGCCATCGCCCGCACCCTGGAAGCCCAGGGCATTGAAGGCTTGCTGGTGATCGGCGGCTGGATGGCGTACGAATCGGCCCATAAGCTGTATTCCGAGCGCAATACCTTCCCGGCCTTCAATATCCCCATGATCTGCCTGCCAGCCTCGATTGACAACAACCTGCCCGGCTCCGAGCTGAGTATTGGAGCGGACACCGCGCTCAACAGCATCGTGCAGGTGCTGGATAAAATCAAGCAGTCCGCCGTGGCCTTCCGCCGCTGCTTCGTGGTCGAAGTGATGGGAAATTACTGCGGATACCTGGCCCTGATGAGCGGCCTGGCCAGTGGAGCCGAGCGCGTCTATCTTAATGAAGAAGGGGTCACCCTCAAAGATCTGGAAACCAGCCTGAACGACATGATCGCCAGCTTCAAGCAGGGCAAGCGCCTCAGCCTGGTCATTCGCAACGAGAACGCCAACCCGCTGTACACCACCAGCTTCATGAATGCCCTGTTTGAAGAAGAAGCTCACAAGCTCTTTGACGTCCGCTCCTCCATTTTGGGGCACATGCAGCAAGGCGGCAATCCATCGCCGTTTGACCGCATCCAGGCCACGCGCCTGGCGACGCGCTGCGTGGAGTTCTTGACCGCAGAAGCCGAGCAGAATTCCACCACCTGCGCGTTTATCGGCATCCAAAGCGGCCAGATCAAGATCCACCATTTTGATGACATGCTGCGCATGCTGGACATCCCCCATACCCGCCCCAAGGAACAATGGTGGCTGGCGTTGCGCCCGTTGGTGCGGCTGCTGTCGTAAAGGCAGGGGCGCAAGGCGTGCGCCCTCTTCATCTTCAGGGCTCTTCCCCGCCTAACTCCTCTACCACCCCTTTGAACTGCTCCAGCGCGGCTTCCAGGTCGGCCATTATTTCCCGCGCCAGAACGTCCGGATCGGGTAAGGAATCGGAATCCTCCAGCGACTCGTCTCGCAGCCAGGAGATATCCAGGTTCACCTTGTCGCGCGCCAGCAATTCATCGTAGGTAAAGACGCGCCAGCGTCCCTGCGGGTTGGTTTCGCCCCAGGTCGCTTGCCGCTCGTGGCGATTCTCAGGATGGTAGCAGGCGACAAACTCGTCCAGGTCGGCGCGCTTGAGCGTGTTGGTCTTCAGCGTGAAATCCATGTTGGTGCGCAGGTCGTAAATCCAGAGCTGCTTCGTCCAGGGCGTCTCGCTGGCCGGCTTGCGGTCGAAGAACAGCACATTGGCCTTGACCCCCTGGGCGTAGAAGATGCCGGTGGGCAGGCGCAGCAGGGTATGCACGTCGCACTCGGCCAGCAGCCGGCGGCGCACCACTTCGCCCGCGCCGCCTTCAAACAGCACGTTATCGGGCACGACCACTGCCGCCCGGCCGTTTTGCTCGAGAATGCTGCGCACGTGCTGGACGAAGTTGAGCTGTTTATTGCTGGTGGAGGTCCAGAAATCATCCCTGACGATATTTTGCGACTCGCGGCGAATTTCGCCCTCGTCGGTGACGAAGGTCACGCTGCTCTTCTTGCCAAAGGGCGGGTTGGTCAGCACCATGTCAAAGTAGTGACCGGGGTGGGCGGCCAGGCTGTCGGCCACGCGGATGGGCGAGTCGCCTCCATTGACGCCGATGCCGTGCAGGTACAGGTTCATCACGCACAGCCGGGCGGTGTTATCCACAATCTCCCAGCCGAACAGGGCATCGTGGTTGAGGTGCTGCCACTGATCTTTGTCCAGTTGGTTGCCTGGCCGGGCGATATAGTCGTGCGCGGCCAGCAGAAAGCCGCCGGTACCGCAGGCCGGGTCGCAGAGGGTCCTGCCCGGCTCGGGCTGCATCACGTCCACAATGGCTTTAATCAACGGGCGCGGGGTGAAATACTGGCCGGCGCCGCTCTTGGTGTCCTGGGCGTTCTTTTCCAGCAGGCCCTCGTAGATTTCGCCCTTGACGTCGATGTCCAGCCCAATCCAGGTCTCGCCGTCGATCAGCTCCACCAGTCGCTCCAGCTTGGCCGGGTCCTGGATTTTGTTCTGCGCCTTGCGGAAGATGACCGGGATGAGGCCCGAGCCCTGCCCTAGGGCCGCGAGGACCTGGCGGTAGTGGCTTTCCAGCTCATCGCCTGAGAGGCCTCTCAGGCTGGCCCAGTTGCACGCCGCCGGGATAGCACTGGGCTTGCCCAGCATGGACATATTTTCATCGTCCATCTTGAGGAAGAGCAGGTAAGTGAGCTGCTCCAGGTAATCGCCGTAG
>JAJYIW010000248.1 GCA_021789855.1 Chloroflexota bacterium | reverse complement strand
CCAGCGGGAAAAATTCGAGTGGATGCTACAAAAATGCACGGAGGTGGGCGCCGTCGAGTTTATCCCCATGGTGACCGAACGAAGCCTGGTGGGGCGCAGCCAGGGTATCGAGGAAGCGTGGACGCTAAAAAAGAATGAACGCTGGGCGCGCATCATTCAAGAGGCGGCTGAACAGAGCGGTAGGGGACGCCTGCCGGTATTACACCGACCCCTGAGCTTTAAGGACGCGGTTGACTCGGCCAGGGAAAAAGCCGACCAGGCTTATATTCCTTATGAAGGGGAGAAAAGCCGCGGGCTTGTCCAGGCGATCGACCTGGCTCAAGGAGCGCCGCAACGCTTAGCCCTGCTTATCGGCCCGGAAGGGGGATTCAGTGGGGAAGAAATAGAGCTGGCTGAAAGCGCCGGCATCTTCCCCGTTAGCCTGGGCCGGCGCATCCTGCGGATGGAAACGGCTGCCATCGTAGCGCTGGCCCTGGCGATTAACGCCCTGGAGCTCCGGGCGTCAAACGACAACACCCATGTAATACAGGCCAAACCCGGAAGCGATCAAGAGCACACCGATCACCCAGGGTAGATGCGTTCGGAAAGAGATCGCCGTGTTCAAGGTGGCGATGCTCGGTGCTTTGGGATCGTAAAAGACCCGTACGCTTTGACCAGGGGGATATTTCTTCAGAATTTGCAGGACCTCATCTTTTCGGGGTTCTGTGACGCCTTCGAGCACCCAGGAAATGCGGTTGGCCAGGTAAGTTTCCCCGCCGACAACATAGCTGTACTCGACGTCGGTGGAATACTCCACCGACTCCTCAATGTGCGATTCTTTGACTTCGGATTTTAATATGGTGCCCACTGTGGTTGGCCAACGTTTGCTTTTACTCCCTTCCACGATGTTATAAACGCCCACCGAGGTCAGGATGACGCCAATCAGTACCATCACAATTGCCAGGATGTGAATCATAACCGTTCTGCCTGTGTATCGATTATACCTTGAACGGTGGGAAATATTAAAGACTATTTTTGGGTAGAAGATTTCTCAACCGGTCTCTTTGGATTTTCCCCCGGCCGAGGTTTCGCCCCGGCGCATCGGTAACGATGACAATGCGTGTCTCGGGAGAGGCAGGTAAGGATAACCCCGGGAGGTCTTCTCCGGATATCCAGGCGGGTATCTGATCATCGGCGATCAGGTACCGGCCGGCGTTGAAATGCTGGCCGAAGCGTGTAGCCCATTCATGGGACAGGACAAAACCATCTGGCGTTTCTTCTCCAAACAGGAGTCCCAGAGATTGCACTCTGAGTCCCGGAAAATGGGTTTCAAAGCTGGAAGGCTGCGCATAGATGGGAACGGTGTGATGGATTGCCGGGCCCCTGGCTAAAACCAGGCCGTCCTGCTCGACCTGTTGGAAAAAATCAAAGCCATACGCCTGGCTTAACCGGCTGAGTAATTCCGCTTGCTGGCTGGAGGTCAATGCTGTTGTGGTGCGCGAGGCCGGCTTTGCCTTTTGATCAAAAGGGGCACGGGGCAGGTCAAGGCTGCCCTGCTTCCTGATCAATGCGGCAAAAAAACCGGATGTGCCCAGGCGGTGAGGCCATAATCGAGCCGCTCTGGTTACAGAAGGATCGAATTGGCGGGATCCACCATCCGATGTCAGCGCCGGGACGGGCTGAGGAAAATGCCTGGAAATATCCTCCACCTCGGCCAATCCAGGGAAATGGGCCAATAAAGCATCGAGGACTGCCTCGTCTTCCTCCGGTGTGAGGGTGCAGGTGCTGTAAACCACCTGGCCGCCAGGCCGCACTGCTTTGAAAGCGCTTTGCAGCAGGCGACCCTGGCGTTGGGCCAATCCCAGTTTTTCATTATCCGTAATCGATCGCATCGGGTGGGATTCAGTCGAGCGCAGGCCCTGCATGCTGCAAGGCGCATCCAGGAGGACACAATCGAATTTTTCGGGAAGCCAGTCGCCCAATATTTCGCCCGGGTAGTGGGTAATGGCGGTGTGGTAGGCGCTCCAGTTCTTGAGGACGATGCGCAGGGCGGGCAGGCGAGAAAGGCTGGCATCGTTGGCAATGATTAAACCTTGATCGCCGGAGCGGCTGGCCAGGTGGGTGGTCTTGCCGCCGGGCGAGGCGGCCATATCCAGGATGAGAGGCTGCCTGGCCGGATCCAGGTCAAACAGGGTCGCAGGGAGCATCGAAGCCGCGTCCTGGATGTAATAAAAACCGAGGCGGTGTTCGATGGTCTGGCTGATGGGGCCGGGGGAAGATTCAACCTGCCAACCGGCCGGTTCATAGTAAACGGGCTTGAGCGTCCAATGATAACGCTCGGCCCAGGCTTGGATGGCCTCGGCAGGGTTGATCTTCAGGGGATTGATGCGCAGCGCCTGGGGTAATGGGCGTTCAAGTTCTGCCAGGAGCTGGGCATATTCTTCCCGGCTGAGCAACGCTTTAAAGCGATCGAGCGCCTGGGATACCGCCCCTGCTGGGGAGCCACCCAAAGCCGGCGGCGGTACCTCCGCCTTATTATGACCTTTCGAATGACTCTTCTTACGCGTCAAATGGCCCTGCCAGAAAATCGAGAATAAGTTGGGCCTAGCTAATTGCTGTGTGGACCGTGGTTAGCAGGATCTATCCGTTCAACCCGGCCCACAAGTATATTATAAGACTCCCTTATCGATGCAAAAGACCAGTTCTTTGTCGATCTGCACTTCTTTAATCTCCCATGGCAGGCCCTGAACGGTCTCTTCCACCAGCCGGCGCTGGCGTTGAAGCAGGTCATGTTTTCCGCTCAGGCTGCTGGTCGGTAGCGAGACCAGCAGCCAGCGGGCGCGGATGGCTTGCCAGAATGGCCGGTTGCACCCCCGCTGGCGCTGATCGAAGCGGTGGGCCTCTTTAAAGAAGAATGCGACATCTGCGAATTGGGTGGGCGGAGACAACAAGATATCTTGCGCATATCCTCCAGGGCTCATTCCCATCCGGGTGAAAAACTGGTTGATCAGGCGGATGCGTGGCAGGTTCAGGTCGTAAGCGAAGTAATGGGTGGCAACAGGCAATCCCATCCAGGGAAGCGCAAACGGATTCAACCCGCAAGCCAGGTCGAGAATGGACGAGGGCTTTCCGGTGACCGCGAACAGTTCATGGTAGAAGGATTCCAGGTAAGGCAGCCGCTCGCGGGTAGAAGCATGGCTGGCCATGATCGCTGCACAGGCCTCCCGGATACCCTCTGGTTCTCCCCGATCAAAGGCAGCGTCCAGGGCCTGGGCAGCGACCGGGTAGTCGGGATCGCCCAGGTAAGGCGCAATGATATGGTGGAGCTTCTTCTTAACCACCTTAACCGCTTCTTTGGGCTGGCGGTGCAAGGGCAATTCTTTTTCCAGTAAATCGCGCACCGTGTTTTCAGGCAGCTCGACTTCCCGGTATTTTTTGCCGGCGAGTATTTCGCGGGTTAAGGCCTTTATCTCGGCTGGCTCTGCCGGGCTCATCGCGTCACCACAAAAACCACCTCAGACGAGAAATCGATGCGCTCGATTGCCCAGCCCTGGTTGCGAGCCAGCTCTTGGAAGCGGTCTGCATAAAACGCGCGCATTCCTTTCGCCCGCCCACCCAGGCTGGCTACCGGGTAAGAAACCAGGATGAAATCAGCCTGGATGCTCTCCAACAATCGCTGGCCGATCGTCTTATCGACCTGCTCCAGGCAGGGAAGGGTTTTCAGCAGCAAGGCCACCTGAAAATGATCTGGAGGGATGGACTGGAACAGGTCGATAGCTTGCGCATAGCCATTGATACCCATTAGGCTAAAATATTGATTGAGAAAATCGACCATGTCCTGGTAGATGTCGATAGCGATATATCGAGCGCCGGGCGCCAGCGGCATCCAGGGGGCCGCGAGAGGGTTAAGTCCGCAGGCCAGGTCCACGATAGAGTGAATTGGCCCGATGGACTTGAAAACGCGGTCGTAGAACTCAGCCAGGATGGGCAGCCTTTCTCGGGTGGAGGCGTGTAGCTTCATCATATTAGATAAGGTCTGACGCATTTGTGGGGAGCTCTTAACGGCGCCAGCGCCTTGCACCGCTGCGGCACATTCAGCCTGGAAGCGGGCATAATCGATCTTTTTTTCTTGATAGGAGCCGCCAATCTGGTGAAGCTTGCTTCGGGTTGCTTTGACCGCTTCTTTGAAGCTGTGATTTTGGGCTAATTCCTTTGCCCCGATAGAACGGATCAGATCAGGCGTAATCGTGCGGTACTTCGCATTGGCAGTTACTTCGCTGATCAGGTGATCGATAAGGCCTGGATCGTTTTGGATCATGGGCCTGGCCTCACGCGGGTTCCAAATCCGGGTGAACGGCCCCGGAGCCGGCCTGGCCCATCCGGCGCTGGCGTAAACGTTGGCTGAGCTGGGTCATAAAGCGTAAATTATGGAGAGTGGCCAGGCGCAGAAACGCGCTGTCGTTGACTTTAAACAGGTGGTGCAGGTAGCCAATCGAGTAATGCGTGCAGGTGGGGCAGTCGCAATAAGGTGAAATGGGCCGCCGATCCTTGGTGTATCGCTCATCCTGGATGTAGA
>JAJYIW010000247.1 GCA_021789855.1 Chloroflexota bacterium | reverse complement strand
CACACCTCAAATGGAAGCTCTACGCCATGGCGGCGGTAAATCTCCAGCCAGGACTGGTATTCCGCCGTCTCGGTGTCGAGGATCAGCCCATCAAAATCGAAGATGATCGCTTTCATCAGAACGGGAAATGGTACTGGGTCAGGCCCAGGGCCGCCTGGATGGTGCGAATCTCGTTTTGCAGTTTGGGCAACACCGGTACCCCTTGCTGCCGGACGGTTTTTTCGTTCTCAAATTCCTTCTCGCCGGCTGTGTAAATCCGCTCCTGTCCCGGAGCCTTGGTGGCTGCGCGCAGCTCGCGCAAGATGGCCCCGGTGGTGGCCTTGAACTCGGCCAATGGCACAAAGGCTTCAATATTAATGGCCATAAAGAAATGGCCAATGCAATTGGGCTTGAGAGAGCCATCTTCAGCCACGCCCAGCAGACCATATAAAAATTGGCCCGATTGGAGCGACGCAGAGAGAATCTCGACGATGGTGGCCAGGCCATAACCTTTGTAGCCAGCCAGCAGCTCGCCGGCGCCACCCAGGGGCAAGAGGGCGTTTTCTTCTTTCGCGAATCCTTCGAGGATAGCGTCTGGATCAGAAACAAAATTCCCATCTCGGCCGATGACCCACCCGTCCGGGACCGGTTGACCCTTCCGCGCCAGCACTTCTATTTTTCCCCGTTGGGTGATGGATGTGGCAGCATCGAATAAGAAGGGAAAATCTTCGTCTGTGGGTGCCCCGAAAGCGATCGGGTTGGTGCCCAACATAGGCCGTACGCTAAAGGTGGGGGCGATAGACGGGCGGGCATTGGTCACACTGAAACCGATCATGCCAGCCTGGACAGCCATCAGCGGATAATACCCGTCAATGCCAAAATGGGTGGAATTTCTCACCGCGACCGAACCCATCCCATACACCCTGGCTTTATCGATGGCCATTTGCATCGAGCGCACGCCGATCACCTGGCCCATGCCATGGTGACCATCGACCAGCGCGGTGGTTGGGCTTTCATGCACCACTTCAAATGTCGTCACCGGTTTTTGCAGGCCTTTCATGATCCGGTCGAAATACATTTTTAACCGCCCAATGCCATGCGATTCAATCCCCCGCAGATCCGACGTGATCAATACCTCTGAACAAGTGGCCGCATCCTTTGGGGGCACGCCCAAGGCGATAAACACGTCCACCATAAAAGACTGCAACGTAGATACTGGAATATAACAAGTCTCTTCTATCATTTCACTCTCTCCAAATAAAATTGAACATTCGTTTGACTGGCTTTTCGACACCTTTTTGCGGTATGATTGGGTAGTTTTGGATTTTGAGGTTGACCATCAGTTCGCCCTGTTCCATGACAGGCATATTTACCAAATCCGTTGGTATCGAATATAATCCATTTTACCAGGCAGGATCAGTTTTTCTACTATCCTTTGTAACCAAGAGCCAGTTTGTCGCCGGAAAACGACGAGCTTGGTGGTGGAGGGAACGCATGAAGAGAATTGCAGTATTAACCAGTGGAGGGGATGCTCCCGGGATGAACGCAGCAATACGCGCCGTGGTTCGCAGCGGCTCCAGCAGAGGATGGGAAGTCTACGGCGTTAAAGGCGGTTACCAGGGATTGATCACTGGAAATTTCTCACTGATGGGCCCGCGCGATGTGGGTGGGATTATGCAAAAAGGCGGCACCATCCTGGGGAGTGCACGCTGCCCTGAGTTCAGGACCGAAGAAGGGCAAATCCGGGCGATCCGGGCGTTGCACCAGGAGGGTATCGAAGGGCTGGTGGTGATCGGCGGCAACGGCTCGCAAACCGGCGCGAATGCGCTTACATTGTTGGGATACAAACCGGTGGTAGGGGTCGCCTCCACGATCGATAATGACCTGTACGGCTCCGAGCTGACCATTGGCGTGGATACCGCATTGAATATTGCCATTGAAGCGATTGACCGCTTAAAAACGACCGCCTCCTCGCACCAGCGGGCGTTCATGATCGAGGTGATGGGCCGTGGCTGCGGCTACCTGGCTCTGATGGCCGGCCTGGCCGGTGGAGCCGAAATTACCGTGATCCCCGAGGTGCCTACCCCGCCTGAGACGGTGGCGGAGTGCCTGCGCTCAGCGTACGAGCGGGGCAAATCCCACGCCATCGTGGTGGTGGCCGAAGGAGCCGAGTATAACGCGGATAAGATGGTGGCCTATTTCAAAGAACACGAGCAACGGCTGGGCTTTGAGCTGCGCACCACCATCCTGGGACATGTCCAGCGCGGCGGCAACCCTTCTGCCTTCGATCGCATCCTGGCCAGCCGGCTGGCGGCTGGCGCGGTGGATGCCCTGGCGCGAGGCGAATTTGGGGTACTGGCCGGGCTCAATCGAAGCGAAGTCACCACCACGCCGTTGAGTGAAGTGGCGGCAAAAAAGAAGGAAATCGATGTGCGCCTGGTCGAGCTGGCGCATATCCTGGATTAACTTAAGCGTTTACTTTTCCGGCGAGCGTAAATAGGCCTCGATAAATGGGTCGATGTCTCCATCCAACACCGCCTGGGTGTTGCCCACCTCAAACTGGGTGCGGTGGTCTTTTACCATGTGGTAAGGGTGGAGCACGTAAGAACGGATCTGGCTCCCCCACTCGACCTTAACATAATCTCCTTTTAGCTCGGAGAGCTGTTTTTCCTGCTCCAGGCGCTTGATTTCCAGCAAACGCGCTCGCAACACGCGCATGGCATTCTCGCGGTTCTGCATCTGCGATCGCTCGTTCTGGCAGGTGACCACCAGGCCGGTGGGGATATGAGTCAGCCGGACGGCTGTGGCGTTTTTCTGCACGTTCTGTCCCCCGGCGCCGGATGAGCGGAAGATATCGATACGCAAGTCATCGGGGTCGATCACAATGGTCTGGTCGTCCTCCACTTCAGGAAGCACCTCGACCAGGGCGAAGGAAGTATGGCGCCGGTGAGCCGAGTCAAAAGGCGACAGGCGCACCAGGCGGTGGACGCCCTTCTCCGGGTGAAGGTAGCCATACGCATAGCGTCCATTAACGGCGATGGTCGTGCTCTTAATCCCGGCTTCTTCTCCTTCGGTGAGGTCCAGCACCTCGGCGGTAAACCCGCGGCGCTCAATCCAACGCAGGTACATGCGCTCTAACATGGCGGCCCAATCTTGAGATTCTGTTCCTCCGGCGCCTGAATGGATGGCGAGGAGGGCATTCCCTTGATCATAAGGCCCGGATAGGAGCGTGTTCAGCTCGCGCTGGTCGACCTCTTTTTCGATGCTGGCCAGCTCATTCTCCAACTCTTCCTGTAAACCGGAATCATCCAATTCGGCCAATTCCAGGGCGTCTTTCACCTGCTGTTGCAGGGTGTGCCAGGACTCGACTTCATCGCGCAAATCCGAGAGCTGTTTCATCAACTGCTGAGCGTGCTCCCGATCATCCCACAACGATGGCGCTTCGGATTCCGCCTGTAGTTTTTTTATCTCGTTTTCTTTTCGAGGTAAGTCAAAGATGCACCTGGAGGTTTTGGATCTTATCCATCGCCTGCCGTAATCGGTCAATCGTTTCTTGCATGGTTCAAAAACCTTATTGGATTAAATTATTTAGTCGACAGGATGCCATCCACGAATGCTTCGCGGTCAAACACCTGGAGATCGTCGGGGCGTTCGCCCAGGCCGGCATACAAAATGGGCAGGCCAAGCTGGCTCTGGATTGCAAAAGCCATGCCGCCATGGGCAGAGGAATCGAGCTTGGCCAGGATGACGCCATTCACCCGCACGGCCTCTTTAAACGCTTTTGCCTGTTGGAGCGCATTTTGACCGGTCGTGGCATCCAGCACCAGCCAGGTGGCATGGGGCGCCCCTGGGAGGGCTTTTCCCACCACCCGATCCACTTTTTTGAGCTCTTCCATCAAGTTGTACCGGGTGTGCAACCGGCCAGCCGTATCGATCAAGACCACATCCATTTTGCGGGCCAGCGCAGACTGGACGCCATCATAGGCCACGGCGCCCGGATCGCCACCGGGCTGGCCGGCCACGACCGGGATGTTTAATCGTTCTCCCCACACCTGAAGCTGGTCCACCGCGGCAGCCCGGTAGGTATCTCCCGCCACGAGGAGCACCTGCTTGTGGGCGTCCATCCATTGCTTACCCAACTTGGCAATGGTGGTCGTCTTGCCCGAGCCATTGACGCCCGTAATTAAAATGACCGTTGGGCGCCGTGAAAGGTCGACGGGCGGAGTGGGGATTAACCGGTCGATCAGCACCTGGCGAAGCGCCTGCTGGAGCTCATCCGCGCGCGTGTACCCTTCCGCTTTCACCACTTCTTTTAAGGCATCCAGGATACCTTGCACCGTATCGACCCCCACATCGGCCTGGATCAACGTGGTTTCCACCTCATCCCACAGCTCAGGGGTAATATCACTGGCTCCGAACAGGGTCGCAATGCGCCCGAAGGCCACCTTGCGGGTGCGAGCCAGGCCATCTTTCCATTTATTGATTAAATCTGGCATCTTTTCCTGGCCCCCGAGTGATTATACACCGGCAGATTGGCTGGCTAACTGGCCGCAACCGGCTTGAATGTCGATTCCCCGGC
>JAJYIW010000028.1 GCA_021789855.1 Chloroflexota bacterium | reverse complement strand
GACTTAACCATTGAGAAAGACCGGTTGGAACGCGCAGTGAAACGCGTGCGAGAACGCAATATCATTATCCCGACCTTTGCCCAAATGAAAAACCCGGCCTTGATCCCGGGCGCGATCAAAAGCGACCTGCGCGGCGTTGGGCTGTGGGATATCACTCCGCGGAACCTGTTCCGGATTAGCTGGCATAACGAGCCAAAGGCTTCAGGCGGTGGTTTCGGGGGGGTTAACTTTATTGAATTCCCCAAGAGCCTGACCGGCGTGGACGCTCGGGTGATCGCGCTGGTGGGAAAATGGTTTCCCACGGGTGCCCATAAGGTGGGGGCGGCTTTCGGCTGCCTGGTGCCTCGCCTGGTGACCGGCCAGTTTGACCCCACGACACAGAAAGCGGTCTGGCCGTCTACGGGTAATTTCTGCCGGGGCGGCGCATACGACTCAACCTTGCTGGCATGCAATTCGATTGCCATATTACCGGAAGGGATGAGCCGGGAACGTTTTGACTGGCTGGCGAAAGTCTCCGGTGAAGTGATTGCCACGCCGGGCAGCGAGTCGAACGTCAAGGAAATCTTCGATAAATGCTGGGAGTTGAGGAAATCCGGCCAGGATCTCATGATCTTTAACCAGTTCGAAGAATTTGGCAATTACCTGTGGCACTACGAAATCACCGGCCATGCCATGGAAGAAGTGCTGAAGGCGGTGATGGGCCCTAAGGATCAATACCGGGGCATGGCCTCGGCCACTGGCTCGGCGGGCACTATCGCCAGCGGTGATTACATGAAGCAGGTATTCCCATCCAGCAAAATTGTGGCTTCAGAAGCCTTGCAATGCCCCACGCTTCTCGAAAATGGATTTGGCGCGCACCGGATCGAGGGAATTGGAGACAAGCACGTGCCGTGGATCCATAATGCTAAAAACACGGATATGGTTGTGGCGATTGACGATCAGGCGGTGGTTAACCTGGCTCGTTTATTCAATGAGCCGGCCGGCCGCCAATACCTGGCCGGCCAGGGCGTGCCTGAAAGCCTGGTGAGCCAGCTAGACCTGCTGGGGTTCTCGGGTATCTCGAATGTGTTATCGGCGATAAAATTTGCTAAGTATTATGAGCTGGGTGAGCACGATGTGGTCTTAACCGTTTTGACCGACTCCATGGAATTGTATGCCAGCCGGCTGAAGGAAATGCGCCAGGAATCGGGTGACTATACCCTGATGAACGCCGCCGCGGATGACGCGCGCTATTTGAAAGGGCAATCCACTGACCACCTCCTTGAGCTGACCTACCCTGATCGCCGGCGGATCCACAATTTGAAATACTTCACCTGGGTTGAGCAGCAAGGTCGTACATACGAAGAAATCAAAGCTCAGTGGTATCAGCCAAATTATTGGACCGATATCCAGGCGCAGGTGGCTGAAATAGACGATTTGATCATTGCCTTTAACCAAAAAGCAGGCTTAAATTAAGCCAGCGATACCCTTTTTAGGTTGGTCTCAGGTGGCATTTTATGGATGCTCTCCCGCAGGCCTCGGCATTAATTTTAGTAGCGATCCTTCCTAACCCTCGCGATCTGGAAATCGCGAGGGTGCTGGGTTGGTATCGTATTCCTTTAAAGACAGCTCCTAAAGTCATCGAGGTGGACTACCTGGCTTTTTTCCAGACCTCCGCCTTTGGTGAAGCCAGCCGGTGGAAAATTGAATATATCGCCGAGCTGCGCGGCCATGAGCTGACCACCCGCCAGGCGCTATTCAAGGATGAGCCTGAGCATCCGCGGGCCCGCGAAGAATATTACAAGCTCCAGATCGGGCCACTCCAGCGCCTACCCAGGCCGATTGGCGCCGGCCGGTGGCGAAGGGTGACCTTTTTGTACACGACCGGGCTGCATCTGTCGCGGGCGCGCATTGTGAATGACCTGGTCGTACGCTCGGAAGAGCGGGAAGTGCTCTGGCGCTCTTTGCGAGAAAGAGCCCTGGCCACCTCTCGCTACCAGCCTGGCGACCTGCCTGAAAATGCGCTGGATCCGCTGGTGGTGGAGTTTTTAGGGGCTTTCCTGGGTCAAACCAGAGAGGAGCATCTGCATGACTCTCTTGATTAAGCATGGCACTTTGATCACCGCTTCG
This sequence comes from Chloroflexota bacterium, assembly GCA_021789855.1. Classification (GTDB taxonomy): domain Bacteria; phylum Chloroflexota; class Anaerolineae; order Anaerolineales; family Anaerolineaceae; genus JAJYIW01. The sequence continues at coordinate 20,569 of JAJYIW010000028.1, read as the reverse complement.
GATACTTTCTCTGCCGATATCCGGGTCGAAGGGGAGAAAATTGTCGAGATTGGCCAGGATATCGCCGCGCCGGGCGCTGATGTTGTCGATGCGACCGGCATGTTGGTAATGCCGGGTGGAGTGGACGTGCACACTCACCTTGAGCTGCCCATGGCAGGCACGGTCTCTTCAGATGACCATTACACCGGGCATAAAGCCGCAGCTTTTGGGGGTACCACCACCGTTTTAGATTTTATCTCTCAGGATCCTGGAAGCCTGGTGGATAACATTGAGCGCTGGCACCTTAAGGCGGGCCACAAGGCGGCGGTGGATTACAGCTTTCACATGAACATCACCCGCTTTGATGAAACGGTGGCGGCTGAATTTCCCCGCCTGGTCGAATCCGGCATCACGTCAATCAAAGTGTTTACCGCTTATAATGGCCGACTTCGCCTGCAGGATGGTGAAATTTTCCAGGTCATGCGCCATGCCCAGGCTAATGGGATCTTGACCATGCTCCACGCGGAGAATGGGGATGTCATTGACCTGCTGGTTGCCGAAGCGCTGGCGCAGGGCCATCTCACGCCAGATTGGCATGCTCGCACCCGCCCGGCCTGGGGGGCGGTGGAAGCCGTCTTGCGCGGGTCAGCCCTGGCAGCGCAGGCAAATGCTCCTTTATATATTGTGCACATGAATACCGCCGGCGAGGTGGATCAATTAGATTATGCCAGGAGGCATGGGTTAAACGTCCTGGGCGAAACCTGCCCGCAATATCTCTTCTTTACCCAGGACGATTTAGCCCGGCCTGATGGATCGAAATTCGTCTGCTCACCTCCGCTTCGTACGGCGTTGGACCACCAGCGCCTGTGGAGTGGACTGAAAGAGGGAACGATCCAGGTGGTGGCGACCGATCATTGCCCATTTTTCTACAATGGGCAGGAACCCATTATTTATGAAGGCAAGCCGGTTATGATCCCGGGTAAAGAACTGGGCAGCCAGGACTTTACCCGGATTCCTAATGGACTTCCTGGCCTGGCAGATCGCTTGCCTGTGCTGTGGACCTACGGCGTCCGGGCCGGCCGCCTGACGCCTAACCAGTTTGTGGCTCTCAATGCGACCAATCCGGCCAGGATCTTTGGGTTATATCCCCGTAAAGGCGCCCTTTTACCCGGCTCAGACGCAGATATCGCGATCTGGAACCCGGCCCTCGAATTGACCTATGGCATTGCCTACGCCCATCACCGGACGGATTACAACCTGTATGAGGGTTGGAAACTAACCGGCTATCCCGTAAAAGTCTTTTTGCGTGGCCGGATGATCGTCGATGGCTCAAACTGGTTGGGAAAGCCTGGCGGCGGAATATTTCTCCATCGAAAGCCATTCGAGGCCAGCCGATGACTCCGGTTGCGCCCCTTCTTCGAGACCATCTATCCCCAGGGAAAGCCAGATTCACGTGCTTGTTATAATCCCGATCGGATTCCTCACGGCGGCGGCCATCGCCATCCTTTTGCTCCAATGGCTCAGGCCTGGTTTTGGCCTATCCTGGGTATTCGCCGGCTTGGGAGCGCTCCTGGCATGGGTCAGTATGCTGTTGCTCCGTTTACGCCTGCCGCTTTCTTTGCTGATTGACCTGAAGCTGACGGAATTTTTTCCTTATGCGCCAGCGCTATTACTCGACCGGATTTCCTGGCCTTACGGCCTGGGTTTAATCACCCTGGTTTTCGCTGCCATTCTCACGGCATCCGCACGGAAGCGCTTTCCCACTGATCCCCTGAATTGGGCCGGCACCCTGGCCATTTCAGCCCTGGGCTTGCTGGCCATTATTTCGGGTAACCCCTTGACCCTTTTGATGGCCTGGGTAGCAGTTGACCTGGTTGAATTAATCATCCTGCAGGGCAATCGGCCCGATCAGAATACCAGCCAGCGCATCGTGGTGGCCTATGCTGCCCGTACAGTCGGCGCGCTGGTCTTTTTACTGGCTATCGTTTTAAGCGGGATCGATCCGAATACGTTTTCCCTTAAACACATCTCCGCCCAAACGGGTTTATTGATATTTATCGGTTGTGGGCTGCGCCTGGGCGTCCTCCCATTGCACCTGCCTTTCTCGCAAGAGCCACGTTTGCGGCGCGAATTGGGCACGATCCTGCGCCTGGTTCCGGCCATATCAACCCTGATGCTCCTCGCGCGTTTACCGGCAGGGATTATCCCGGAAGCCTGGGCGCCCTGGCTTTTAGGCCTGGTAGCCCTGGCGGGGCTCTATGCCGGGGGCATGTGGTTGGCTGCCAAAAACGAAATGGAAGGCCGGCCTTATTGGATACTGGGATGGACGGCATTAGCGTTTACCTGTGTCATCCGTGGCCTGCCTTTATCCAGTGTTGCCTGGGGTATCGTCCTTCTCCTCCAGGGCGGGTTCCTCTTCTTGTATTCTGCCCGTGAGCGGTACTTGCTTTTTTTACCCGTCCTGGGTGTGTGGGGAATCCTGGGCCTGCCCTATTCACCCGCGGCCAGCGGTTGGCCGGGCCTGTTTGAGCCTAGGCTCAACGTTTTTTCTTTCGCTGTGTATCTGGCCCAGTGGCTCCTGTTGGCCGGGTTTATCCGCCACGTGACCCGCCAGGGTTATCCTTTAGCTTCGGCTGATCGTTGGGCCCAGGCGGTGTATCCTCTTGGACTGCTCTTTGTGATGATCACCGATTTAATTCTGAGTCTTTGGGGCTGGCCAGGTTCTTTGACTCGGGCTTATGCCTGGGCCGGGGTGCCGGCTTTGGTGGGTTGTGGCCTGTTTCTTGGGTTGTCCTGGCGCCACGCCTTGCCTGAGCTTTCGGCTGATCAAATCAAGTCTGGCACGCCCTGGAAGGTGGCCAGCAGGATTTTTAACCGCTTGTCCGTCATTTTCCGCCTGGAATGGTTTTATAACTTGATGGGCCTGGTTTTCCGCAGCCTGGGGCGCCTGATAGAAGAGGTAACAGCCATTCTCGAAGGGGATGGCGGCGTGTTATGGACGTTGTTGCTGCTGGCTTTAATCTTCTCACTGCTTGGGGTGGGAGGCTTTTAATGGGACTATCGGGAGCGGCTTTATTGGCCTTTATCTTACTGATGACCACCTCCATGATGATCCTGTTAAATTGGAATTGGAAGGTAAGCCTGGCCGCCCTGGCCGTGCAATACATCGGGGTATTCTATTTTACTGCCCAAAGCTGGCCGTTCGGCATGGCGGTGGTCAAACTGCTGGTCGGATGGATAGCCGCCGCCGTCCTGGCGATGACTCTGATGGGCCAAAAAAAGCCCGAAAGTGAATCGATTGTTTTTGTGGGCCGGCTATTCCCATTTTTGGCAGGTTGCCTGGCGATCATCCTGGTATTTTCATTTGCCCCCGAGGCGCTTCAATGGTTTCCTGCTCACACCGACCTTTCCCTGGTCGAAGGAGGTATGACCCTGATCGTGATGGGCCTGCTCCACTTGGGAATTACTGGCCAGCCCTTGCGGGTTATTCTGGGCCTGTTGACCATGCTGGCGGGTTTTGAAATTCTTTATGCTTCTGTGGAGGCTTCTATCCTGGTCGCCGGGCTGTTGGCTTCCATCGATCTTGGGTTAGCGTTGGTTGGCGTTTATTTCATGACCAGCTCGAGCGCTGAAAGCAATCTATGAGCTCTCCATTGATTTGGTTCGCTACACCCCTTTTATTTGCTATTATCTTTTGGTTTTTCCAGCGTTACCGCCGGGGAGTGTTTCTTTGGGGAGCCGCTTTAACCGGGTTCCTGGCGGTGTTCGCCCGGTTTTTGCCGGTTGACCAGCCTATTCACCTGCTCAGCCAGACCCTGTATGTTGCCGATACCTGGGAAATCCTGGGTCGCAAGCTGACCCTGAGTCCGGGAGATATGCCTTATGTCTCTTTTGTCTTTCTCATCACGACATTATGGTTTATAGGAGCCCTGGCGACCAAGGCAACGTCCTGGTTTGTTCCCTTAGGCCTGGGAATGGTTGCTTTCTTGAATGCGGCCCTGGGCGTCGATCCATTTCTTTACGCAGCTCTTTTTATTGAAGTGGCAGTCCTGCTCAGCATCCCCATCATGGCGCCTTTGGGGGCCAGGGTGGGTTATGGAATCCAAAGATACCTGATCTCTCAAACCCTGGCCATGCCATTTATCCTGTATTCGGGCTGGATGTTGACTGGCGTAGAAAATAACCCGGCTGATGCCGTGCTGTCGAGCCGGGTGATCACCATGCTTGGCCTGGGTTTTGCGTTTTTGCTGGCTATTTTCCCTTTTTATACCTGGATTCCGGCCCTGTTTGAGGAGGCCTCGCCTTACCTCGCCGGTTTTGTCTTTGTGATGTTGCCGATGACGGTCATCATGTTCCTGCTCAACTTCCTCGACCGGTATGCCTGGTTGAGAACCGATCCGCGTATTTTTGACCTGATTCGACTGGCAGGTGTATTGACGGTGGCTACCGCAGGAATCTTCGCTGCCTTCCAGAATCACCTGGGACGCATGCTTGGCTATGCCGTCATCATCCAAACAGGATTGAGTTTACTCGCCATCAGCTCGGCGACACTCAGTGGGCTGGTTCTATTGGCTGCCCAGCTCCTTACCCGGGTGGTTGGCGTGTGGCTGTGGGCTGTGGCGCTGGAACAATTAAAACGAAAGCCAGCTTCGATGCAATTAGAAAATCTCCGCGGCCTGTTACACCGATCGCCTTTTATTAGTATATCAATTTTAATTGGCTTGTTTTCCCTGGCAGGCTTACCCCTCCTGGCAGGTTTCCCGGTGACTTTCTCTTTTCTCCGCTTGCTGGCCCAATCGGGCGCGGGTGGTGGCCTGGCGTCCTCTGCCTACCAGCCTCTATCCATATTCGATCGCCCGCCCATAGATGCGATTTGGACCGCTGTGGGCTTGTTGGGAATGTTCGTGGCCGGGATGCGGGTCTTATTGGTGATGGCCGATCCACGCGAGAGCCAGGGGTGGTCTATCGATGAAAACCTGGGAATCCGGGCTTTGTTGGGCCTGGGGATACTGGCAGTGTTCCTGGTTGGTTTGTTACCGATCTGGTTTTTACCCGGTATGCAGGCGATCTTGCAAGGATTCGCGCATTTGTTATCCTGAAGGGTATAATGACTTTTAATCAGGCGGTGGATTGATCCACGCCAGGCAGGATTTCAGGATAGGTGAATTATGGATTTAGATCAAATCATAAAACGCGTAGAATGGCTGGATGAGGAGCGGCGCAAGGATAAGATGACGATTGCGACGCTGGAAGAGCGCTTGAAAACAATGGAGGGTAAAATAACGCCCTTTCCACAGCAGCTCATCGAGGTGAACAGTGAAGTGAACCGGGTCAGCACGACCCTGGCTCGCATGGATCAATATGACGCCTCATTAGCCCAAATCCGGGTGGATTTCACTCGCACGGTTGAAAGCCTTGAAAAGCTGCGTACCGACCATGAGCGGGAAACTGAAAAGGTGAGGCGTGTCGAGTTGGAAAGTGTCAATAAATCGCTGGGCGATATACGCAAAGGTTTAGAGCCAATTGTGGAATTAAAAAGAGGATTGCAGGCTCGCCAGGAAGAAGATTTTCGGTTGGCCAGGCTGATTGAAGAAGTGGAGCAAAAGGTGGTCGCAACCGCGCGATACGACGAGGAATACAAGCGCTCTATCCGCCTGGTCGAAGAAAGCGTCCGGCAGGATTCCAAGCGATTAACCGACCTGGCAGGGGAAGTGGCTACTTTGCGTAAACGCGCCGATGAGCAGCGCGGAAAAATTGATTTGAACGCCGACGGGACCAAAAAGGTTGAACAGCGTTTGAGTGAATTACAAGCGGCTGAGCTGGAGCGGCGCCAATCGCAGGCTTCCTTTATCGAAAAGCAAACGTTGATCAACGTCGAGCGTGACCGGATTTGGAAAGAATGGTCGGTCAGGTTCGATCAGGTTGAGAAAGTGGCTTCTGGTATCGATGCCCAGGTGCAGACGCTCGAAACCCTCCAACATTCTTTGAAACATTCCCAGGATTCCCTGGATGAAGTCACCCAGCGTTTTGAGCGGCGTATCTCGGAGATTACCGAGATGCAACGTCTCTCCGAGGACCGTTTTCGCCAGGAATGGGTCACCTTTAAGGCCGATGATCAAAAGCGGTGGACCAATTACACCCTGGCCCAGGAAGAACAGGTGCGGGAAACGAACCGCCTGTTTGAGAAACAGGTTGAACGGCTGGAGGTCTTGGAAGACCTGACGCATGATCTTCAAGACACCCTCCAGCAAATCAAAGAGGAGACCGAAAAGCGGCTCCAGAGCCTCCTGGCTTTAGCCCATGACTGGATGAGCACTTATGAAGGCGTATTGGGCAAGATGTAGTGAGCGTTCGGATGAGATGAGCCGATGCATGTAATTGGAACCGCCGGCCATGTGGACCATGGTAAATCCAGCCTGGTCCAGGCTTTGACCGGGATCAACCCGGATCGCTTAAAAGAAGAACAAGAGCGAGAAATGACCATCGACCTGGGCTTTGCCTGGCTTGAGCTGCCAGGGGACGAGCCGGTGGGCATTGTGGACGTACCAGGTCACCAGGATTTTATCGAAAACATGCTGGCCGGGGTCGGAGGGATTGACGCGGCTTTGTTCGTGATCGCTGCGGACGAGGGGATCATGCCGCAAACCCGCGAGCACCTGGCCATCCTGGACTTATTGCAAGTGCCAGGCGGGGTGATCGCGTTAAATAAAGTTGACCTGGTCGATGATCCTGAGTGGTTGGAAATGGTTGAGACGGATATCCGCCAGGCTGTTTATGGAACAGCCCTGGCCGGGGCGCCGCTGGTGCGCGTGTCAGCCAGGACCGGCGCCGGCCTGGACGAATTGAAAAAGACTTTGAGGCAAGTGCTAGAGCGTACGCCCAGGCCGGTTAACCTGGGCCGGCCAAGACTTTCGGTCGACCGCGTCTTTTCGGTGCGGGGGTTCGGCACGGTCGTGACCGGCACCCTGCTAGATGGAGAATTCCACCTGGGCGAAGAGGTCGCTGTCCTTCCTGGCGGTGGTTCGGCGAGAATTCGGGGATTACAAAGTTATAAACAAGCCGTTGAGCTGGCTTTCCCTGGGAGCCGCACCGCGATCAACCTGGCCGGCGTGGATACGGAGCATATCAAACGGGGGGATGTGATTTGCCTGCCGGGCACCTATCGCCCGGTCAACAAGATGGATGTCTCGGTGCATGTGTTGCCAGGCTTGCAGGCGCCCGTCCGGCATAACAGCGAGGTGAAAATTTTCCTGGGGGCTGCTGAACAGATGGCCAGGCTGCGCCTGCTGGATGCCGAGGTTCTCCAACCCGGCCAGGATGGATGGGCTCAAATTGAGCTCAGCCAGCCGTTGGTGGCTGGCCGCAAGGATCGTTTTATCCTGCGTCGCCCTTCCCCTGGCGAGACTATCGCGGGTGGGGTGGTGGTCGACCCAGAGCCTGCCCGCCGGCACAGGCGGTTTTCTGGCCCGGTGCTCGAGGCTTTGAGCGCGTTGAAATCAGGCCTGCCGGAGGATGTATTGTTCCAGGCGGTGCTGACCCACGGGGCGGGAACTGTGAAGGATTGTTTTACTGCCTCGCGGATGCCAGTCGAAACAGCCTGGCCGGCTTTATCTCGCTTGATCGAAAACAGGGCCGTGGTGGTCCTGCCTGATGGAGGGCAGCTCACGTCCAATAGCCCGTTAACCCTGGACAGCCTGATCCTGACCCAATCCGAGTTAGATAGCCTGGTCGCGCAGGTCACCACCGTGTTAAAAGTTTTTCATGCCGAGTTTCCTCTAAAACCAGGGATGCCAAAGGAGGGGTTGCGGAGCCGCTTGAAATTGCCAGCGCCAGCTTTCAACGCGCTTACCCGGTTGTGGGTGAATCAGCTTGTGCTTGTAGAACAGGGTAATGCCGTCAGGTTGCCCGGCTTCGAAGTTCATTACTCGCCCAGGCAACAGGAAATGGTGGGACGCCTCCTGGCTCGTTTCGCTCGTTCGCCTTATGCACCCCCTTCGTACAAGGAATGCGTGGCAGAAGCCGGAGAAACCCTGGTGGAAAGCCTGCTGGATACCGGACGCCTGGTGGCCGTCTCGCCTGAGGTGCTTTTCCGCGATGAGGATTTAAAAGCCATGCGGTCAGAGGTGGCCAGGATGTTTGTTGAGCGCCCCGTGATTACCCTGGCTGAGGTGCGTGACCGGTTTGGCGCGAGCCGGCGCTACGCCCAGGCCCTGCTCGAGTACTTTGACCGAATAGGCTTTACCCTGCGTGAAGGTGATGGTCACCGGCTGCGCCGCTAAAGGGCTGATGATCATCAGGTTGACCAATGGCTTGACAGGGAAATTTGATGTAGTATAATACGCTTCGCCTTTGCCCCAGCCGCAGGTTGCTGGGGCAAAGATATCTATCCCCAAGCTCCCCACTCTCAGGCGTGATGGGCGCAGGATGAGCGGAGAAGTGAAAACTGGAGAATAAAAAATGAAATATGCTATTGTTGAGAGTGGCGGCAAGCAGTTCCGCGCCGTCGAAGGTGGCTCGATTGAAGTCGACCGGCTGGCGATCGAAGTAGGCCAACCGGTTGAGCTGAAGTCGGTGCTGCTGGTCGTCGATGATGAGTCGGTTGCAGTTGGAACGCCGACCGTCGCAGGGGCAGTGGTCTCTGCTAAAGTGATGGAGCACATCAAGGGCCCCAAATTGGTTATTTTTAAATATTCACCCAAGAAACGCATTCGGGTCAAGACCGGACATCGCCAGCAGTACACCCGCTTGCAAGTGGAAACAATTACAGTGGAGTAGGGACAATGGCTCATAAAAAAGGTGGTGGTTCATCTCGTAACGGCCGTGATAGCAATTCACAGCGCCTGGGTGTAAAGAAGTACGCCGGCGAGCTGGTTATTCCGGGCAATATTCTGGTTCGCCAGCGTGGCACGCGCATCAAAGCGGGTGCAAATGTCGATATCGGTAAGGATGATACTTTGTTCGCCATTGCAAAAGGTATCGTTGAGTTTGAGACTCTGCCAAACGGTCAGAAGCGCGTCAGCGTCGTTCCTCAGGAAGAGTCGAAATAACGGCTTCTTAGCGGCGGCGCCCGGATCACGTCCATTGATGGATCCGGCTCACTGCCTGCCCCGGCATGGGGCGAAAGGAAATTGGTAAACCATGAAAAAGGGAATCCATCCCACGTTTTATACGGATGCAACCGTGATTTGCGCGTGTGGAAACACATGGACCACAGGCTCCACCAAAAAAGTGATCCACACCGAGGTTTGTTCACGCTGCCATCCTTTCTTTACGGGCCAGCAGCAACGTCTCCTGGATGTTGAAGGGCAGGTCGACCGTTTCTATAAGAAGTTACAGGCGCGCCAGTCATTCGTTGATCAGCAGAAGGCTCGTGAGACTGCCCGGACCTCGCTGGAACGTCCTCTGGTAGACCTGGGCCTGGGTACCCGGCCAATGGAAGCCCTGGCGAAAGCCGGCCTGGTCAATGTGGGCCAGGTGATGGCTAAGCTCAGTGAAGGGGAAGCGGCTTTGCTGGCCGTTGATGGCTTTGGCCGCAAGTCTTTGATCGATCTCAAGAAAAAATTACGCCAGCTTGGTTATGAATTACCCGCTGCGGCTGATGAAATTGCCGTTTAATTTTCTACCAAAAATAACAATTTTCCGTTAAACTTAACAGGCAGATGCAGCAGGCATCTGCCTGTTAAGTTTCTGGCTCAAGAACATCTTAAGAGATGGGCGGATGCTTTCAGCCCCCTATCTTTTATTACCCCATCCAGTGAGAGGTGTTTGAACATGAGGCATCATACGGGTTCGGTGGAAGTGATTTGCGGTTCAATGTTTTCAGGAAAGACCGATGAGCTGATTCGCCGGTTGCGCCGGGCGACCATCGCCCGCCAGAAGGTTCAGGTGTTTAAGCCCCAGATTGATAACCGCTATGCTGTGGAGAAGGTTACTTCTCACGCGGGCTCTGATTATGATGCCATTCCGATCCAGGTTGCCAAAGAAATACCTCAGCGCCTTGACGCCGACACGACGGTGGTGGGGATTGATGAAGCCCAGTTCTTTGATCAGGAAATCATCCCTATCGTTCAAAGCCTGGCCGGGAAAGGGCTCAGGGTCATTGTGGCCGGGCTGGACACGGATTTCAGGGGTGAGCCTTTCGGCTGTATGCCGGTGCTGATGGCAGTGGCTGAACGGGTTGATAAACTCCAGGCGATCTGTATGGTATGCGGCGAACCGGCCAGCCATACGCAGCGCCTGGTGAATGGGCAACCGGCTCGTTACGATGATCCCATCGTGATCGTGGGCGCTTCAGAAATGTACGAGGCGCGTTGTCGCCTCCACCATGTTGTGCCCAAGGAATGAGAGAGGGTGAGATGCAGGACTATAAAGAATTTTTAAGCGAGGTGCTAATCCCTCCGGATGTATTACAGGCGCGGATCAAAGAGCTGGGAGCTCAGATCAGCCAGGATTTTGCAGGTAGCCCAATTCTCTTAATTTGCATCTTGCGGGGAGGGGTTATGTTCTTGACCGATCTGATCCGCAGTATCTCAACCCCGGTGGCCATTGATTTTATGGCCGTCTCTTCTTATGGCGCGGGCCGGCGTGAATCAAGCGGTGAAGTGCGGATTACCCTGGATCTGAACACCAGCCTGACTGGACGGCACGTGATCCTGGTTGAAGATATCATTGATAGCGGGCGGACGCTTTACTCGGTTATGGAATTGCTTCACACCCGTAAGCCCAAAAGCATCTGCGTGTGCACCTTGTTGGATAAAAGCGAGAGGCGCGAGGTCGATGTGCCTTTGCGCTATGTCGGTTTTTCGATTCCCAATAAGTTCGTCTTCGGTTATGGCCTGGACCTGGATGAATATTATCGCAACCTCCCCTTCATCGGGGTGGTTGACCTGGAACGTTATCACCCCGACTCCGGCGCGGAATACGCCAGTTGAACCGGGGTATCAACAGTGGTTTGACCGCCTTACTCAAAGCACATGGCCCTTCTTCAAGACTACGCCCCGTTCCTTGAATCGGTCCGTTCAGCAGTAAAGCCGGGCCAGCCGGCTTACGTTGTTGGGGGGGCTGTCCGAGATTCGCTGCTCGGCCTGCCGATCCATGACCTTGATTTTGCCCTGGTGGGGAACACCTTGCAGGTCGCACGGGCGGTAGCGAAACAGCTCAAGGCTCATTATTATGCCCTGGATGACGAGCGCCAGGCTACCCGGGTTATCCTCACCCTCGGTGATGGATCGCTCCTTTACCTCGATTTCATCCGCCTGTTCGGTGGCGACCTGGATCAGGACTTACGCCACCGGGATTTCACGGTCAATGCCATGGCGCTCTCCCTGGCGGATCCCTCCACGATCCTGGATCCCTGCCTCGGGCAGGCGGACCTTGCGCAAAAAATGCTGCGCCCATGCTCGCCCACCTCATTGGTGGATGATCCTGTTCGAGCGTTGCGCGGTATCCGCCTGGCGATCCAGTTTGGCTGGCAAATGGCTGTGGAGACCGTCTACCAGATCAAACAGGCTTTTCCCAGGCTGGGGGAGTCTTCCCCAGAGAGGCAGCGAGACGAATTATTCAAAATTTTATCTGGCCCCAAGCCTGACCAGGCCTTCCGGTTGATGGAGCGTCTGGGTGGTTTGCCCTACCTTTTACCCGAGTTGGCCGCTTTGAAGGGCGAAACCCAATCGCCTCCGCACGAGCTGGACGTGTGGGAGCATACCTTGACCCTGCTCCGGCACCTGAGCTGGTTAACCTCGTGTTTCAACACCCCCCTGGTGCCTGATCCTTTCCAGGATGACCTGACCAACCGGTTGGCACTTCACTTGAATAAATTTCAACCGGCTGTGCTTGCACACCTGGAAAAGCGGCTTAATCCTGACCGGAGCCACGTGGCTTTATTATATCTTGCCGGGCTTTACCATGATGTGGCAAAACCGGCCACTCGGACCGTCGACAGCCAGGATCGTATCCATGCCTACCGGCACGAGCAGGTCGGCGCAGATGTGGTGGCCACGCGCGGGCGAGCGCTTGTGTTGAGCCATCCCGAGTTGGATTGGCTGCGGACGGTTGTCAGGCAGCACATGCGGGTGCACTCATTGGCTCAGGTCGAGAGAGAGCTGTCGCGCCGGGCGATCTACCATTTCTTTAAGGATTCCGGGGCAGCGGGAATCGATGTGTGCCTGCTCAGCCTGGCCGATACCCTGGCGACCTATGGCCCAATTTTACCTGATGAGGTGTGGGAGGGTGAGCTGGCGGTGGTCTCATCGCTCTTTTCTGCCTGGTGGGAGAAGCCTGAGCAACAGGTCAGGCCCCCCGCCCTGGTAGATGGTAATTTATTGATTAAGGCGCTGGAACTCAAACCTGGCCCACAGATTGGCAGGCTGTTGGAACGTATCCGCGAAGCTCAGATCATTGGGCAGGTGCAGACCCAGGAGGAAGCCCTGGAATTTGCCCGCCGGATAATGGAGGAGGCAAGCGATGAAAGTTCAAGTTAATTCGATCAACCTGTTTTATGAGGAATATGGGCAGGGCGTGCCGATCATCTTGCTGCATGGCTTCCCATTAAATCACCTGATCTGGAACGATGTCGTCCCGTACCTGATCGGGCAGGCCAGGGTGATCACCCCTGACCTGCGCGGGCATGGCCAATCGGATGCGCCCGAAGGCGTCTACACGATGGCGATGTTGGCGGAAGATATCACCGGCCTGATGGATGCGCTGGGGTTGGCAAGAGCAATCGTGGTGGGGCATTCCATGGGAGGGTATGCAGCCCTGGCATTGGCATTAAAGGCGCCGTCACGGGTCGCTGGCATCGGGCTGGTGGCAACCCAGGCCGCCGCGGATACCCCCGAGCGCAAGGCCGGGCGGTACGCATCCGTTGAAGACGTGAGGCAATGGGGTTTGCGCAACCTGGCTGAGTCGATGTCGGCCAATTTGACCTCCCGGGGGGATTTACAACCCCTGGTGCGCCAGATGATCCTGTCCACTCGCCCGGAAGGGGTGATTGGATCGCTGAAGGGTATGGCTGAACGCCCCGACGTGACGGGCCAGCTAGGCCGCATCCATGGTCCGGCAGTGGTCGTCGCCGGGGATGCTGATAAGCTGGTTCCGCTGGAGAAATCTCAAACGATGGCAAGAGGATTACCGGATAGCCGGCTGGTGGTGATATCCGGCGCCGGTCACCTGCCAATGATGGAAGCGCCGCGAGAAGTGGCTGACGCCCTGGGCGGGTTAATCAATCCTACTGGGGCATGATCAGAACCTTCTTGACCCCGCCGGCTCCTTGCTCGATCAGTTCAATCCCGCGAGAAAACTCAGCCAGCGGCAGGCGGTGGGAGATCAGGCTGGAGACGTCGATCTGGCCGGATTGGAGCAGGGCAATCGCCTGGTAAGAATTGCGCACCGAGGTGAAGGAGGACAGGATGGTCAGGCCTTTCCGGTAGACGGTGAACGCGTCGAAGGTCATGCTCCTGCCAGCCGGAGGCACGCCAAAAAGGAGCACGGTGCCGCCATAACGGGCAAAGTCGATCGTTCGTTGCATCAGGGGGATTGCGCCAGAAGCGTCGATGACCACATCAAAGCTATCATTTTCTAACAAATCGATTGAATTGAGCACAACGTCCGCGCCCAGGCTGGCGGCAGATTCAGCCCGGGCGGTGTTCTTCTCTGCCACCACCACCTGCGCGGCGCCCTGGTGGTGCGCCAATTGGACGAAGAGCAGGCCAATGGGCCCTGCGCCCAGGATGGCGACCCGATCGGCCAGGCGGATACGAGCTCGCTCGGCGCCGTGAATGACACATGAAAGGGGTTCCATAAAAGCTGCCTGCTCAAACGGCAGGTCGCCGATGGAAAAAACGGCCTTCTCCGGCGCAGTCACATACTCGGCCATCCCGCCCGGGCGGGTTACGCCCACCGCTTGCCAGTTCAGGCAAAAGTTCTGGCGGTTATTCAGGCAGTTGGCGCAATTATCACAGGCAATGTTGGGCTCAACGGCCACCCGGTCGCCCGGTTTAAAGCGCGTGACGGCGCTGCCTGTCCTTTCGACAACCCCTGAAAATTCATGCCCTGGGATCACCGGGTAAGTTCCCATGAATTCACCCCGAAAGATATGGATATCCGTTCCACAAATACCGCTGGCCATGACCCGGATCAAGATTTCGTTGACTCCCGGTTCGGGCACCGGGGTTTCAATGACCGATAGATGGTGAGGCGATTCTATTTGAATAGATTTCATAGGAAGTTAAGGGAACATCTCGTCCAGGATCGGCTCATAAAAACAACGGCAGCCATATTCGTGGGAGCATCCCTCGATGGGCAGCGCGGGTACCTGATCTTTGGGATAGGCGCGTTGATATCGCTGGCACTCCGGGCAAGCATCACCGGCTACTGCGATACGCACGTAGCGGATACGTGGGTTCGCCTTGAAGCGTTTTAATGCCACCGCTGTGGTCGAATACTCGGTTAGATCGGCCTGGCAAGAAACACACGTAAGAGCTGAATCGGGTGATTGTGCGTAACATAACGAGCAGGTTTGCAAAGGAGAACCTCCTCATGAATGGGGAAAAATAAAGATGGCGCCATGGGCTGCCATCTTTATTTTACTTTACCAGAATAATAAAATCAAATGAATGCCGGTGATTTTAAGAGTTCACCACCAAATGGATGGGGTGGTTGACATTTGCACGGCGAACCAAATTATTGATATGTGCGATCAGGATACCGCTTGGAACGGGCTTGACCAGGTAATCATCAGCGCCTGAATCCAGGCTGCGGACGACTAACCCAGGGTTATCCAAAGCGCTGAGAATGATGATCGGCGCGGTGCTGAATTCGCGGATGCGAGCACAGACCTCCAGCCCACTCATCTCTGGCATCATCAGGTCCAGGATGATCACGTCGGGAGCTTCCTGCTTGACGATGTCCACGCCCTCTTTACCCGAATTAACCGTTAACACTTCACTTGAGGTTTGAGCCAATAAAATGGTTAACAGCTCGGTAATAGCGGGATCATCGTCGATTACCAATATTTTCATTCAACCTCCTTCACACCTTTATTGACCTGGAAGTAGCTCATATCCTGACGAGCTGGCCAGTCAGTCTTATTCTATTATCCTCTAACTGGTAGTCCATGAACCTTGCAAACGGTTTACAAAAAAGTGATAAACTTCATGGCCGATTGTGAGTGATGCTGTCACCTTTGTGGTAAAATGTTCACCTTGAGAAATCTTTGTTTCGCCTAATTGGATGCTGGTGAGCAGTTGCCGACGGGTTTAGGGCGAAAAATAACAGGTTGTGGGAAACATTGAGATTGGAAGATGGGGCTAGACCCCAACCAATCTTTAAAAGATGGAATAATTTTCTGGAGGAAAGCATGGCTGATAAAAAATGGGTATATTTATTTAATGAAGTAGACCAGGCTGAGGCCTATGCAGGCCACAACTGGGATAATGTGCGGGGGTTGCTTGGAGGTAAAGGGGCTAACCTGGCAGACATGGCCCGGTTAGGTGTGCCGGTTCCGCCTTTCTTCACTATTACGACCGAAGCCTGCAACGCCTTTTCGGCTTCAGGGAAGTTCCCTCAGGGAATGTGGGATCAAGCGATGGCGTCATTGAAGAAGGTTGAAGCTGCCGCGGGTAAAGCGTTTGGCGATCCCAAGAACCCACTGCTGGTCTCGTGCCGTTCTGGGGCGAAGTTCTCCATGCCCGGGATGATGGATACCGTCCTCAATATCGGCTTGAACGATCAGACCGCTCCCGGCATGGTGAAATTAACCGGCAATGACCGGTTCGTTTACGATGCCTATCGCCGCCTGATCCAGATGTTCGGCTCGGTGGTGCTAGGAATTCGGGATGAAGCCTTCGAAGAGGTGCTGAACGAGTTCAAGAAAGAAAAAGGCGCCAGGGTTGATACGGAATTGAAGGCGAACGATTTGAAAGAGCTCACTGAAAAGTTTAAAGTGGTCGTCCGCCAGCAGAAAGGTTTTGATTTCCCCCAGGATGTATTCGAGCAGTTACGCCTGGCCACGGAGGCTGTGTTTAATTCCTGGAATGGCAAGCGCGCAGTCGATTACCGGCGCGCCACCAATATCCCGGATGACCTCGGCACCGCGGTCAACATTGTGAGCATGGTCTTCGGTAATATGGGCAACGACTCGGGCACTGGCGTGGCTTTCACTCGCGACCCGCAAACGGGCGAACGCAAAGTGTTTGGTGAATATTTATTAAATGCCCAGGGCGAAGACGTGGTGGCTGGTATCCGCAATACCGAAAAAATCGAAACCCTCAAGAATGTATTGCCGGAAGCTTATAGCCAATTCATGGATATCTGCTCCAAGCTGGAAAACCATTACCATGACATGCAGGATGTCGAGTTCACCATTGAGCGGGGCAAATTGTGGATGCTCCAGACGCGCAACGGGAAACGCACTGCGCTATCGCAGATCAAGATCGCGGTGGACATGGCCAATGAAGGCTTGACCACGCGAGAAGAAGCGGTCAGCCGGGTCACCACGGAGCAGGTAGACACTTTGCTACACCCGCAGTTCGACGCCAAGACCAAGGCTGCTGCCAAGAAGGAAGGCCGCCTGTATGCGAATGGCGTGAATGCCTCGCCGGGCGCCGCGGTCGGCCAGATTTATTTCGATGCCAATACCGCTGAGCGCATGGCCAAAGAATCCAAGCAGGACGTGATCATGGTCCGCCCATTCACCAAGCCGGACGACGTCCACGGGATGCTGGCTGCCAAAGGTATCCTGACCAGCGAAGGGGGCGCAACCTCCCACGCGGCCGTGGTGGCTCGCCAATTTGGCGTGCCCTGTGTGGTGGGCGCATCGATGGTCCATATCGACATGGAGCGGCGCAAGATGGAAGTCAATGGCGTCGTGGTCAAAGAAGGGGAGTGGATTTCGGTCGATGGCGGCACGGGCGAAGTGTACCTGGGCAAACTGGCCCTGACGGCTGCCTCTCTGGAAGAACAGGAAGAGCTGCTCACCCTGCTCAATTGGGCCGATGAAATTTGCGCCAAGCCTGGCATCCGCAAATTCCCCGAAGGGTGGCCGACCCGCGGTCTACAGGTGTGGGCCAACGCGGATTACCCGAAAGACGCCCGTCGCGCCCGTTCCTATGGCGCGGTGGGCATTGGCCTGTGCCGCACTGAGCACATGTTCTTTGAACAGGAACGCCTGCCCATTGTCCAGCGTATGATCCTGGCTGAGTCGCCTAAAATTCGCACCGAAGCCTTGAATGAGTTACTGCCCTACCAACGCTCCGATTTTCAAGGCCTTTTCGAAGCCATGAATGGTTATCCGGTGATTATCCGCCTGATCGACCCGCCTTTACATGAGTTCCTGCCTTCAGAAGACAAGCTGCTCGAGGAAGTGATCACCATGCGCGTGAAAGGCGAGACTGAAGGCCTTAAAGCCAAAGAGAAACTTTTGGCCAGCATCGAGGCGATGCACGAAAGCAACCCCATGATGGGCCTGCGTGGCGTCCGCTTGAGCATCGTGATGCCCGAAATTGTGGAGATGCAGGTGCGCGCTATCTTTGAAGCGGCTGCCAACGTCGCCTTAGCTGGCGGCACACCCAAGCCTGAGGTGATGATCCCATTGACCGGCCACGTCAACGAGCTGAAGTGGATCCAGCCGAGGCTTGAACGCATCGCCAAACAGGTCCTTGAAGAAAAAGGCGTCCAGGTCCTGCACTACAAGTTCGGCACGATGATCGAAATCCCGCGCGCGGCTGTCACAGCGGGTGAGATTGCCGGGCTGGCGGAGTTCTTCTCATTCGGCACCAATGACCTGACCCAGATGACCTTCGGTTACAGCCGGGATGATGCGGAGCGCAACTTCCTGGTTAAGTATGTGGATGATGGCATCTTGCCTAAGAACCCCTTCCAGCAGTTGGATCGCGATGGTGTAGGCCGCTTGATGAAGATGGCCGTGGAAGATGGCCGCAAGACACGCCCTTCTCTCGAAGTGGGTATCTGTGGAGAGCACGGCGGCGACCCAAGCTCAATTGAGTTCTGCCACATCGTAGGCAACAACTATGTCAGTTGCTCACCTTTCCGTGTTCCGGTAGCCAGGCTCGCGGCTGCCCATGCAGCCCTGAATCACGCTGCCTGATCATTCATTTTTCCTGTCACTCTGAGGGTTTTGGCCTGCCAAAGAAGGCCAAAACCCTCTTTTATTTCTGGCAGGTTTACTTGTACAATAGTTGTCATAGGTTAGTTGAAAGAGGTGATTTTTGGTATAATTTTTAAGGTCAAGTTGAGTTAACCAGCGAGGAGGAAATCCCAAGTGATGAAAAAAGAAGAATACCTGGAATTATTCAATCAAATGGTCCAGATTCGGCGGCTTGAAGAAAACGCGGCAGAGCTATATCAGCAAGGCCTGATTGGTGGTTTCCTTCATCTTTATATTGGCCAGGAGGCGGTCAGCACAGGGCTGATCTCGGCGCGCCTGCCCGAAGATCGGGTGATCACGGCCTATCGCGATCACGGCGTAGCGCTTAACTGTGGCATTCCCGCGAAGCAAATTATGGCCGAGTTGTTGGGGAAGAAAACAGGCATCTCGCACGGCCGCGGCGGCTCGATGCACATGGCCGATGTCACCAAGAATTATTGGGGCGGCCATGCCATTGTGGGCGCACACCTTCCATTAGCCAGCGGCCTGGCGTTGGGCGACCTGTACAAAGGCCGGAAAGCTGCCACGATCTGCATGTTTGGCGATGGCGCGACCAACATCGGCTTTTTCCATGAGGCATTGAATTTATCGAAGGTCTGGAATTTGCCTGTGCTGTGGGTTTGCGAGAACAACCAGTACGGCATGGGTACCGCCGTAGCGCGGGCATCGGCAGTGTCCGATATGCGCCAGAAGGCAGGCGGATATGGGATTCCCACTTCCCGCGTGGATGGCATGAACGTGCTGGAGGTGCGCCAGGCAGCCCAGGATATCCTCTCAACCATCCGCTCAGGCGGAGGCCCTTATTTCCTGGAGGCAGAGACCTACCGCTTCCGGGGGCACTCAATGGGAGACCCGGAACGTTACCGAAAACCTGAAGAGATCCATCACTGGGAAGAAAGTGATCCCATCGGCATTTACCATCGTTACCTTAGCACGCAAGGGATCGCCTCTGACGAAGAGCTCTGCCAGGTGGAGGATGCTGCCGGGGAGGTCATTAAACAGGCGGTCGAATTTGCCCAGGCCAGCCCGGAACCGGGGCCTGAGGAATTATTCGAAAATATTTATATGGAACCGTAAGGGATAAGGAAAAAGCAATGACGCGGATAACGATGCGTGAGGCCATTTCCCAGGCTATCTGGGAGGAGATGGAGCGTGATCCGGATGTATTTATTATGGGCGAGGAAGTGGGGGTATGGGGTGGAACCTATGCGGTGACCAGAGGGTTTTACGATCATTTTGGCCCGCAGCGGGTTCGAGATACGCCCATCTCTGAAACGGCAATCGTCGGGGCAGCGATCGGCGCGGCGTTAACTGGCTTGCGTCCTGTGGCAGAACTGATGACGATCAACTTTGCCTTCGTTGCCATGGATCATATTGTCAACGAAGCGGCCAAACTGCATTATATGTTTGGCGGTCAGATGATCCTGCCGCTGGTGATCCGCACCGTGGGTGGGGGTGGCCGGCAGTTAGGCGCCACCCATTCCCAGACGCCGGATGCCATTTTTGCCCATTTCCCTGGGCTTAAGGTGGTGGCGCCTGGCACCCCGGCGGATGCCAAAGGGCTGCTCAAGAGCGCCATCCGCAGTAACGACCCGGTATTATTTATCGAGCACGCCACCCTCTACCAGTTGAGAGGGGAAGTGCCGGAAGGTGAGCACCTGGTTCCGATCGGCAAGTCGATAGTCCAGCGACGTGGGAAGGACGTGACGATTGTCACCTATAGCAAAATGCTCGATGTGTCGATGAAAGCGGCTGATGCCCTGGCCAAAGAAGGGATTGAGGCGGAGATCGTCGACCTGCGTTCATTGCGGCCGTTGGATATGGAGCCGGTGATCGAATCCTTCAAGAAAACCAACCGGGCTGTGGTAGTTGAAGAAGGCTGGCCAAGTTATGGCGTTGGCGCGGAAATATCGGCTCGCATCTACGAACAGGCATTTGATTATGTGGATGCGCCTGTCCGGCGGGTGGCCCAGGCTGAGGTGCCCCTGCCATATAATCGTAACCTGGAACAGCTCGCGCTCCCCCAGGTGGATGATGTGATCAAAGCAGTCAAGGAGGTTTTGTAATGGCTGATACCATTACCATGCCAAAACTGGGTTTTGATATGGCGGAAGGCACCCTGGTCCGCTGGGTCAAGCTGGAAGGTGAGATGGTTAAGAAGGGGGATGTCCTGGCTGAAATCGAAACGGATAAGGCGACGGTGGAGGTCGAATCAACCTACGGTGGTACGCTGTTACGGCTGCTGGTCGAACAGGGCAGCGTGGTTCCGGTAGGCACCCCCATCGCCGTGATTGGCGCACCGGGTGAAAAGGTCGAAGAAACGGCCAAGGCGCCAGAAGGCCAGCCAACCATCCCGGCTGGAGCCAGTCCTGCTGCGCCAGCTGTTTCGAGTACGGCGGCAGCCGTCGTGCCTGCACCCACCGGGCC
>JAJYIW010000027.1 GCA_021789855.1 Chloroflexota bacterium | reverse complement strand
CCGGCGCTGATAGAATATTCGGTTAAACTGGTGACGGCGACGCGCTCAGCCGGGGAGGTAGGCCTGAAAGAGTTGGAGCGTTACATCCTGTTCGGCGCCAGCCCGCGCGCCTCGATCAACCTCATCCTCACGGCTCGCGCCCTGGCTTTTGTCCGCGGGCGAAACTATGCCTTGCCCCAGGATGTGCTGGACATGGCGCTCGATGTGATGCGCCATCGCCTGGTGCTTTCGTACGAAGCCCTGTCGGATAATATCACCAGCGATGATCTCTTGAACAAGATTATCGCCAAAATTCCTGTCCCGGTGGTACCCTTGCATGAACATGCCAGCGCTCACGCCAGCGGCAACGCCTGAGCGCATCCTGCAGCGCCTGGATTGGAAGGTCATTCGCCGGTTGGATGGCCTGCTGCAGGGCGACTACCGCACCCTCTTTTACGGGTATGGGGTAGATTTTGCCGATCTGCGCGAATACCAGCCTGAAGATGACATCCGTTATATCGATTGGAATGTCACCGCGCGGATGGATACGCCTTACGTGCGCCAGTATGCCGAAGATCGCGAGATCACCGGCTGGTTCTTGCTTGATCTCAGCCCTTCGGTTGATTTTGGCACGGTTCAGTATCAAAAACGGGCGGTGCTGATCGATTTCGTGGCCACCCTGGCGCGCCTCTTGACCCGGCACGGCAACCGGGTCGGGGCCATTTTTTATGGGAGCCGGGTTGAGCGCGTCCTCCCTGCCCGCGGGGGCCGCATGCAGGTGCTGAGCCTGATCAACTCCCTGTTGAAGCAGCCCCAGCTCGCTCGCGCTCCATTTACCGATCTCACCCCCTTGCTCCTGGGCGGCCTGCACGGCATCCAGCGACGCTCGCTCATCTTCGTGATCTCCGATTTTATCAGCGCGCCTGGCTGGGAGCGGGCTTTGCAGCTGCTTAACCAGCGCCACGAAGTCCTGGGGGTGCGCCTGTGGGATCCCAGCGAAGTCCGGCTCCCTGACCTGGGTGTGGTCGTGATGGAAGATGCGGAGACCGGGGAACAGGTCACCGTTGATACCCACGACGGCAGGTTCCGCCGGCGGTTCGAGGAAGTTGCCAGGCGGCGGGAAAGCGACCTGGCAGAAACGTTTAAGAGCGCCGGGGTGGATTTGTTGTCCATCTCGACCGAAGAAGACCTGGTGCGCACTATCGTCCGCTATGCCACGTTGAGGCGGCAGCGCCGCAGGTGAGGTTGTTGAAAGATGACCTTTATCTGGCCGTTCATGCTCTGGTCATTGCTCCTGGTTCCAATCGCCGTGGGCGGGTATGTCTGGATTCAACGCCGGCGTCGCCGGGCGGTGGCCAGCTTTAGCCGTTTCAGCCTGAACCAACCGGGC
Organism: Chloroflexota bacterium; assembly: GCA_021789855.1. Lineage (GTDB taxonomy): Bacteria > Chloroflexota > Anaerolineae > Anaerolineales > Anaerolineaceae > JAJYIW01. Next base: position 21,356 of record JAJYIW010000027.1, on the reverse strand, counting down.
GCAAAGCCAGAGCCAGGTTTCCAACGCCACCTGCCTCCGCTGTTGTTCCTGGCGGCGCTGTCGCTCTTGCTGGTGTCCCTGGCCCGACCGCAAACCGTGGTCAGCCTTCCGCGGATTCAAGGCACCGTTATCCTGGCCTTCGATGTGTCAGGCAGTATGGCCGCCGATGATATCAAGCCCACCCGGCTTGAGGCGGCCAAGGTGGCCGCCGAAAACTTTGTGCAGCACCAGCCGCCCAACGTGAATATCGGGGTCGTTGGGTTCAGCGATAACGGTTTTCAAATCCAGGAACCCACGGCCAATCGAGAAGAGGTGCTGGCGGCGATCAAGCGATTGACCCCCCAGCGCGGGACTTCGGTGGCGCACGGGATTGAGGCTTCGCTCAACACCATTAACCTGTTTAACCAGGGTGGGCCTTTACGGTACAGCAATCGCACGCCGCAGCCTACCCCTTCGCCTACCCCGGTGCCCAAAGGCACCTATTCCTCCGCCGTCATCGTGCTCTTAAGCGATGGCGAGAACAACGAATCCCCTGACCCGCTGGCCGCAGCGCAGACTGCCGCCGACCAGGGGGTGCGCATTTACACGGTGGGGGTCGGCAGTTCCCAGGGGACCACGCTTCACATCAACGGTTTTTACGTGCACACCCAGCTTGACGAGGCCACCCTCAAACAAATTGCCCAGGTGACTGGCGGCGCGTATTACAACGCGCAGAGCGCCCAGGATTTATTTAACATTTACAATAACCTCGATCCGCAACTGGTCATTAAGCCAGAGAAAATGGAGGTCACTTCGCTGTTTGCTGGCGCCGGCCTCCTGTTTCTGCTGATCGGGGGGACCTTTTCGCTGCAATGGTTCAACCGGATACCCTGATCATGAGCTGGATGGCGTATTATTGGCGTGTGGAAAATAATCCGGGCGGGCGACCGGTTCTTTTGGCCAGGGGATATTGGAGGTAGATCATGGCTTTATTATGGCCTGGCTTCCTGGTTTTACTGGTATTGCTCCCCGTATTGATCGGGCTCTATCTCTTGATGCTCAGGCGCAGGAGGCGTTTTGCGGTGCGCTACTCCAGCCTGGCCCTGGTGCGCGAAGCGCTGCCGCACCACTCTCGCTGGCGGCGGCATCTCCCCTTTGCCTTGTTCCTCCTGGCCATGGCCAGCCTGATCCTGGCGCTGGTGCGCCCGGTGATTATCACCACCATCCCCACCAATCAAACGACCATCATCCTGACCATGGATGTCTCCGGTTCCATGCGGTTTCGCGATATCCAGCCTAGCCGCCTGGGGGCAGCCGAATCGGCCGCGCTCAATTTCATCCAGCATCAAAAAGCCACCACCCAGATTGGCATCGTGGCGTTCTCGACCATTTCTGAGATTATCCAGCCGCCGACCACCGACCAGAGCCAGCTTGAGAGTGCGATCGAAAGCCTGACCACTGGCCGGATGACCGCCATCGGCAGCGGCATCCTGTCCGCCATCGATGCTATCTCCCAGGTGGATAAGCTGGTGCCGCCCAGCGTCCAGGACCCCACCACCCAGGTTGAGCCCACCCCGGTCCCCAAGGGGGCTTACGTCCCAGACATCATCGTGTTGCTGACGGATGGCGTGAGTAACGTGGGGCCGGATCCCCTGGCGGCGGCTCAGCAGGCAGCAGACCGGGGAATTCGGGTGTACACCATCGGTTTCGGCACCCGATTGGGGCCCAGCCGGGGGCAATTCGGGAACCCGTTTGGCTTCGGCGGCGGCAGCGCGAGTCCATTTGGCGGCGCGAATGGCTTCTTTGGCGGCGGCCGGTTCCGCGCTGGGATCGACGAGACGACGTTAAAACAGATCGCCAGTCTCACCGGCGGCGCTTACTACTCTGCCTCCAGCGCGGGTGAGCTGCAAAAGGTATTCAATAGCCTCCCCACTTACCTGATCATGAAACACGAGACCACCGAGATCAGCGTGGCGTTTGCCGCGCTGGGTGCGCTCCTGGCGGCTTTCGCTCTCATCCTCTCTTTACTGTGGCACCCGCTGCCTTGAAATCGGCCGGATCACACGGACAGGATCAGGCCTTTCAGGTACGCCCCTTCGGGAAAATTGAGCGCCACCGGGTGATCTGGCCCTTGCGCCATCACGCCCACGATCCTGGCATCTACGCCGGCATCTAATGCTGCCCCTGCGACGATTTTTTGAAACAGCTCGGGAGAAACCCCGCCGGAACAAGAAAAAGTGAACAGCAGGCCGCCCGGCGCCAGCAATTTTAAGGCCAGCAGATTGATATCTTTATACCCGCGGGCTGCCCGCTCTGCCTGGGCAACCGTCGGGGCAAATTTAGGCGGGTCCAGGACGATCAGATCAAAGCGGCGGGCCTGGTCGCGCATCTGGCGCAATACCTGGAAGACGTCTCCTTCCAGCCAGGTATCCCGGCCTTCCGGCAGAGAGTTGAGGGCCACGTTGACCCTGCCCAGGGCCAGCGCTTCCGCGGAGGAATCCACCGAAAGCACGGAGGCTGCCCCGCCCACCAGGGCATAAACGGCAAAGCCGCCGGTGTAAGCGAAACAGTTTAAGACCGTGCGGCCACGAGCCACAGCCTGTAACCGCGCGCGGTTGTCGCGCTGATCCAAATAAAAGCCGGTTTTGTGCCCTTTTTGCACGTCCACCTGGAACTGGAGGCCGTGCTCGCGGAGCAACAGCGAGCCGGCCGGGAGCCGGCCGCGCAGCACGCCGGTACGTTCTGGCAGCCCTTCGAGTGAGCGCACATCGGCGTCTGAGCGTTCATACAGGCAGGCAGCGCCGGTCATTTCCATCAACACATCGGCCAGCGGCTCACGCCAGGCCTCCATGCCAGCCGTCAGGCATTGCATGACCAGGACGTCGCCGTACCGGTCGAGGATCAGGCCGGGCAGGCCGTCGGATTCGGCGTGCACCAACCGGTAGGCGTTGGTGAGGGGATCAAGGGCCAGCGCTTCGCGCAATTGAAAGGCGCGCTGCAGCTTTTGCCTGAAGAAATCCAGGTCGATGGCATCGGCCGGGTCGAACGACCACATCCGCGCGCGAATTTGGGAATCGGGGCTCCAGGCAGCCCAGCCCAGCGGCTCTCCCTGGTGGCTGAGCACCTGCACGGTCTCACCCGCTTCCAGCCTACCGCTGGTTTGATCGATGGCGCTGGCAAATATCCAGGGGTGGCGGCGCAGAAGTGATTTTTCGCGACCGGGCTTGAGCTTGAGGCTGTTCATCAAGGACGGTTCCGCGTGGCCATCTGTCGCAGCCCCGCCTCATCCAGCACCGGGACGCCAAGCTCGCGAGCCTTCTCCAGTTTTGAGCCGGCGGCTTCCCCGGCCACGAGGAAATGGGTCTTCTTGCTCACGCTGTCAGTCACTTTGCCCCCATATTTTTGGATAAAGGCCTTGGCCTCCTCGCGCGACATGCTCGGGAGCGTGCCGGTGATGACGAAAATTTGTCCGGCAAAGATGGCCTGTTCTTCTTCCACTGCGGGAGAGACAGGAGCCGGGTATTGGGTGGGCCAGACGCCGGCTGCTTTGAGTTTGCGCAAAATTTCCTGGTTGGCCGGCTGGCTGAACCAATCCACGATAGCCTGGGCGATGTTCGGCCCAATGCCCTCGATGGTTTGGAGGTCATCCAGGCTGGCGCTGCTCAGCCGGTTCAAGTCCGGGAAGTATCGCGCCAGGTCCTGGGCGACCACCTCGCCCACGCCGCGGATGCCCAGCGCGTTGAGCAAGCGCGCCAGGGGCCTTTGGCGCGAGCCGTCGATGGCAGCCAGCAGGTTATCGGCTTTTTTATCGGCAAAGCCCTCCAGCTTAAGCAGTTGCTCTTTGGTCAGGTTATAGGTATCTGCTACGTCATTAACCAGGGCTCCCGCCACCAGTTGTTCCACAATTTTGATCCCCAGGCCGAGGATATCCATCGCACCGCGCGAGGCGAAGTGTTCCAGGTTGCGCACCAATTGCGCCGGGCAGGCAGCGTTGACGCAGTACCAGGCGACTTCTCCGGGGATGTTTTCCACCGGTTGGCCGCAAGCGGGGCAGGTGGTTGGCGGCTGGTAAGGTTGCTCGCTGCCGGAGCGTGCATCGAGGATCGGCCCGATCACGTAGGGAATCACATCGCCGGAGCGCTTGATCATCACCCGGTCGCCCGGGCGAATGTCCTTCTCCCGGATGAAATCGAAGTTATTCAAGGTGGCCCGCTTGACGATGACGCCGCCTACTTCTACCGGCTCCAGGATAGCGTAGGGCGTCAGCACTCCCGTGCGCCCGACATTGACGCCGATATCTTGCAAAAGGGTGCTCACTTCGCGGGCGGGGAACTTAACGGCGATGGCTCCGCGCGGATCTTTGCCCACGACGCCCAAATCAGCGACCAGGCGCAGGTCATTGATTTTAATGACCATGCCGTCCACTTCAAAAGGCCATTGATCACGCTTGTGAATGGCCTCTTCGCACACATGAATGGCGGACTCCAGGTCAGGGCAGCGCTGGTTCAGGTCAGACACGGGAAAGCCCAGCGAGCGCAAGGTATTGAGCAAATCCCATTGCGTTTCTGGCATGGGCCCATCGGTCGCGACAATGGCATAGGTGAGCAGGGTCAGGGGCCGGGACGCGGTCAGGGCAGGGTCGAGCTGGCGCAGGGAACCCGCAGCGGTATTGCGCGGATTCTGGTAGGTTTTTTCACCGGCTTGCTGCAGTTTCTGGTTAAGCTGCTCAAATTCCTTGAGGGGGATGAAAGCCTCCCCGCGCACCACCAGATGAGCTGGGGGCGTGGGCCCGCCAGCCTGGACCGGGATGCGCAAAGGAACCGCGCGCACGGTGCGCAGGTTGGGGGTGATATCTTCGCCAATCACACCGTCGCCGCGTGTGGCGCCCTGGGTCAGCAGGCCGTTGGTGTAATGCAGCACCACGGTCAGCCCATCGATTTTGGGCTCGACGACGTAATCGGCCTGGAGGACGCGCTCATCCACTTTCGCGATCCGTTCCAGCCAGGCGCGCACCTCATCCGCGTTGAACGCGTTGCCCAGGCTCAGGATGGGAGAAGGATGGCGCACTTTGATGAATTTATCCGAAGGAGCGCCGCCCGTCCTTTGCGACGGCGAATCGGGTGTGATCCATTCCGGGTGGGCTGCCTCAATCTCTTTAAGCCGGTTCATCAACCGGTCGTATTCCAGGTCGCTGATGACCGGCGCATCCAGGACATGGTAACGGTAACTGTGGTGGTTGATCTCAACCCTCAGCCTGGCCAGCTCCTGCTGGAGTGACTGATCGTCCATGGATTTACCCCTCCTCGATGAGCACCATCCTGCGGAATGACTCGGCATAGGCCAGGCCCCTGGCCTTGCCATCCGATGCGGCCCACTCCCGCATGGCTTTGTCCACGTCCCAATCCCCAACCTGGCTTTTATGCTGCTGGAGCGCTGCGACTTTCTTTTCGATCGTGGCCGAGATATCGACCCACACGTCCACTTTTTCAGAACCGTGTAAATACAGGTAGCGCACGTTGTGCGGCTCGTAACCTTCGTGCAATAGCTCGGGAAAGATCAGGCGCGTTCCGGCGGATGGGAAGACCGCATCGCAGGCGGCTTCCGCTGCGGCCCGGTGGTCGGGATGATTCACGTAAGAGTTGCCAAAGAATCGTTGGGTGGGATCGCCGCAAATCACCACGTCCGGCTTGTACTGGCGGATCAGGCGGGTCAGCTCCCGGCGCAGCTCGATCGATGGGGTGAGCGTGCCGTCCGGGTAGCGTAAAAAGATGGTGCCCTTGACCCCAAGGATGTCGTTGGCCGCCTGTTGCTCCCCCTCGCGCAGGTTGGCCAGGATGGGTTTGTAGGTTTCATCGTATTGAGAATCGTTGCTGCCGGAATCGCCGCTGGTGATGACGACACTGTATAGCTCGGCCCCGGCCTGCGCCCATTTTGCCAGGGTACCCGCCACCGAAAATTCCTGGTCATCCGGATGGGCCTGGATGGTCATGGCCACTTTGGGGATATAGCCATCGGCGGGTGAGGGTTGTTTGTTTTGAGTGGGAGTTGTCGTTTCAACCTGGTCGCTCATAGGTCTCCTGTGATAAGTATATTTTAGTGGTTTAAATCATTACCTGGGGTTTGATCAGGTTAATGCGGTAAATGGAATTCTTCCTGCTGTTCCATTGCGCTGGCCTGAGCCTGTTCCTCCAGTTCGGGGATGTAGCGTTTCCCGCGCATGAGAGAGGCCAGCGCGGCAAAGACGGAAAGCACGGCGGAGATGGCGAAGGCGACGTGCAGCCCTGATTCGAATGGGCCGGCGATCAGCCTGGGGAAGAATTCTGTCCCAAGCACCAGAGAACGGGTCTGCGCGGGCAAGGCCTGGAGCACCTGTGGCGGCAGGAGCGTGCCCAATGGGTTATAACCCAGGAAAGCCGCGAAGAGCGCCCCGGTGGGCGGCAGGTTTGCCACGATTTTGGCCGCGGCCGCGGGAATCCCGGCCTGCGTCAGGCCGCTGTACAGCGTGGAAGGCAGGCTGGAGGCCAATCCCAGGATCACCATGGTGAAGATCAGGGTGATGCTGAGGGTGTTGGCCGCATTCTGGAAAGTAGCGCGCATGCCGGACGACACCCCGCGGTGCTCGGGCGGGACAGCATTCATAATGGCAGTGGTGTTGGGGGCGGCGAACATACCCATCCCCATCCCGATAATTAAGATCAAAATAGCAAACGTGGTGTAATTGAAGATCGGCGGCAGGAGCATCAAACCGATGAATCCGGCGACGGTTACCAGCATCCCTCCGGTCGAGAAGAAACGCGCCCCGTAGCGATCCGAAAGGTAACCGCTCAGCGGGCCCATCAGGAGGAAACCGCCGGTGAGGGGGAGCATGTAAATGCCGGCCCAGAACGGTGTGTTTTCAAAGGAATAACCATGCAGAGGGAGCCAGATGCCCTGCAGCCAGATAATCAGCATAAAGTTGAGCCCGCCGCGGGCCAGCGAGGCCAGGAAGCCGGCGATGTTCCCGGCGCTGAACATGCGGATCTTGAACAAATCGAGGCGGAACATCGGCTCGGGCATGTGCTGCTCGACGAAAACGAAAGCAACCAGCAAGAGCGCGCCACCAACCAGGCAGGCATCCACCCAGGGGTTGGCCCAGCCCATGTTGGAAGATCCATAAGGCTGTAAACCGTAAGTCATGCCGACCAGCAGGACGGTCAGGCCTAACGCGAACAAGATGTTGCCGGGCAGGTCGAGGTGCTGGTGCTTGCGAATGGTGGCTACCTCGTGCAACCCCAGGTAAGCCCAAATCGTCCCTCCAATAGAAAATGGGACGCTGACCAGGAACACGGCCCGCCAATGGATGGTTGCCAGCACCCCACCCACGATTAATCCGATAAACTGGCCGGCCAGCGCCGCGATCTGATTGATGCCCATGGCCGTGCCGCGCTGGTTGGCAGGGAAGGCATCGGTCAGGATGGCCGTGGAGTTTGAGAACAGGAAGGCCGCCCCTACCGCCTGGACCAGGCGATACAGGATGATCTGCAGCGCGGCGGCGTTCCCCGTGCCCTGGACCAGGTAAAGCAGGATCGAGCCGACCGCGAAGATGGCAAAGCCCAGGTTGTACAACCGGACCCGGCCATACATATCCGAGATGCGGCCAAAAGCGACCAGCAGGGTGGCGGTAACCACCAGGTAGCCCATTAATGTCCATAACAGGTAATCGGACTCATTCGGGGCCAGGGGATTGACCCCTATGCCTTTAAAAATCGCCGGGAGGGCGATCAATAAGATGCTACCGTCAAGGGAGGCCATGAAGACCCCCAGGGTGGTGTTAGACAGCGCGATCCACTTATAAGGGATGTTCCGGAGTGAAAACCGGGGTTCGTGATGATTGGTGCTAATATCTGGATTAATCATGGCCCAATCTTACGACCAATGCCGCCACTTTTCAAGGATCGTAAAGGGACACGTTTTTGTGTTTACTCAGGAAAAGCAAATGCGGCCGCGTGGATAACGTCCTCGGCCGTATATTTTGGGATAACTTTAATTTCACCGGGTCATTGGTAGGTGTTCCCGGGGAGACTCGAACTCCCATCAATGGCTCCGGGGGCCATTGCCTTATCCATTAGGCCACGGGAACGGCTGCGAAGCCTATTGTATCACATAGGAAAAACCGTGACCATAGCCGCGGGAGGACTTCCCAAGTTTATCGCGACTGGTCTGCCTCACGCCACCAGTAAAACGTCGCGACCAGGCCCAAGATACTGGTGAGGGCCAGGATCACATAACTATGACCACCAGGCAACCCCGTACTCGAACCCGCCGCTCCGCTGAACAAACCGGGGATAGCCCATGGGAACCAATCGCCTCGGCCCAGGACTGCCGATAAGTTTGCCAAAACAAGTGTGAAGATCGTCCAGCCAAAAGCAGGAAGATATCCGCGTCCCGCGCTGGCCAGCAATGCAACAAATGACATCAATGGAAGGGTGAGAATTGCCGTTCCTATGACTTTGATGAACGAAGTACGAAGCAATGCGTTTGACCAACCGGGAATGACAACCCATTTCCCAACCATGAGACCCATGCCAAAGATGAGCAGCGTGATGACGATAGACCATACCAGTACAACGATAAACTTGGCAGTGATGATCGACTCGCGTGAGGTCGGCAATGCCAAAAGTTCTTTGGCCGTGTGATCGGAAAATTCGCGCCCAAAAATCCAGGTCGTAATGATGGAAAAAAGCACCATGCCGCCAGCGGCTGTTGCCTGTTCAAGAAAGCCAAAAAATGAAGGCCAATCCGCTGTACCTGTCAGCAGTTGCGCCTTGGTGGTGATTAATCCCAGGGATCTTGCTCCTTCAGGATTCTTCAATATGATCATGAAGAGTCCGCCTGTCAGCGGCGCCATCGAAAATCCGAGGGCAGTAAAGAGCGGAACTTTAGAACGCACCATTTTAAGGGTTTCAGCCCAAAGGGCAGAAGAGAAATTGTTCATTCGATTTATCCTGGCACCTTGATCGCCGCACTCGTCAATTTCAAAAAATGATCCTCAAGGGTTTCCTGTTCAACAGCCAGATGGAACGGCGGTGACCCTGCGTGAACGAGAACTTGCGCGACTTCATCGGGCGCACCGATGGCACGCAGATCGCTGAGCCGGATTGAGCCCTCTTGATCGGTTAAGGTTGCGTAGCCAGCGCTCTTCAACGCACTGCAAGCGGCATTCTTATGACGCACTTTGATTACCAGGTATTTTGCCTGCAACTGTTCCAATTTGTCTGTGTCTAACTCTTCGATTAATTTCCCATTGTGAATGATGCCGATGCGCATGGCAAGGCGATCCACTTCGGTCAGAATGTGGCTGGACATGAAAATGGTCACACCTTGTTTTTGACTTAAATCGCGTAACAACTCACGGATTTCTACCACGCCCGCAGGATCGAGTCCGTTGGCTGGCTCGTCGAGAATCAGGAGCTCAGGCTCATGAAGCAATGCGCGCGCCAGTCCAAGGCGTTGAAGATTGCCTGTTGAAAGCGTGCCCGCTTTCCGGTCAGCGTAAGAGGCGATGCCGAGGCGCTTGATGACGCGCAAGGTCGCGCCTTCGTCGGCGATGTTTTGTAGACGCCGCGCAATCTCCAGATTTTCACGCACGGTCAAATCAGGATAAGCGGATGGATTCTCGACAAGGTGCCCAACCTTGCTCCAGGGTCCGTGTCCATGTGGCCCTACAGACTGCTCCAACACTTTGATATTCCCCGCGCTCGGGCGGATCATGCCCAGCAGGGCACGGATTGTGGTGGTTTTGCCCGCGCCGTTCAAGCCAAGAAAGCCGTAAATCTCACCGCGCTTGACACGTAAATTAACTGAATCGACTGCCGTCACATTTCTGAAGCGTTTGGTTAATTCATCGGTTTCGATTGCCAATTCCATGTTCCGCTCTTTTCATTCGAGGATGGAACCGAGGCTTTTCCGATACTGGTCGAATGCAATCTTCCCTTTTGGGGTAAGGCTATATTCGGTATGAGGAATTTTCCCTCGAAAACTTTTCTCAACCTCCACATAGCCGGCTTCCTCAAGCCGTGATAGTTGCACCGATAAGTTGCCTTTGGTCAATTCGCTTTCTTTCAGGAGGAATAGAAAATCTGCGGATTCGATGGAAGAGAGCAACGCCATCAATAACAAGCGAGCTGGCTCGTGAATCACACGATCCAGTTGAGAGATGCTTTGGAGCGAACCGCTCATACATCCTCCGCATAGGGTAATGGGTTTTCTTTTCGATAATGCAGGAAGGTGATGATGCCAGAGCATAACAAAATTACGCCAGAGGTCAGGACCAAAAAATCGAGGCTTGCCAGGGTGCGATTGATACTTACCACGACTGAGGGTTGCATAATTTCCGGTGCACCCATTGCGGGAATGAATGGCCCGCCTGATATATGCTGGGAGATTCCGATTGCAATCCCACTTAATCCGATCAAACCACCTACAACTCGAAAACGAGGCAAGCCCATCCATCCGCCGGCCCAAATAAACAAAGCTGCCCAGATAAGGCTTATTCCAATAGGAAACCAGGTTGGCATGGAGGCTAAAATGCTTCCAATTGATGTGATCAGCAAAGATGCAACGAGCAACCCCAGGAGAGGCATGAACAGAAAGAGGAGGATATTCCTGATGATCGCTCCTACTTGTGCTATCGTGATTCGCTTCCCTCTCGCGAAACCCGTACGCGGATAAGTGAAATGATCCTTCAGCCACCATAAAATCAAGGTAGCTGCCAGGATACCCATAAGCTTTGCAATGACAATTTCGCCTGTCATGGATAAGAACCAGGAAGGGAAAACATTTGCTGATGCGTTCCCGCTGAAAAGGAGAAGCCCTGCCAGAAGGATAAACAATCCCCCTGCGGAAATTTCTGTAAACCCATCGATAAACCAGTAAGCCCGAACGCGCTTGATCGTGTGGTCGATTGGAACATTCATCTTGTCATATCCTGTTGTAAACTTGTTTATATGATAAACCGGTTTACAATAAATGTCAAGATGGAATATTTTTCAGGCTTTCATCAGTCCAGGATCAGCTCGATCCTTTCCACGCGGGTCAACGCAGGGTCGCAGCCAAGGGCCGCCAGCACCTCTTCCGGCCGGCCGGTGGCGCCTTCTCGCGCGGACAGGCGCATCCGCAGGCGGTTGAGCCTGTGCGGATCGGATGGAAGGCATTCCAGTGTTTCGATGTATGGTCGTAAATCATACACTTTGCCGCGCCATACGCGCTCGATCTTTGGACTGGCCAGCAGCGCATCAGCCTGGCGGGCCAGCCAGTCCGGGTCGACCGGGTCCAGCAGGGTCACCTGGTACAGGCTGGAGCGAACCTGGGTTTGCAAAGCCGGGGCATGTGGATCCACGACCTCGGCCTTGAGCAAGGCCAGGCCGGGCGGGAGGGCCGGGGATAAAGCAGCCAGGATATCCTTCGGCTCCACCGGCTCGAGCAGCCACAAGTCCATCAGCTCTCCCAGACCGGTGAAACCAAGCGGCAGAGGGCAGGCCATGGCTATCCGTACCAACGGGTGGAAGCCATTGGAAAAGGCGACCGGCAGGTTCGAGCGCCGGATGGCGCGTTCCCATACCCGGTACAGGTCGAGGTGCCCGGTATAACGAATAGCCCCAATCTTCGAGTAAGTCAAGCGGATACGGTAAGGCGCCATTTACAGCCACTCACGGACAGATCCAGTCTGCGCCGGCCGTTTGCTGGCGCAGCCCGGTGAAGATGGGCACAATGCCGCACGCATAACATTGCTCGCGGCAATCCGGGCGGGTGCGGTCAGCCTGACTCCATTCGTAATCCTTTGCCAGGAAGCTTTTGCGCACGCCGCTGCTGATGTGATCCCAGGGCAATACTTCGGCCAGGTCGCGAAGCCGGTGGCTGTAGAAAGCGGGATCCAGGCCAGCTTCCGCGAACGCATCGAGCCAAAGCGAGAACTGGAACCGGTCTTGCCAGGCATCGAACTTTGCGCCTTTTTGCCAGGCGCGGTAGATCACCTCGGACAGGCGCCGGTCGCCGCGCGCCAGCCAGGCTTCCAGCAGGGTCTCTTCCGGCGCGTTCCAGGTCAGTTTCAAGCCGGGGTGCCTCAGCCCGCTCTTCAGCAAATCGAGCTTGGCGCGCATCTGGTCGACCGTATCACAGGGGACCCATTGGAAAGGCGTGTGGGCCTTCGGGATAAAAGTGCTCACCCCCACGTGTACTTTGGCCCGCCCGCCGGCGTATTTTTTGCCTTCTTTGAGGATTTCGAAGCACAGGTCGATAATAGCCTGCACGTCCTCGATGGTTTCGGAGGGGTGGCCGATCATAAAGTATAGCTTCAGGCTGGTCCAGCCGTGCTGGAAGACGGCCCGCGCGGTATCCAGGATTTGCTCGTGGCTGATAGGCTTGTTAATGATCTGGCGCATCCGTTCGGAGGCGGCTTCAGGGGCGAGGGTAAACCCGCCGGAGGGTCGCGCGGTTTTGAGGCGATCCATCATCTCCACCGAGAAGGATTCGATGCGCAAAGAGGGCAAGGAAATCGAGAGGTGGCGGTCTTTGAAGCGCTCGCTGATGGTTTGCACCAGCTCTAAGATATGCGTATAGTCGGAAGACGAGAGGGAAAGCAGTGCAATTTCTTCATACCCCGTAGTTTCCAGGGCGGCTTCGATGGCCTGGACGATCTCAGCAACCGGTCGCTCTCTGACCGGGCGGTTGACCATGCCAGCGTGGCAGAAACGACAGCCGCGAGTGCAGCCCCGCATGATTTCAACCGCGATACGGTTATGCACCACATCGACCGAGGGCACCAGGAAGCGTGTGAGCGGCGGAGGCAGAACGGGCAGCACCCGCTTGATCACCGGCATGGGCAGGCTATCATCCCGGGGGCGGACCGCCGCCACCTGCCCATCGTCATGGTAGTCTACCTCGTACAAGGATGGCACATACAGTCCGGGGACATGCGCCAGCTCAGAGAGCAGCGCCATGCGGGGTGCGCCGGAGTCCTTCCACTCTTGATAGATGTCCACAATGTCCAGGATCAGGCCCTCGCCTTCGCCAATGGCAAACACATCGATAAACGGAGCCATCGGCTCGGGGTTATAGGCCGCCTGTCCGCCGGCGATCACAAGAGGGTGGTGCCTCCCCCGCTCGCGGCTGGTCAAAGGCACGCCCGATAAATCCAGCACATTGAGGGCATTCGTGTATAGTGCTTCGTAGGGTAGGGTGATCCCCAGGATGTTAAATTCACTCAAGGGATGCTTGCTCTCCAACGAATATAACGGGATGGCATTCGCCCGCATCAAGGCTTCCATGTCAATCCACGGGCTGTAAGCTCGTTCAGCCAGCGTATCCTCCCGCTGGTTAAGGGCGTCATATAAAATGGACAGGCCCAGGTTTGAGATACCCAGGTCATAGATGTCTGGAAACACTAAAGCGACGTGGGTGCGTGTGTTTTCCCAGGATTTGACCACCTGGTTCAGCTCACCCCCCACGTAACGCCCAGGTTTCTGGACGCGTAATAATATCCGCTCCAGGCGGTTTTCAATCTCTTCTGGCGATAATCCCATGGTTAAAGTATTTCTCTTTCCTGGCTGGTAATGGGGCAGTCAGGCCAGTGCGATTCGATAAACGTCGAGACCGTTTCAAGGCTGCTTTGCAGCACCTTGTGGTCATTGCACACCATGACACACGCGATCTCGCTTGCCTGCCAGGCATCCAGCTCACCCATCTCGGCTACCGACAGGTTAAATTCTTTGTGCAGGCGCGCAAGGATGGGTTTTATCCGGTGTCGTTTTTCTTTTAATGAATTACAGCCTGGTAGGGATAGACGAAGGGTCAATATTCCGAGAGGCACGAGATCATTTTACCATGAAAGCAGGCCTCAGGCTTGCCACCCGGTGAGTATGCTCCCCTTGCATAAAGTCTTCCCGACGGGTAAAATCACCATCACCTTAATTAAGGAATGTGATGCCCGACTATGGATATCGAAACTGCCTACCAGCAAGCCTTAGATTACCTGTATAGCTTTATTGATTATAGTTTAACCCGTTCATTTCGCTATTCAGCGGAGAAATTTAACCTGAACCGGATGGTAGCCCTGTTACAACAGCTGGGTAACCCACACCAGGCCTATCCTGTTATCCACGTGGCCGGGACAAAGGGCAAGGGTTCGGTTTCAGCTTTATGCGCCAGCGCCTTGCAGGCTGCCGGTTACCGGACAGGGCTCTACACTTCCCCTCACCTGGAAGATTATTGCGAGCGTATCCAGGTGGATGGCGAGCCCATCTCTCATGCCGAACTGGCTGCCCTGGTCGAAGAAATCAAACCTCACGCTGCAGCGATCCCCGAGATCACCACGTTTGAGCTCACCACAGCCCTTGGTTTTTTATATTTTGCTCGGAAAGGCGTCACTGCTGCTGTGCTGGAGGTGGGGCTGGGGGGCCGGTTGGATGCGACGAATGTGGTGACGCCGGTGGTGGCGGTAGTGACCTCCATTTCTTATGATCACGTGGCGGTATTGGGCAACACATTAACCAAAATCGCCGGGGAGAAAGGCGGCATTATCAAGCCAGGCATCCCCGTCGTTATCTCCCCTCAAAAAGATGAAGCCAGGAATGTCCTGGCGTCCATCGCGGCAGAAAGAGGTTCGCGCCTGGTTGAGGTTGGCCAGGATATTCGTTTTGCCTCCCTGGAGCATTCGTTGGAGGGTCAAACCCTGTGGGTATGGCGCGCGGACGATCAGCGCCGGGTGGACTCTTTGTTAGATTTTGGGGATGGAAAAGGCTTGTGGCAGCCCCTCAAATTGACCCTGCCGTTATTGGGGCAGCACCAGGTTGAAAATGCAGCGACCGCCTACGCCGCCCTGGGAATAGCCCGTGAGCGAGGGATGGATATCCCCGACCAGGCCATCGAAGCTGGCTTCAGGCGGGTGGTGTGGCCGGCCCGTTTTGAAGTGCTTCAAAAAGAGCCCCCGGTGCTCCTGGATTCAGCCCACAACCGCGATTCGGCCTTGAAATTACGCCTGTCGATCGATGATTACCTCTCCGCGATGCCCGTGATCTTAATCTTTGGCGCCTCGGAAGATAAGGACATCGAGGGGATGTTTGCGGAGCTGCTTCCCCGGGTGAAAGGCGTGGTGGCGACCCAATCTATCCATCCCAGGGCCATTGAGCCTGGGAAGCTGGTCGAATTAGCGCATCGCTACGGTAGACCGGCCAAAGCCGTCCTGCCGGTTGAAGAGGCGTTGACTTACGCCATGCACCTGGCCGGTGGAGAGGCCGCCGTGGTGGTGACGGGCAGTGTGTTTGTGGCGGCTGCGGCACGCTCAGCCTGGCTGGCCCTTGATCCCTCTCGGCGGCGGCCTGTAGAAATCTCCCTGAAAGGAAATCGTTGATGAAAGGTGATGATTGGCCTTTACCCCAGGACGACGATGAATTTTCATCTGCCCTGCACCAGCGGACAGAAGAGCTGTACCGCATTCCCAATACGGAGCCGGATGATAACGGCCTGATCACTTGCCCGGTTCTCCCCTTGCGAGACCTGGTCGTCTTCCCTCACATGGTATCGCCCATATTTGTCTCGCCTGGCCCAAGCCTGCTGGCGATCCAGGAAGCCCAGTTCAACGTCCAGACCGTCATTGCCCTGACCCAAAAGGATCCGGATGTCGATGAGCCAGGCATCGATGATTTCTTACCGGTGGGGGTGGAGATGGCGGTAGGGCGGTTGCTCAGCATGCCGGATGGGAATAATTCTGCCCTGGTCCAGGGCCGGCGCAGGGTGGAGGTAGTAGACTTCCCCCAAAAAGAGCCCTACATCATTGCTCGCTGCCGGCCGATTGATGAGCCCTCCGATGTGGACCGCGAGATCGACGCGTTGATGCGCACCGCCAGGGACCTGTTCCAGAAGTGCGTCCAGTTGGATCGCAGCTTGCCGGATGAGGCCCACCTGTACTCGATCAATATTTCGGAGCCTGGCTGGTTGGCGGACATGATCACCACGGCGATCTCCCTGCCGCTCAAGGAACGCCAGACCCTTCTAATGCTCCCCGACCCGGTCGAGCGGCTTAAGCGGGTCAACTGGTTGCTGGCTCAGGAGCTGGATGTGCTGCAGCTCGAAGACGAAATCCAAACCAAGGTGCAAACCGAGGTAGACCACAGCCAGCGCGAGTTTTACCTGCGCGAACAGATGAAAGCCATCCAGACTGAGCTGGGTGAAGGCGATATCTGGAGCCGTGAGATCGCCGAGTTAAAAGCCAAAATTGAAGCCACGCCGCTCCCGGATGAAGCCAGGGCCGCAGCCGCCAAAGAAATTGAACGCCTGGCCCAAATGCCGCCCATGACGCCCGAAGTGGGAATTATACGCACGTACCTGGATTGGATCCTGGATCTGCCCTGGGTCAACGTGACCGAAGATAACCTGGACGTAAGCCACGCCGCCGATATCCTGGAACGCTACCATTATGGACTGGGTAAGGCGAAGGATCGCATCCTTGAATACATCGCGGTGAAGAGTCTCAATCCAAAGAAATCCAAGCAGCCGATCTTATGCTTTGTGGGCGCTCCTGGGACGGGAAAAACTTCGCTGGGACGGTCGATTGCTGAGGCGTTGGGTCGTAAGTTTGTGCGCCTGTCGTTAGGCGGCGTGCGCGACGAGGCTGAAATCCGCGGCCACCGGCGCACTTACATTGGCGCGCTGCCCGGAAGGTTGCTCCAAACCATGCGCCGGGCTGGCACGGCTAACCCCCTTTTTATGCTGGATGAGATTGATAAACTCGGCGCGGATTTCCGCGGCGACCCGGGCGCGGCTCTGCTGGAAGTTCTCGATCCGGAGCAAAATTTTTCTTTTTCTGATCATTACCTTGAGCTGCCTTTCGACATGTCCAAAGTGCTGTTTATCACCACGGCAAATTCTATCAACAGTATTCCGCCGGCTTTGTTGGACCGCATGGAGCTGATCGAATTCCCCGGCTACATCGAAGAAGAGAAGATTGAGATAGCCAGGCGCTTCCTCATTCCCCGCCAGATCGAAGAGTGTGGCCTGGAGGCCGGAGAAGTCGAATTTTTGGACCAGGCCATGCGGAAAATCATCCGTGAATACACTTACGAAGCTGGCGTGCGTAATCTCGAAAGAGAAATAGGCCAGATGTACCGTAAGGTTGCCAGGTTAAAATCCGAGAAGAAGCGTTACCCCTCCCGCCTGGGCGTCGGGTACGTGGAAAAATTCCTGGGCCCCCCCCAGTTTTTTACCACCGAAGCTGAGCGCCAGGATGAGGTTGGGGTGGCCACGGCGATTGCCTGGACGGAAAACGGCGGTGAAATAATGCCCGTGGAAGTGCTTACCCTGGAAGGCAAGGGAAATTTACAGATCACGGGCCAGATCGGTGAGGTGATGCAGGAATCGGCCCAGGCTGCCCTGTCTTACCTGAAATCGAGAGCGCGCCAGTTCGATCTGGACCCCTCGATATTCGAACGGTTTGATGTCCACATTCATATTCCAGAAGGCGCAATACCAAAGGATGGGCCGAGCGCAGGGATCACCATCGCCAGCGCCCTCATTTCTGCTTTTACCGAACGCCCGATTTATAAAGAGGTGGGCATGACCGGAGAAATTACCCTGCGCGGACGGGTGTTACCCGTCGGTGGAATCCGTGAAAAAGTGCTGGCGGCTCACCGGGCCGGCTTAAAGACTGTGCTGCTGCCTGAACGAAATCTCAAGGACCTGGTGGATGTCCCCAAGAAAGTGCGCACAGACCTGAAATTGATCCCGGTTATTCACATGGATCAGGTGATTGAAGTAGCGATTCACCCAGCAAACGAAAAGCCCCACCGCCAGCGAAAAAATAATATAAAAGGCGATGGGGCCGAAAAATCGGGAACGGAGGAGAACCTGACTGAAATCGATGATTAAGACTTGGTGGTTTTCTCAGATTGCAACGTCTGGATGCCGTTACGCACCTGAGTCAAAATCCTCTCCATCTCCATCTCGAGCTTGTTCAACGATTCCAGGACATACTCGTCCGCATCACGCTTGGTCGACTCGCTTTCCAGGCGAGCTTGAGCAACGATCTGTTCAGCGCGGCCCTGGGCAGCCTGGGCGATGCCATCCCTTTCGACCATTTGCTCGCTTTTATCCCGGGCTAACGCCAGGGTGCGGTTTGCCTCTTCTTGCGCCTGGGCTAAAATGCGATCTCTCTGCGCCAGGATCTGCTGGGCTTTCTTGATTTCTTCGGGGATAGAGACGCGCATCTGGTCGATCAAGTCGAGCATGCGGTCTTCATCTACGATCACACTGTGAGTGAACCAGATCGGGCGGCTTTCATTGAACAACTCCTCCAGGCGGTCGACGAGATGTAGTATATCCATAGTTCCCTCCGCATCAGTTTGCTCAACAGGATGGTGCAAGATTTACACCAAAGTTTAGACCAAATGGATGATTAAGTCAACCTGAGCTGGCGCCTGGTTGACTGCGTCTATCATGCCATCAATCCCTTAATGACGTCGATTGTACAACCGTCTGGCCTTCGCCCAGCTCACGGAAACGTTTTTTTAAGGCGAAAGCGACATGAGGCGGCACCATGCTGCTGGTGTCCCCGCCCAGCGAAGCGATCTCCCGGACGGTGGTGGAGGATAAGAAAGTGTGTTCCTCGCTGGTAATCAGCGCAACCACTTCGATCTCGGGGGCCAGGCGGTGGTTGGCCAGGGCCATGCGGAATTCATGCTCGAAATCGGAGAAAACCCTCAGGCCGCGCACGATCACCTGGGCGTCTATATTCTTACAAAAAGACACCGTCAGGCCGCTAAAACCCGTCACGGAAATTTTCGGATTGCCGGTGAACACATCGCGAACATAAGACAGGCGTTCCTCAGGAGTAAACAGCAGGTTTTTTAACGGGCGGTCATAGACCGCTACGACCACCTCATCGAATAAGCGAGCCGCGCGTACCGCGATATCGATGTGTCCATAATGGATGGGGTCAAACGTTCCTGGAAAAACAGCTCGTACCATAGGCTTAACTGATGTCTCCTTGGGTTTCTCCCCAAAAACGGCGCAGAATTTTCAATAGCGGCTGGTTTTCGGGAGTTTCAAATTCCGGATCGGTGGTGAAGATTGATTGGGCCTGCGTTCTGGCTTTCTCAATCAGGCGTATGTCGGTGAGAGCGGCCATTTTCAATGGTGAAAACCCAGATTGGCGCGTCCCCAGGAATTCTCCTGGGCCCCGCTGTTCCAGGTCTTTTTCGGCCAGCACAAAACCATCGCTGGTTTGTGCCATCACGGTTAGCCGTTCATTTTCAATCGCGTCATCTGTCTCGGGGATGAGCAAACAGAAAGACTTGGCAGGCCCCCGGCCAACCCGGCCGCGGAACTGGTGCAATTGGGCCAGGCCGAAGCGGTTGGCGCCCTCGATTAACATCACGGTCGCATTGGGCACATCCACACCGACTTCGATGACCGCAGTCGAGACCAGGATATCAAAGGCTTTATCCCTGAACTGGCTCATCACTTCATCTTTCAAATCGGGTCGCATCCGGCCGTGCAACAATCCTACCCGGTAATTAGGGAAGATTTCCTTTTGCAGCCGGGCATGTTCTTCCACGGCAGCCCGAATTTCCTCGTTTTCGCCTTGCTCCACATAGGGGTAAATGATAAAGGCCTGGTAGCCCTTTTCAATTTGCGAGCGAATCAGGATGTAGGCTCGTTCCCTTTCTTTGGGGTGAAGCACGTGGGTATCCACAACCTGCCTTCCGGAAGGAATTTCATCCATCACGGTGAGGTCCAGGTCGCCATAAATGGTCAACGATAGAGAGCGTGGAATGGGGGTCGCGGTCATCACCAGCAGGTGTGGGTTTTCGCCCTTCTTACGCAAAGTGGCCCGTTGCTCGACGCCAAAGCGGTGTTGTTCGTCCACGACTATGAGCTGGAGATGATTGAATACTACCGGCGATTCCAACAAGGCATGGGTGCCGATTAGCAGTTTGATCGCGCCGTCGGCCAGCCCCTGAAGAATCTCCACCCGCTCGGACTCCGGCGTATCTCCCACCAGTAAGCGAATCTGGCCGGGCTGGAGCCGGGCGAGGGCGGGGTCTTCTACCGGGCCAAGCAGGCGGCTTAAGTTCCGGTAATGTTGTTCTGCCAGCACGCTGGTTGGCGCCATGATGGCGCTTTGCGCGCCCGCGTTCGCGATGATTAAACAGGCCAGGGCTGCAACCGCGGTTTTACCAGAGCCCACGTCGCCCTGGAGCAGGCGGTTCATGGGTTTACCTGAGCGGAGATCCTGGCGGATATCGCTGATGGCATGCTCCTGGGCGGCAGTCAGTTGGAAGGGCAGCGCCGCGAGCTGGCTCGCCAGCCATTCGTCAGTGACCTCATATTTCTGTGCATCGGCGCTCTGCCAGTTCTTTTTCTGGCGCAGGACGCCCAATTGCAGGAAGAAAATTTCATCAAAGGCCAGCCGCTCCCTGGCCGCCTTAAGGCTCTCCAGTGAATCGGGGCGATGGCATTGCGCCAGGGCAGTGGGCAGGTCCGCCAGGTTGGCTGAGCGCCGGATACGCTCTGGCAGGTAATCCACGATCCGCGGCGCCCAATAGGTCACCGTTTTATGCATGATGCCGCGAAGCCAATGTTGGGTGATGCTGGCCGTCAATGGATACACCGGGACGATCCGGTTGGTGTGAAGTAATTCCTGATCCAGCGATTCCACATCTGGGTTGTTGATGATGGGCCGGCCTAAAAATTGCTCGACCCGGCCGGAGATGGATAGGGGCATCCCGGCCTCGAATTTTCTCAGCAGCCAGGGTTGGTTAAACCAGGTCAGGCGTAACGAGCCGGTGCCATCGCTGACCACGACCTCGATTAGCTGGCTCTGGCCGCTGCGCGTCGGCCGCATCGACGCATTTTGCACCGTGGCGATGACCGTGACGTCTTCGCCGTAGTTCAAACGGTTGATCGGTTTTAGCTGGCTGAAGTCGTCGTAGCGCCGGGGAAAATAGTACAACAGGTCTCCCAGCGTGCGCAGCTCCAGGCGGCTGAGGGTTTCAGCGTGGCGGGGCCCGATGCCTGGCAAAACGGTGAGGGGAGCATTCAGGCCAAGAGCATCCAGCTCAGAAGGCTGTTGGGTGGTTTGGGCCGGGCGCGGATGGTGGCGTGATAAAGCGACAGGATGGGTCGCATCCACTGGGCTATGGTTGGCCTGGGTGGTCCTGGGGGGCTGTCCGGCCGGGCCATTTTCCTCTTTGATACTGGGGTGAGATTCCTCTTTGGGCCGGGGTTGAGCCACCGGCTGGCCGGCACCCTTAGGACGGGGAGAAAATGGCGCCAGGCGCGCTTGCTCGGGAGGAATTTGTAACTGGCGTAAAACGGCCTGCAAGGTCCTGGCGCGCTCTTCCGGT
>JAJYIW010000246.1 GCA_021789855.1 Chloroflexota bacterium | reverse complement strand
TGTACCTCGCCAGCGTGGTGAGCATGTCGCTGGTCAGGGCGAATTTGATCATCACCTTGCTGTTGGTGGCAGCGACGTTACTCATCGCGATTGTTTTAGTCGGCTCTCCGCCGCCTTCATCTCAGCCG
Source organism: Chloroflexota bacterium (assembly GCA_021789855.1). Classification (GTDB taxonomy): domain Bacteria; phylum Chloroflexota; class Anaerolineae; order Anaerolineales; family Anaerolineaceae; genus JAJYIW01. The sequence goes on along the minus strand of JAJYIW010000246.1, from coordinate 4,472 downwards.
ATGCCGCGCCCGTGGTGGGACCTGCCGGCTAGAATGGCGGTAGCGACGGTGATGCTGGTGCTTATCACCTCGTTGGCCAGTTTTTTGGGCTCCACCTGGAGCGGGCTGTTATCGCCGTTTCCGATCTTCACCTTTGTGATGGTGGCATTTTCCCATAGCCAGGGTGGAGCGCTTTCGGCCTTCCGCATTGTTCGCGGGGTATTGGTTGGGTTATTTTCTTACGTGGCATTCTTCCTGGTGGTTAACTTGTTCGTGATCAGCATGCCACTGGGATGGGTGTATGCCCTGGCGGCTGCCTTGGCCCTCGGAATTAATGGGTTGTCCCTGATCGTGATGATCCGCCAGCAAAAGGGCATCATTCCTGAGAAGCAAGATAGCCAGACACAATTGGGTTAAGGCTAAAACCTTCCCTGGGCATCCAAAACAATGGATCCGGGAGAGTAGCCACCCCCTGGCTGTTTCCTGCCCGTATTTCTCCAGGTCTTTCTGGCCTCATGGTCAGGGCACAATTCCTGGCCATGGGCAGGTATGATGATGGCCTCGTTCACAGGCAAAGCAAGGGTGTACCTGCGGTTGACACGCGGCTCTAAAATTAATATAATTTCCACCTGCAAAGCAGGATATCTTTTATGAATTGGATTATCAATTTCTTATGACTGTTACAAAAGTTCCCCTGAAGTATCGAGTCCTTATCTCAGTGATTTTCGGCATTTTCATGGTCATCCTGGATGGAACCGTGGTCAATGTCGCCTTCCAGACGTTACGAACTGAATTTGGCGCATCGCTTAATGATTCTCAATGGATCATCAGCGTTTATGTGCTGGCGTTAGGGATCAGCACCCCCTTATCAGGTTTTCTGGCGAACCGGTTTGGTTATAAGGTGATTTACCTGACCGGTCTGTTCATTTTTATCCTTGGCTCTTTTTTGTGTGGCATCTCTCCCAACCTGACGTTTATGATCGTCGCCAGGATTATCCAGGGCATTGGCGGTGGGATCGCTCTTCCGCTGGGCACCGCTTTTCTATTCCGCACTTTCCCTGCCGAAGAGCAAGGCAAAGCATTGGGTATTTTTGGCATTGCCTCCCTCGTGGCCCCGGCATTGGGGCCAATCCTGGGCGGCCTGCTGGTGGATCATGGGCTGTGGCGAGAAATTTTCTTTATCAATCCACCAATCGGGCTATTGGGGGTGGTTTTAGGCTCACTATTCCTCCCCAATATCAAAGGGGATCACCAGCCGGCCATTGATTATCTCGGCCTGATCACCGAATCCATTGGCTTTGGCGCCATTCTTTACGCCGCCTCACTGGCGGCCAATAATGGCTGGGCCTCCGATGGCGTATTTCCCTGGTTCGCGGTAGGCCTGGTTGGGCTGGTCGCCTTTGCGGTGGTTGAGCTTTTTGTGGCTAAGGAGCCCCTGCTTGATTTGCGCCTTTTCAAGGAAAAGATATTCTTGAACGCCAGCCTGTTAGGCTACGTCAGTGTGATCGCATTGTTTGGCGCTGAGTTTTTAATGCCTATTTACCTGCAATCATTGAGGGGCATGACCGCCTTCGACACAGGGTTGATCCTCGTCCCCATGGCGATCACGGGCGGGATAGCCACGATCGTCGCGGGGAGATTATATGACAAAGTAGGTCCGCGTGTGCTGGTTGGTTTTGGCTTTGCCATCCTGATCGTCAACACCTGGCAACTGGCGCAGATTAAGGCTGACACGCCCATTGCCTGGATTATCGCTTTGTTGGTTCTACGCGGCCTGGCTCTCGGCTCGACGGTTCAAACGACCTTTGTCACCGCGCTGTCTGTCGTTCCGTTAAAACAGGTCGCAATTGGCTCATCTTTGACCAACGCCACCCGGCAGGTCGTCCAGGCCATTGGAGTGGCTATTTTAGCCAGTGTCCTGGCCAGCACTTTGAGCCCATCGATTGCCGCTCTCCAGACCCGGTTTGAGGAGATGCCGGTTCAACCAGGCGCTCCGGTGATTGGGGTGTGTGACGTGACCCCAAGCCTGTTAAAGGCAAATACGAGTATGCTTGCCAGCATAATCGGCAGCCCATCTGCCAGCCTGGCTCGGGTAGACCCCCCTGGCCAGGCATCCTTGCCGCAATCTCTGACGAGCTCCCCGGATCAAAGCTCCAGCCAGCCTTTGGCAACCATGACCCAACTGCTTACTCAAACCTGCCAGGAGAATGTCGCCGGTTTTGAGAGGGCGTACACGGTCACATTTTTTGCTGCGATCCTGGCGCTGATCCTCGGCTTGATGCTGCCTGGATGGCCATTTAAATGGGGTGGGCGGCGAGCCGCCGACCGGATACCTTCAGGGCACTGAGCGCCTTACTTGGAGTTATAATCGATATCGTTGATCTTGACTCCAACCGTATAACCCAGAGGAACCCTGATATGGTCGCGTTAAATAGCAAAACGATCACCTACGAACAACTGGCCAAAACGATCGATCATTCGTTGTTGAAACCTGAGCTCACCGCTCAAGAAGTGATTGCCGGCTGTACGCTGGCCAATAGTTATCATGTGGCATCCGTGTGCGTCAAGCCTTGCCACGTCAAGCTGGCGGCCGGGGAGCTCAAAGGCAGCGATGTGAGGGTCGGCACAGTGATTGGTTTTCCCCATGGGAGTTCCGCAACTGCCATAAAAGTGGCTGAAGCCCGCCAGGCATTGCAGGATGGCGCGGTTGAACTGGACATGGTGATCAACATCGGCGAGCTGCGCTCGGGTCACGATGATGGGGTGAGGGATGAAATCAAGGCAGTCGTCGAGGTCGCTCATGCGCAAGGCGCATGGGTCAAGGTCATCTTTGAAAATGCCTATCTGAGCGATGAAGAAAAAATCCGCGCCTGCCATCTGAGTGAAGAGGCTGGAGCTGATTTCGTGAAGACCTCAACTGGTTTTGCTCCCAGCGGGGCGACCGTGGAAGATGTCCGGTTGATGCGCGCGCATGTCAGCCCTTCCGTCCAGGTAAAGGCGGCGCATGGCGTGCGGACGCTGGACGCCGTGCTGGCAATGATCGACGCGGGCGCAACCCGCATCGGCGCCACGGCCACCGCGGCCATTCTGGATGAATTCTCCCGGCGGGCAAATAGCGTATAATCCATATTCAATCTCACATAGGAGGCTGCAATGGTTGACATCAAAGTCGGTCTGGTAGGCACGGGTTTCATCGGGCCAGCCCATCTCGAAGGGCTGCGTCGAAATAATATCCATGTGGTTGGGTTGGCCGAAGCCACGCCGGAGTTGGCCCAGGCGAAGGCCAGGGATCTTGGGATTGAAAAAGCTTATCCTTCTTTTGAGGCTCTTTTAGCCGATCCTGCCATTACCGTGGTGCATCTGGCCACGCCCAATTACCTGCATTTTCCCCAGGCCAAAGCCGCACTTCTGGCCGGTAAACACGTGATTTGTGAAAAACCCCTGGCGATGACCACGGCCGAGTCGGGCGAGTTGGTGAAGCTGGCAGCCGAAAAGCATCTAGTCAATGCGATCAATTTTAATTTGCGCTTTTATCCGATGGCGCAGCAGGCTCGCTCGATGATCCGCAGTGGCGAATTAGGCGATATTTTTATCATCCAGGGCTCGTATCTGCAGGACTGGCTTTACCTGGCAACCGATTGGAACTGGCGCCTCGAGCCAGGCTTTGGGGGAACCCTGCGCGCTGTGGCCGATATCGGCTCTCATTGGCTGGACCTGACCACATTTATTTCCGGGTTGACCATCGAGTCTGTGATGGCGGATTTCAAAACCTTCCATCCCATCCGGAAAAAACCCTCTAAACCGGTAGAAACCTACACCGGAAAACTGTTGACGCCTGAGGACTACATCGACCAGCCCATCGCTACCGAAGATTATGCTTCGATCCTGATTCATTATGGTAACGGCGCACGGGGTATATTGACCGTCTCCCAGGTGAGCGCCGGCAGGAAAAACCGGCTTTACTTTGAAATCGATGCCTCGAAGGCCTCAGTGGCTTTTGATTCTGAGCATAACAATGATTTATGGATCGGCCACCGCGAACGGCCCAACGAGCTGTTGATGAAAGATCCTTCCCTGGTTTCGCCCGAGGCGCGCTCAACGATGTCCTATCCGGGTGGTCATAACGAGGGGTACCCTGATACATTCAAACAGCTCATACACAGGGTTTATGCGTATATCCGAAAGGGTGATTTTCAAGCTGAGACCGATTTCCCAACCTTTAAAGATGGGCACTATGAGCTGCAATTGTGTGAAGCCATTGAGAAAAGCGCCCATGAAGCCCGCTGGGTGAAGGTGGGCTGATCGCCCTCGAACGCTTATCGCTGGATCACGGGCAGGTAGGTTGGGTACCCGATGTCAATGGTGATCACCGCGGTGGCAGAGAGTCCCTCGCTGTTGATCCCATCAAGGGTGAGGGTATGCGTTCCTGGCGATAAATAAACGGTCAGCTCCTGGCCGAGTCCCAACAGGGTATCATTTTCCATCCAGACCAG
>JAJYIW010000245.1 GCA_021789855.1 Chloroflexota bacterium | reverse complement strand
GTGCCGGTGAGCTGCTCTTCCACAAAACCGAACAGCGCCGCTTCAGCCTGCCTTCTTTCCTTCTGCTCCTTAACCGCGATATCGCGCAACCGGTTCAAGGCAACCAGCGCCGCGCCGGAAAACAGGGTGAAGACCAGGCCAACCGCCCAATCTTCTTGAAAGAGCACCGCCAGGATGCCGATCAGCAGCAGGCTATTTCCGACCAGGGTGATGATAAACTGAGAGAAAAAATTGGCCATCTCAGACACGTCGCCGTCGATGCGCTCGATCAGCTCGCCGGGCGTGTGCTGGTTGTGAAAGCGCATGTCCAGGGTCAGGCAGTGCCCGGCCAGGTCCGCCCGCAGCGCGTTGGTCGCCGTCCAGGCCACCGACTCGCCCAGGTAGGTCACGCTCACCGAGGTGACCTGCTGCAACAGGGCGATACCAATGAAAGCCAGGGCAGCGAGGGTTAAATCCCGGATGGGGCTGCCGCCGAGAGCCGTGTCAATAAAATAGCGCATGATCTGGGGATTAACCACCTTCAGGACAATGCCGGCGACCATGATCGCCAGTAAGCTGAAGAAACGGACGCGCTGCGGGCGGATATAAATCGCCAGCAGCTGCCAATACTGCTTTAAAGATGATGGCATCATCAGCGAGGGTTATAGGGCATTTTTGACCCACTTAACCGGCGTGCCAGGCAGGTGAGCTTCCCGCCATTCCCGGCAACGCCGTCCCAGCTCGCTGACGTGCTGGTAGTAATACGGCTCGTTCCGCCGGCTGCGTTCGTATGCCACATAGGGCTCCAGCTTGTCCCAGGCTTTCGCGATCATCGGGTGCATCCACGGCATGAGGATCCCGTCATCGATCCAGCCGGATTGGGTCAGGAAAGCCACGCGGTCCAACGAATTCAGCACCTGTTTGATCGCCGCCTGGCCCTCCGTGCTCAAGGTCTGCAGGCCCTGTTCGGGATCATCGGCCAGGTTTTGGAAAATCCAGCGCCGGCTGGCGATAGCCTCCGGCGAATTGAGCTCATCAAACAGGCGGTCGGCGATGTCCATGTGGCGACTGGCGGCCATCTCGGATAGCTCTTTATAGGCGATGAACCCCGCGCTGAACACTGCCGCCGCGGTAACGGCCCCTGACAGGGACTGGACCATAACCCAATAATCGACGCTCACGTGAAGCGATGTCAGCCACAACCAGATGAGATAAAGGAGGCCAACCCAGCCGATGAAACCCAACAGGGTGATGAAAACAAAGGACACAAGGATCAATTTGTTTTTCCTGGCCGGTCTATCCATCATCGTAGCCCTCTCTGGATTAAGCGGTTATTTTAGGCCAAAGCCTTGGCTGGTGATCACACCCTTCAAGCCGATGCGGATCGCCTGCGAAACGCGGCGAGCCGCATGTTCCATCCAACCGTAGACCTCTGGGGGTTGGGGCGTGGCGCCTGCCGCAGCGACTTGCCTGCCCCGATAGATGCCGGTGGCGTTCATGGCGCGGTCATACCCTCTCAGCCTTTCATCCTGCCCGCGGGTATCATAGGCTTCCCAATGCAATATCTCGTCCAGCGGCAGGCGGGGGCGAATGAAAGGCCTGCCAGCCGGCCACCCCACAGTCATACCGGTGACCGGAAATACCAGGGGAGGAAGCTCCAACAGGTCAATCACTTCGGCAGGATGGTTTCGGATGCTTCCGATGTAGCAGATACCAAGGCCAAGCGATTCGGCGGCCAGCGCGGCCGTTTGGGCGGCGATCACCGCGTCGACGGCAGCCACCAGAAAGCTCTCAAAATAATCCGTTACCTGCTGGTATCCCTGGATCTGGCACACCCGATCCAGCCGGGCCAGGTCTGCACACCAGGCCAGAAAGACCGGCGCTTCGGCTATGTGACGCTGGTTACCGCACAGTGCGGCCAACCGCGCGCGTTTTTCCGCGCTGGTCACCGCTACCACACTATAAGCCTGGAGATTGGATGAGCTTGAAGTGTGCTGCGCGGTGGATACCACCGCCTGGATGGTCTCGAGGGGAATGCTATCTGGACGATAATCTCGGACGGAGCCATGGGCCGCGATCAAATCAATGACTGGGTTGGAAAGCATGAATACCTCGTTGAGACAGGGAAGCAGTCTGCGGCCAGGATTTTACCGGACAGGCTGGCCATCATCATGACCGCGTGGGTTATGTAACCAACACCCATGATTATAATAGCAACTCAATCGAGGAGCCAACGGCGCCGAATTCCCGCTTACGCCCAGTCCATCGCCCGCAACGGCACAAATAAATCGGCCAGGTGGCTTGCGCCAGCCAGGTCACCCATCAGGATCATCCCGTTGATCGCCGGCGTCGCCGGATCCTGCACCACCACCCGGCCATCGGGCTCTATCTGGCCCACGATAAACGGCAGGTCCGAAAACAGGTAGACTGGCACGTCTAACAACCGTGCCAGGTGCCTGGGGCTGATGTGGACTTCAACCCCCATCCCCGGCCTCCCTGACAGGCCAGCCCGTTTTTACTTTAGGCGGCCTGGCGATGATCCGCCCGCCTTGGTGGATACAACCGCACCGCTGGCAGCGATAAAAACGATCGACTTGCGCGTGGCTTGTTCTCACGGTGCACCGGGGGCACCAGGTCCAGATCAGGCTATTTTGTTCCATCTGTTCACCTCGTTTGTTTTCTGTCCCCATTATAGAACATATATTCCAATTTAGAAGGATGATTCTTGGGGTAACCCCTGGGGGGATAGCCGCAGAAGACTGGTTTAAATCGCCAAACGCCTGTATAATTTCTGGCAGCATAACCAACCCTATTGTCAGGCCTTATCGATATCGACCGTGTGACCAAAAATACAACCCTTCACTGGATACTCCTATCCACCCTGTTTCTCTTTCTGGCCTCCCCGGCCGCCAGGGTCATCGCCTCAGTACCCAAGCCCCAATCTGCTCCATTATCCAAAGTGACTCCGTTTGACCTCATCGTGGCGATGAACACGCTGCGCGCCTCCTACGGCCATCCCGCGCTGGTGGAAGATCCCATCATTGACGCTGTGGCGCAGGCAACCGCCGAAACCATGGCGGCAAAGGAATTGAGCTGGCATATTGGCAACGTCTCTGGCCGGGTTGCCGCCGCTGGTTACGGTGGCGGCGCAAAAGTGTGGGCAACCGAAAACTTCGCCATGGGGCATTACAGTTCCATTGACCAGATCATGCTGATCTGGTCGGATGCCGCTCACATGCTCCCTGCAACCAATGGAGCCTATTGCAACATTGGTGCCGGAGAGGCGGTTTCACCCAACGGATATACCTATTATGTGCTCCAGGCTGCCTATGTGGCCGGCAAAGATTGCGGCACCTACACTTCTTCGGGCGGAAGCACTAATCCCCAGGTGGGCAGCACCACCGGCGACCGCGCTGGCGGCGTCTCTCAATTGATCGTCCCGGTCCAGCTAGCCACCCCCGGCCCGGATGGCAAAATTTATCACATCGTCCAGGCCGGCCAATCCTTCTGGGCTATCGCCATCGCCTATAAAATTACCATTCAGGACCTCAAGACCTGGAATAACCTGAATGGCGCCACCACCCTGCAAATCGGCCAAAAGCTGTTCATTCCCAGCAGCGACACAGTCGGTTTTGCCACCCCCACGCCGCCCTGGATGGTTCAGGTCAGTCCCCCGGACAAGGATGGCAAGATCATCCACGTCGTGCAGGCCTACCAAACGCTTTCCACGATCTCCCAGGCTTACGGGGTACCGGTCAATACCATCCTGGCCCTCAATGGCCTCCAGGTGGATTGGCCGCTGCAGATCGGCCAGAAGCTGCTGATCAACCCGGGCACCGTTACCCCCAGCCCCACCCCGCGGCCGCTGACGCCGCTGGAAAAACTGACCCCAGCCAGCGATGGTAACTACTACCACATCGTCCAGAGCGGCGAAACCCTGGCCTGGATCGCCGGGCTATACGGGGTCAACCTGTATGACCTGATGGCGTGGAACGGCATGTCCAACGCCACCATCCTGCAACCCGGCGATAAATTGCTGCTCAAAGTCACGCCGCCGGCCACCAAGACCCCCATTCCATCCCCGACGACGATCACCGCGACGCAAACCCTGGCCCCGCCCACCCCCACGGCGACTGCCAGCCCGACCGCGACCCTGGCGCCCACCCCATCCGCCACTCCCATCATAGCGGACCCCACCGCCAGCCGCTCCGGCCTCCTCGGCATTGGGCTGGTTGGCCTGGCCGTAGCCGGCCTGATCGTGCTGCTGCTGTTCTCGCGAAAGAAAGCAAAACCGGCCAATTAACCGCCGGCTGCCTCCTTATTCCAGGAGCCGATCTCGATCAGGTTGCCTTCGGGATCGGCGATCATCGATGAACGCATGCCCCACGGCTCGTCACGCGGCGCGTAGACCGGCTGGGCGCCAGCCGCGATCACCCTGGCATACGCTCGATCGGCGCCGGCTGACGTCGGGTAATCGATGGCAAGCTCAAACGTGCCGTTCAGGCCGCCAGGATAAGCTGGCGCTTCACCCAGCAGGGCGGGGAGCTGCGCGCGTTCAAACATTGAAAAGCGAACGCCTTCATTTTTAAATTCCGCGTAAGGCCCCTGGCCATCCCACTCGATCT
>JAJYIW010000244.1 GCA_021789855.1 Chloroflexota bacterium | reverse complement strand
GGGCGGCGAGGGCTTTCTTGATGCTTTCTTGACACCTTTGCCGGATAGCTTGTCAGGCGCTTGACGGCGTTTGAGGTATCAATACAGCAGTTACAGGCCGGTGTTAAGCGGCCTGCCAGGTATGGGTGATTGGCCGGAGATCATGGGTGCTTATTGGTTCGGAACACCGGCCAATTACCCATTTTTTAGGAGTGTCTGGAGCAATGATTAAAACTGAACCTATGGAAACCTCGCATATCGTACAGGACACGCGCCACGTGCCGCGGCGTAACCTGCAATCCATGCTGATCGGCCGGCCGCTGGCGACGGCGGATGCGCCTCACCAGACGATCGGCAAGCTGATCGGGCTGGCCGTGTTCTCGTCCGATGCGCTGTCTTCGGTGGCCTATGGCCCGCAGGAAATTTTCCTGGTGCTGGCGCTGACCGGGCTGGCGAACCTGCATTACGCCATCTATATCGCCCTGGGCATCGCCCTGCTGCTGGCCATCCTCACCTTTTCCTACGAGCAGACCATCCATGCCTACCCCGGCGGCGGCGGCGCATACATCGTGGCGCGCGATAACCTGGGCGAGCTGCCTGCTCAAACCGCCGGCGCAGCGCTGCTGACCGACTACGTGCTGACCGTGTCCGTGTCGATCGCTTCAGGCGTGGCCCAGCTCATCTCGGCTTACCCGGCGTTGTATGCCTACCGGGTCGAGCTGGCGGTGGGGATGATCCTGTTCATCATGCTGATCAACCTGCGCGGGGTCAAGGAATCCGGGGCGGCCTTCGCCGTGCCTACCTATTTCTTCCTGGTGATGATGTCGATCACCATTTTGATCGGGCTGGTGCGCGCCGTCACCGGCAGCCTGACGCCCGTGGTGGACCCGCCGGTTATCACGATCGGCCTGACACAACCGCTGACCATCCTGCTCATCCTGCGCGCATTTGCCAACGGCACCTCCTCGGTCACCGGGGTGGAAGCCATTTCCAACGGCATCACCGCCTTCAAGACCCCGCGCAGCCACAACGCCGGGCTGACCCTGTTGTGGATGTCCGGCATCCTGGGCTCGATGCTGGTGGCGATCACCTTCCTGGCCGGACATATTCACGCCATTCCCGCTGACAGCGAGACGGTCATTTCCCAGATCGCGCGCACAGTGTACGATGGGCGCGGCATCCTGTACCTGGCGACGATCGCTTCGACGACCGTGATCCTGATGATGGCAGCCAATACCGCCTTTGCAGATTTCCCCCGCCTGGGTGCGCTGCACGCCGGGGATGGCTTCTTGCCCCGCCAGCTCACCTTTCGCGGCAGCCGCCTGGTCTACTCGCGCGGCATCATGGCCCTGGCCGCCATCGCCTCTTTCCTGGTCATTCTATTCAAAGCCAGCGTGACGGCGCTGATCCCGCTGTACGCCATCGGGGTGTTCCTGTCCTTCACCCTGTCGCAGGCCGGGATGGCCCGCCGCTGGTGGAAATGCGGTCACCTGGCGCCAGGCGTGGAAGTCGTAGAGCCCGGCTCGACGCTGCGCTATGAAAAAGGCTGGCAGACCAAGATGATCATCAACGGCTTTGGCTCGTTCAGCACGGCATTGGTCACGATCATCTTCGCCGCTTCCAAATTCGTGGAGGGCGCATGGATCGTCATCCTGCTGACCCCCTTACTGGTGACGATTTTCTTCTCTATACACCACCATTACAAGCACCTGGCCAAACAGTTGTCGCTCGATAACGAGCTCGGCGTCGTGAACACGCGGCGCAACCGGGTGATCATCGCCATCGCCGGCGTTCACCGTGGGACGCTGAAAGCGTTGCAGTTCGCCCGCACGATTTCCGATGACATCACCGCGGTGCACGTCTCGGTCGACCCGGCCGAAACGGCGAAGGTGGAATCGAAGTGGGATTACTGGGGCGACGGCTACCGGCTGGTGATCCTCAACTCCCCCTATCGCCTGTTCCTGGAGCCGCTGCTGGATTACATCGATAAAATCGACGCCATTTCGCAGCCGGGAGACCTGATCACCATCGTGGTGCCCCAATTCGTGGGCAAGCACTGGTGGACCGACCTGCTGCACACACGCACAGCGGAGACGCTGCGCCAGGCGCTGCTCCACAAGCCCAACGTGGTGATCACCGAGGTACCGTACCAGGTGAATTGAGCTATTCGATTTAATTCGGGTAGGTTGGGTTGAGCGGTTTTATAAAGCGTAGTGGGCGACCCTTGTGGTCGCCCACTACGGCTTTTTTTGATGTTGGTTGTCATTGAGAGCAAGCTTGCAGCGAGCGAAGCGTGGCTGGCTTTGGGACGAAGCAATCTGGCTTTGCCTATCATGAGATTGCTTCGCTTCGTTCGTAATGATAAAACATAGATCATTTTGCGTGGTCCACAATGTTCGAGCAGCTCTTGACTCAGGCGGCTGTATTCAATCCAGCCTGAGTGGTGTATTATGAGGAGGCGTGATCCTGTATCCCGGTGAGGAAGCAATCGATCTTGGGTTTAGACCAGGGTCAGAAGGAGGAGCCATGAATTGTGAAGGTAAAGTAGCTCTCGTGACGGGCGCTGACGGAAATGGCCTGGGGCGGAGCATCGCCCTGACGCTTGGGCGGGAAGGCGCGCAGGTTATCGTCAACTACCGCACCAGCCAGGCGAGCGCACTGGCGGTCGTGGAGGCGATTGAAAGCAGCGGCGGCAAGGCGCGCGCGGTTGCGGCAGACGTTTTCGAGGCGGAGGGCTGCCAGGCCCTGGTGCAGACCGCGCTGGAGGCGTTCGGGCGCATCGATATCGTCGTGATCGGCCCAGGGGGAGGGTGGCATCCCGAAGCGCTGGATGCCTTAAATCCCGAGGCCGCCCTGGAGGACCTACGGCACGAAGCGGCGCCCCTGCTGCACTTGATGCGCCTGGTCTTGCCGGGCATGTACGCGCGGGGGTGGGGACGCCTGATCGGCATCGCCACCCACCCGGTGAAGCTTTCGCCGGCGTATGCCTACAACGTGGGTAAAGCCGCCCGCATGCAGGCCCTGCTCCTGGCGCAGGACCAGGCCTGGGCGCACGGGGTGACGGCCAACGTGATCGCGCCTGGCCCGGTGTCAGGCATCCCCGACCTGGCGGGCGCGGTCGAGGCGTGCCAGCACGGGGATGGCTGGCAAAAACGGGCGGACGTTTCGCCGCAGGATATCGCGGAAGGGGTGGCGTTCCTGTGCTCTGACGCGGGCCGCTTCGTTTCAGGCTGCGTCCTGCCCTACCTGTGGCGCGAGTGAGGGGGCAACTCTCTCAACCTTCTGCCCGCAACTTCAATAAGGCAATAGTTTCATCCCGGAGGCTAACTTTGGCCCAATCTTTCTGGCTGGTGGTTAAGAGTTCGCCAACGCCGTCCAATATATGGCGATTATTCATTTTTTCCAATTTACTGATACATTTTCCGACTAACTGGTCAAAACGCATCCGAGACCGGTTTTCGACAATTCCCCTGTTAATGGGAGCACGGGTTTTAAGGAAAAACCATACATCGTAAGTATCCCGGCTGGTTTTACTAAGACGTTCAACCATCTTTATTTTGATGCGATTGCCCTATCCCACGACTCCTGACCCGGATGGGGCTATAATTAAGGAACCCGGGTAGGACAATCCTGGTTTAATTTTCACTCATCATTACAGCGGAGTCATGGATGCATCTCTATGAAGCGTTGGCCATGAAAGTGGCCGATTGGCGCAAGCACCAATATCCGGCGGCGCAATATCCAGCCATAGCCGAGATCCTGGAATGGGCGAGGAACCCGGATACCAGCACGTTTAAGCTGCGCGAGCCCCAGCTGCGCGCCCTGGAGACGTACTGGTATTTGCGCCTGGTGGAAAACACCCCCCACATTTTTGATTTGTACACCCGGTTGTATACCAAAACCACCGAGCGGCTGGCGGCGTTGGGCATGGACCACCCGGACCTGCACGATATGGCCCTGGATATGGGCCTGGATAACCTCATCCAAAAAATCAAGGAAGACGACGGCTTTGTCAAAAAGTATAAATTGGAGGCCGTGCGGGAGACCCTGACGCTGGGCTATCCCAGCTACATCCTGGCGCTGGCGATGGGGTCCGGGAAAACGGTGCTGATCGGCGCAATTTTTGCGTCCGAGTTTGCCATGGCCCAGGAATATCCGGACCGCCGCTTCGTGGAAAATGCCCTGGTGTTTGCGCCGGGGAAGACGATCATCGAGAGCTTGCGCGAGCTGGCGGAGATGCGCTACGAAGCGGTGCTGCCCCCGCGGTTGTATAAGCCCTTCGCGGCGTCCTTGAAATTAACCTTCACGCGCGACGGCGATCCGACCATCCCGATCATTCCTCGCAGCCAGTTCAACGTGGTGGTCACCAATACCGAGAAAATCCGCATCCAAAAAGAGACCATCCGTAAAGCCGACCTGGGACCGCTGTATTCCAAAGAAAAAGAAGACGAGGCGCGCGCCGAAGTCGCCAACTTGAGACTCCAGGCCATCGCCAGCCTGCCCAACCTGGCGATCTTCTCGGACGAGGCTCACCACACCTACGGCCAGGCTTTAGACAGCGAGCTCAAAAAAGTACGCAAGACGGTGGATTACCTCTACAACCCGTTCCCGGCGGGCGCCCCGGAACACGACCATCAC
>JAJYIW010000243.1 GCA_021789855.1 Chloroflexota bacterium | reverse complement strand
GTAAGGATGGTTAAATTTTCCAGTCTTGATTATCGGCACGACCACTTTGTTGACGATCTCAGAAGGGATGACAAAACCGATCCCTGAATTGGAATTGGATGATGATTCGATCGCCGCCGTCACGCCGATCAGGTTGCCGTTCATATCCACGAGCACACCACCGGAATTGCCCGGGTTGATCGGCGCATCCGTTTGGATGATATCGGGAATGTTATAAGCGGGCGTAGTTTGAGTCGTTTGGGTCTGGTTATCCAGCCCAACGGGTAAGGTGCGCGACAGGGCGCTGATGATCCCGTGGGTCATCGTATTGGATAATCCGTACGGGTTGCCAATGGCGATCACCAGCTCTCCTACCTTCACCTGGTTCGAGTCGCCTACGGTGACCGGGGCCAGCAGGTTGGCCGGCGCATTCACTTTGAGCACTGCCAGGTCGGCATTCGGATCGGTGCCCACAACGCTTGCATCCACCGTCGTGCCATCAGAAAAGGTGACGGTAATGCTGCTGGCACCGCTAACGACGTGGTTATTGGTGATAATATGCCCTTGCTTGTCCCACACAAAGCCAGAACCGAGAGCAATGCCTGTGCCGGAATTATTGCCGAATGGGTTGGCATTGTTCCCACTCGTGGACGACGTCCCTTCTATCACCTGGATGCTGACCACTGATGGGTTAACTTTCTGATACACGCTCTCTAAAGCGGCTTGATAGCCAGCCGTATCGGTATACGCCGATTGGGCTTGAGTCGTCTGCCCGCTGGGAGCCGCCGTGGCAGTAGGCTGGGTGGATGTCTGAGGCTGCTGGGCGATGGGGGTGCTCGTCGCTGCCACCTGAGCCGCCTGGTTTGAGGCAACCGTTGTGGCAGTGGGCAAGGCCGATTGGATTGCTGAGGACACACCGCTGACGATCTGAGTCGACAAGGGAGTCAGCGAGCAGGCCATCACTGTCAACATCGTCACCAATATGACCCCTACTAATAAACTGGTACGCTTCATTTTAAATCCTCCTTAAATTTCATTCAAAAAACGTTCTGACGAAGCGAAAGAACGATTTTTGGTGCACAAGAATCAAAAAACACATCATTTAATAACCAGTATAACGCTCTATAATGACAATTTGATGACAGACTGTCATATTATTTGTAATCATTCTGTCATTATCGCGTGTTAGAATGATGGAGAAATTTAGACAGGAGATGTATTGCCGTGCGTATTCTAATTGTTGAAGATAACCGCCATTTAAATCACTCCTTAAAGGCCAGCCTGATGGATGATGGGTATGCAGTGGATTCCGCTTTTGATGGCGAAGAAGGGGAAGAAATTGCCGGCATGACGCCTTATGACGCCATTATCCTGGACATCATGCTCCCTAAGAAAGACGGCCTGGCAGTGTGTCGTTCATTGCGCCAAAGCCGGGTGAACGCGCCAGTTATTATGCTCACCGCGCGAGATACGGTTGATGACCGGGTTAAAGGGCTGGATAGCGGCGCAGATGATTATTTGGTCAAGCCTTTTGCGATTAATGAGCTGCGCGCACGCTTGAGAGCCCTCCTGAGGCGTGACTCCTTCGATAAAACTGGCATCCTGACCATCGGAGACCTGACCCTCGACCCGGCATCTCACCAGGTGGAGCGAGGCGGCGTCCAGGTTTCTTTAACGGCTAAAGAGTATGCCCTGCTCGAATATTTTATGCGCAATCCCAACCGGTTGATCACCCGAGAGATGGCGGAGAGCCATATCTGGAGCTATGATTTTGAAGGAACTTCCAATGTGGTGGATGTCTACGTGCGCCGCCTGCGACGCAAGATTGACGATCCTTTTGAAAATAAGCTGTTCGAGACCATCCGGGGCGCAGGATACAGGATGATCCGGCCTGAAGAGAGAAACTAGGCAGGCATCACATGCGCAAACGCTTAAGGGGAATCGCTAATTTTATCTCCCAGCGATTAAACAGTGTCCGTTTCCGGCTGACTGTCTGGGCCGTTATCTTGCTCGGATTGGTCCTGGTGGCCTTTAGCGCCTTCGTCTATACCACTCAATTGAGGACCTTGCGCACCAATTCGATTTTGCAGCTCGATAGCCGGATGCACCAGATCAGCAGCTTTTACCGCCTGGCTCTGCTGAATTATTATGTCAATGGCACTATCCAGTTGCCCAGTGGAATCACGCAGAATAACTTCTTGATTCAGGAGAATGAAACCCTGGCCTTGATCGATTCGCAGGGCCAGGAGGTCCAAAAATTAGGCAACATCAGTGATGCCGAGGTTAAAAGCCTGGTCCAATCCTTTGTGAGCAATAATACCAACGGTCACGTTAACGATATTTACTTCCAGATGGCTATCAAGGGCACGAGTAAAGGGCCAGCCCAAACTTACCTGTTCGTCATGACACCCATCGGCTTTCCTGGCAGCGACAACGCCCAGGGCCTGCTCTTATTTGGTATGCCCTTCGACCCGCATGGGGAGCTGAATACCCTGCTGTTGACCTTGATCATCGCCTCGAGCACCATTCTGCTTGGAACAATGCTCGGGGGGTACTGGCTGGCCGGCCGCGTCATGCGCCCGGTCCACATTATCACCCGCGCTGCCCAGCAGATCAGTGAAACCGACCTGAACCAACGGCTCAATCTTCAAACCAAAGATGAATTGGGCGAGCTGGCCAACACGTTTGACCGGATGCTCGACCGCCTGCAGGCTGCCTTCGACCGCCAGCGCCAGTTCACCGCCGACGCCAGCCACGAGCTGCGCACCCCGCTGACCATTGTCAACCTGGAAGCCAGCCGCGCCCTCGAACGGCGCCGTTCGTCCGAAGATTACGTCCAATCACTCTCGATCATCAAATCAGAGAACGAGTACATGACCAGCCTGGTGAATGACCTGCTGACCCTGGCACGGATGGACGCTGGCCAATCCCAATTGCGCTCTGAAGACCTGGATCTGAGCGATGTCACCCTCGATGTAGTCGAAAGATTGGCGACCATTGCCCATGACAAGGGCGTACAGCTCTATACCGGCGAGCTGCCAGAGATTTCGATGATCGGCGATCGCCAGTTCCTCGGCCAGATGATCACGAACCTGGTCGAAAATGCCATTAAATATTCCGAAGGGGCCAACAAGAAAGTTTTCGTCGAAACAGGCATTCATACCAACGGCAAGGGACAGGTAGGCTGGGTCAAGGTCGAAGACAACGGCCCAGGCATCCCGGACGAGGCTTTGCCCCACTTGTTTGACCGCTTTTTCCGGGTTGACGAGGTGCGATCGCAAAATCAGTCCAGCGATGAAGGTGGAGACAGGCCTAATGGCAGCGGCCTGGGCCTCTCCATTGTCCAATGGATCGCTAAAGCCCACGGCGGCGAGGTATCGGTCTCCAGCGAAATTGGCAAAGGCACCACCTTTACCGTGTCATTGCCAATCCCGAATTAACCCAGCTTAGCGTAAAAATCCAGGTTATGGCGGATCAGCGCCTGGCGTTGTTCGACGCAGGCGGCTGAACGCAGTGGATCTTCAGGCGTATGCAGCACGTAATCGACCATCTTTTCAACGGTAGTGGTTACCACATGCGTCCGGGTATCCGAAGAGGCGTAATAAATCCATAAATCGCCATTCTCCTGGGCCACCAGGCCATTGCAGAAAGCCACATTAGACACATCCCCCACCCGCTCTTCACCCATGGGGGCCAGCAGGTAACCGCCAGGCCGGTGCGTCACCACCCAGGGCTGGTCCAGATCTGTCATGTAAGCATACAGCACATAGCGTAAACCCGCAGCGGTATTGCGCACACCGTGCGCCACGTGCAGCCAGCCGGCAGGCGTCTTGATCGGCGCCGGGCCCTCGCCATTCTTTACCTCTTTAATCGTATGGTAAAGCCGGGGGTCGATCACCGTTTCCTCATCGATGATTGCCGGGGCCATACGGTCGGACAGCCCCCAGCCAATCCCGCCGCCGCTGCCGGCCTGGATGAAGTCATCCTGGGGGCGGGTATAGAAGGCGTAGCGCCCCTGGAAAAATTCCGGATGGAGCACCACGTTCCGCTGCTGAGGCGAGCGGGTTTTCAGGTCTGGCAGGCGCTCCCAACTCAGCAAATCCTTGGTGCGAGCGATTCCACCCTGCGCCACCGCGCTGCTCAGGTCGCCTGGGGCAGCCCGTGGATCTTTACGCTCGGTGCAAAACAGGCCATAAATCCAGCCATCTTCATGCCTGACCAGGCGCATATCATACACGTTGGTATCCGCGTCCTCGGTTTCAGGTAAGGTGACCGGGTCATCCCAAAACGTCAAGTGGTCAATGCCGGTTGGACTTTCGGCAATAGCGAAAAACGACTTGCGGTCGAAGCCTTCCACCCGGCATACCAGGTAGAATTTACCATTCAGGCTGATGGCACCGGGGTTGAACACCGCGTTGATCCCCAGGCGTTCCATAAAATGGGGGTTAGCGCCAGGGTCAAAGTCGTAACGCCAGAAGGGGGGTGTGTGCGCCGCGGTCAACACCGGATACCGGTACCGGTTGAATAAACCGTTCGACCAGCCGGGATCGACCTCGTTATCTCTCTGGATCAGCGCCTGGTATTCCCGCTTGACCTTTAACGCCGCTGCTTGAAAGTTAAATGGTTGAGCCATAGGCACCTCCTTACGG
>JAJYIW010000242.1 GCA_021789855.1 Chloroflexota bacterium | reverse complement strand
CGCTAAGCCAGGCTATCCCCGGCGTGCTGCCCTGCCTGGATTTTGCCCACCTGCACGCCCGCGCCGGCGACGGCTCGTTGAACTCCCGCGCTGAATGGATCGACCTGCTTCACACCTATGCCAGCGCGCTGGGGCCGGATGCCCTCCACGCCCTGCACATCCACCTCTCCGGAATCGAATACACCGTCAAGGGCGAGCGCAATCACCTGCCCTTGCTGGAATCGGATTTCAACCTGAGGGGATTATTCGAAGCCCTGGCGGCGCTGGGCTGCGCCGGGCGCATCCTGTGTGAGAGCCCCAAAATGGAAGACGACGCCATCCTCATGCGCGACCTGTGGCGCGAGATCGCCGGGTCGTAAGCTCGCCCGTTTTATGGATGGTATTCGCGCCCGAGGATATAGCTCTCCAGCCCCTGGATCAAATTCTGCTGGTCCGAAATCACCGATTTCACCACGTCGCCGATGGAAATCACCCCGATGACCTTGCCGTTTTCGAGCACCGGCAGGTGGCGGATGTGCTTGTCCGTCATCTGGGCCATGCACTCCTCCAGGGTCGAGGTCGGGCTCACGTAATAGATAAAGCGGGTCATCACCTCCTCAACGGGGAGGTCAACCGAATTACCTTTCAGAACTCCCCGGCGGGCATAATCGCGCTCCGAGAAGATGCCCAGCACGTCGCCATTCCGGATCACCAGCACCGCGCCGACCTCGTTCTCGGCCATCACCTGTAAGGCATCCAGGATGGTGTTGTCGGGCTTGACCGAGAAAATCCGGTAACCTTTGGTTTGCAGGATCTGCCTGACTGTGACCATATCTTTACCCGTCCTCTCATCAATTCACATATAACGGATGTTATTCACCTATTATAACTGATATTGAGCCGCGGGGATCGGGCTCACCGCTCCGCTCGCAACGGCGACTAGCTCATGTCATTGCGAGGAGCACAGCGACGAAGCAATCCAGATTGCCGCGCTTCGCTCGCAACGACGAAGATTGCTTCACTTCGTTCGCAATGACAGGGGGCTTCGCTCGCAACGACGCAGGCTCATGTCATTGCGAGGAGCGCAGCGACGAAGCAATCCAGATTGCCACGCTCCGTTCGCAACGACGCAGATTGCCGCGCCCCGTTCGCAATGACGACTAGCTCATGTCATTGCGAGGAGCGCAGCGACGAAGCAATCCAGATTGCTTCACTTCGTTCGCAATGACAGGGGGCTTCGCTCGCAACGACGCAGGGGACTGCGCTCGCAACGACGCCAGGACTGGCGTCATGGCGCGCAGGGAGAGCCCAGCGATATCAATTTGCGAAAAAATGATGCCTCCAATATATTGTTTTTTGGGACAATAGACCATATAATAGGACATATTTTCTTAAAGGAGAGAGAAGATGAAGTTCTATCGTTTGATCAGCCTTATCATGATCGCCGCAATGGCCCTGGCAGCCTGCAGCACCGCCACGCCGACCGCGGCCCCCACCGCCACCACAGCCCCCGCCGCCGCGGCAACCGCCACTTCAGCCCCCGCCGCCACGGCCACCTCCGTGCCGGCCACTGCGACTACCGCGCCGACCGTGGCTGCCAGCCCCACCCCGGCAGCGCCTACCGCTACCGCCACCCCGGCTGCCCCCACGCCTGTCGCCTCCATCCCGGCGGATAAACTGGTCCAAAAGGGCCACTTACTGATCTGCACCGACTTCCCCTACCCACCCCAGGAATTCTTCGATGACAACGGCAACCCGCAGGGCCTGGACGTGGAAATCGGCAACGAGATTGCCAAGCGGCTGGGCCTGCAAGTCCAGTACGTCAACAGCGTGTTCGACACCATCATCGCCGCTGTGACCAGCGGCAAGTGCGACATCATCATCTCCGCCATGAACATCACCACCGACCGCCAGAAGCAGGTCAGCATGATCCCCTACTTCCAGGCTGGGCAATCCTTCGTGGCCGTCAAGGGCAACCCCCAGAACATCAATACCTGGCAGGATCTGTGCGGTAAATCCGCCGCGGCTGAAAGCGGCACCACCGAGGCCGATTACCTGCAAGGCACCGGCGATTACAAAGGCAAGGGCCTGACCCAGCAATGCGTCGCCAAGGGGCTCAAACCGATCACCGTCGTGGTGACCCAGAAAGACACCGACGCGCTGCAACAGCTCCAGGCCGGCAAAGTGGCCATCTACTCCACCGACTCACCGGTCGCGGCTTACTACACCGTGCAGCACCCCGACCAGTTCCAGATCGTCGGCCAGATGATGGAGCCCGTCAAGGAAGGCATCAACATGCCCTGCGGCGCGGCTGACTGCACCAACGCACCCCTCACCGAGGTCGGCTCCGCGGTCAAGACTGCCCTGCAATCCATGATGGCTGACGGCACCTACGCCAAGATCCTGGCCAAGTGGAACCTGTCCGCCAGCGCTGTGACGCTGCCTTAATCATTTTCGTTAACCCATGATCGTCGTGGGCCGGCCTGGACGAGCCGTCCGGGCCGGCCCGCAGGGTATCTGCGCTACGGTATCCATCTTGTTTTGTTATCCGAGGGAACATGCACGCATTTGACTGGGCCGTATTCTGGCATTATTTGTGGCCGGGCACCGCATTGCAGAACCCGCTGATTCGCAACGGCCTGATCACCACCATCCTGGTCAGCATCATCGCCCAGGCGCTGGGCGTCCTGCTGGGATTGCTCGCCGCGCTGGGCAAGATGTCCAAATTTCCCCCCTTCCGCCTCCTGGCGGACGCCTACATCTGGTACTTCCGCGGCACCCCTTTGCTGGTGCAGATGATGCTGCTGTTTTTCGGGCTAGGCGTCACCCACATCTATGATTTTCCAGCCCTGGTGATCGGCCCGGTGGTGATCTCGGGGGCCATCCAGGCCGGCACGCTGGCCCTGGCGATCAACGAAGGCGCTTACATGGCCGAGATCGTGCGCGCCGGCATCGAGTCGATCGACATCGGGCAGATGGAAGCGGCCAAGTCGCTGGGGATGACCTTCGGCCAGGCCATGCAGCGCATCATCCTGCCGCAGGCCACCAAGGTGATCATCCCGCCGCTGGGCAACGAGTTCAACAACATGATGAAGACCACCTCCATCATGCAGGTGATCTCGGCCGGCGAGCTGTTCTACGGCTTCACCCAGATCAACGCCAACCTGTTCCTCCCCTTTGAGCTGTTCATCGCCGCCTCCTTCTACTACCTGGCCATGACCACCATCTGGTCTTACATCCAGGGGCGCATCGAGGCGAGCCTGGGCGAACGCAAGGCTGCCCATACCCAGCCTGGCTTATTCCAACGCATGTTCGGCGCCATGCCAGCGCCCCATGCCGGAGGGCATTGAAATGGCTACTTCAAACCCTCTCGCAAACCCAGATAACGGCTGCCCGGTGGTGGTCAAATTTGACCACGTTCATAAATATTTTGGCACGCTGCACGTGCTCAACGACATCAGCCTGGAAGTGTGCCAGAACGAAGTGCTGGTGATCATCGGGCCGTCCGGCTCAGGCAAGAGCACCCTGCTGCGCTCGATCAACCACCTGGAAAAGATCAACAGCGGGCACATTTACGTCAACGGCCAGATGGTCGGCTATAATGAAAAGAACAACCGCCTGATCGAGGAATCGGATAAGAACATCGCCCGCATGCGCGCCAACATCGGCATGGTCTTCCAGCGCTTCAACCTGTTCCCTCACCTGACCGTGCTGGAGAACGTCATGGAAGCCCCACTGCGGGTGAGGAAAATGGAACATAAGGCGGCCGAAGAGGACGCCCTGCGCCTGATCGCCCGGGTCGGCCTGTCGGACAAGCGTGCATCGTACCCCGGCCAGCTTTCGGGCGGCCAGCAGCAGCGCATCGCCATCGCCCGCGCCCTGGCGATGAAGCCCACCCTGATGCTGTTCGACGAGCCCACCTCCGCCCTCGACCCCGAGATGATCGGCGAGGTGCTGGACGTGATGAAAGAGCTGGCGCACGAGATGACCATGATTGTCGTCTCGCACGAGATGGGTTTTGCCCGCGCCGCCGCCAACCGCATCCTCTTCATGGACGAAGGGCGCATCATCGAAGAGAGCACGCCGGATGAGATCTACGACCACCCGCGCGAGGAACGCACGCGGCTTTTCCTGAGCAAAATATTGCATTAAGCCTGGATGGTGCGGTGAAGGCCAGGCCTCGCCTGGCCGATGCTCTTTGACCTGGCCGATGCCCATGATGGCGGCCTTCACCGGCCTGGATGGTGTGGTGAAGGCCAGGCCTCGCCCGGCCGGCGCTCTTTGACCTGGCCCATGCCCATGCTGGCAGCCTTCACCAGCACCCTACTTCCCCGGCGGCATGGATGGTGCGGTGAAGGCCAGGCCCGCCCGGCGGGCGCTCTTTGACCTGGCCCATGCCCATGATGGCAGCCTTCACCAGCACCCTACTGGATGGTGCGGTGAAGGCCAGGCTCACCCGGCCGGCGCTCTTTGACCTGGCCCATGCCCATGCTGGCAGCCTTCACCAGCCTGGATGGTGCGGTGAAGGCCAGGCCTCGCCCGGCCGGCGCTCTTTGACCTGGCCCATGCCCATGATGGCGGCCTTCACCAGCACCCTACCTCCCCTGAATGGTGCGGTGAAGGCCAGGCTTCGCCCGGCCCATGCTCATGA
>JAJYIW010000241.1 GCA_021789855.1 Chloroflexota bacterium | reverse complement strand
CAGGTCGCCGTCCCAATCCCATACCACCAGCTCAACCACCTCCTGGCGCGCCCAGGCCGCCGGGTTGAACACGTGGAACAGGCGCGTCTTTCCGCCGGCATGAGAGACCTGCGCCAGGTGAAAGGCCTCGACCCCAAAACCCACGCCGGCCCCTTCCGCGGTGGATCCAGGATCGCGGGCCGCCAGCGCCGCTCCAGGGTTTGCCAGGGCATGGAACGCGCGGCTCTTCTGACTCCCGGCGATGGCCATGGTCTGCTGGAATAACCCCAGGGCGTACTCGCGCGTGTCGATCACCCCTGAGCCGGGGATGATGTCGTGGAACTGGTTAAACATCGTATTCTGCCAGGCCTTCTCAAAGGCCTGGGCCGGGTACGGCTGGCCTTCGAGCGCCGCCAGGCTGGCAAAGGTCTCCGCGCTGTTCAGGTGGGCTTCCGCCAGGCGGTTAGCACGCTTGATCCGGCTCTGGCTGGTGTAGCAGCCGGTGAAAACCATGTTCAGCTCGCCTTGTTTTACCGGCAGGTGATCGGCAGCCTGCTCCACTCGCTTGAAATACGCCTCGAAGGTTCCGAAGGTCAGGCTGGGGAAGACCGGCCAGGCGGCCATATCCGCGATGCGCTCGATGTCCCGGCGAGTCGGCCCGCCGCCATGATCGCCCACGCCATAGACTTTCAGCATGGTATCCATGCCGTATTTCTGGCAGAAGGCCGGGACGTAAAGGGCCATGGCCGGCTCGATGGCGCCCAGGTACCACAGCGGCTCGCGGTAAGCCAGGATCGACCGGCCCGAAGGGGCCATCCAGCGATAAAGCTGGTCATCCTCGTCGCCCCGGCAGTGGTAATAGTATTTCACCCCCGCCTCCGCCAATATCTCCGGCACGTTGGCATGGTGGCCAAACGTGTCCGGTTCGAAATCCAGGTAAAACTGGTCGGAACGGAGCCCCAGCAGGCGGGTCAGGTAACGGCGGGTGTACAGCAGGTGGCGCGCCTGGCTCTCCCCATTGGGCAGGTTCTTGTCCGCCTCCACCCAGGTGGAAGCCGTCACCTCCCAGCGCCCTTCCTTGACCCGCGCGCGAATCTCCTCCAGCAGCTCAGGGGCGTAGGTCTCAACGATCTGGTAGACGCTGGCTTGAGACTGAGAGTATTTGAAATCCGGATATTCCTTCATCAGCGCCAGCATGGTGCGGAAGGTGTCCAACGTCACCGCTACGGTCTCATCCCAGCGCCACATCCAGTTCATATCGATGTGGGCGTGAGCCGCGCAAATCAGGTGGTAGGCCTTGGCCTGGGGCGACAGGCTCGCCAGCGACCGTTCTACCTGTTGGGCATTGTCGATCGTGATCGCGCCTTCACGCGAGGCCCGCTCGTCCAGCGCGGTAACCGCCCGGCTGATCAGGTCATCGGCTGAGCCACCCAGCGTTTGTGATAAGGCGTGGGCGTACTCGAGCTGGTACAGGATGCGGGTAGGCCAATACCCGGGATTGGCTTGGTTCAATCGTTCCAGGCGAATATCGAACATCGGGGAGTTCCTTTCGGGTCAAGAGGGATGGCTTAATTGTAACCCTGCCCGGGTGAATGGCCACCAGCTTGAACGATATTGATAACCCACGAAAGCCGTAAGGGAGGTGGAGCGATTCTGGCAGGGCGCTAACCAGCCACGGGCCAGGCGAAACCCAACGCCCGGCGCCTGTCATCGCGAGCCGCCGCACTTACGGCGGCGTGGCGATCTGCCCTAACCGGCCTATTCGCTCCACAATTCACAAAAAAAACCTTAAAAAGGCGAAACTTTCCGCCGGGTTTTGCGTTAATATAGGTAGAGAAGAAAAAAGGAGGGAAGAAGCCATGTTCGTCGTATACAGCGCAGTCGCCGTGTTGCTGGTACTTTTTGTCGTCCTCAGCCTGGTGAGTATCTTGTGCCAGCCTGAGATAACATAAATCAACCTATGCTGCCCATTAATTTTTCCTACCAACCTTGAAAGGCGTCGCACCTGACCTGCGGCGCCTTTCTTGTTTAATGGGCCGGGCGTTAATCGTGGTTTTGACTCTGGTCGCCAGGGCCGCAGGCGCCGCCGGAACCAAATTTGGGCATTTTCATTCTCGTGTCATCCGAATCACGATTTTTTTTAATGATTCCGCCGTATGTTTATAGGTAAGGAATAGACAAAAAGAGGTTTCTATGGTCGTGATTTACAGTGTCGTTACCGTTTTTCTGGTCTTGTTTGCGATCCTCACCATGGCGAGCGTCATCGGTGGGTCAGCACGTGCATAAACCACCCTGGCTTAACCCCAGGCCTACACCATGAAAGGCGCCGCGCCATCACCGCAGCGCCTTTCATTTTTTTTAAATCCCAGGCGCTTTTGAGATACAATAATCCTGATCGATTGGAAATTTGCGTCCAGTCATTGATTCATAAAAAAATGAAACCTTACCCCGTTCCCGCCGCGCCAGTTGAAAGCCAGATTGTGGTGGTCAACTCGCGCTTTATTGCCTCGCTGGCCCCGGCCTTCAGCGTCGAGGAGGCGCGCGCTTTTATTGACCGGGTCAAAGCCCGCTACCCGGACGCCAGCCACCACGTGCCCGTATATCTGATCGGCCACGGCGACTCGGTCATCGCGCATTGCTCCGACGCTGGCGAGCCCTCTGGCACCGCCGGCCGCCCGGCCCTGGCGGTGCTGCAGGGCTCCGGGCTGGGCGATGTGGTGGTGGTGATCACCCGCTACTTCGGCGGGACGAAGCTGGGCACCGGCGGCCTGGTGCACGCTTACAGCGACGCCATGCGCGCGGCGCTGGCCGTCACCCGGCGAGCGGAGCGCGTGGCCACCCACACGGTGATGGCCGAGATGCCCTACCCTTTGCTGGAGCGCGCCCGGCGGCTCGTCAGCGCCTGCCACGGGCAAATCCTCGATGAAGATTTCACCTCCAGCGTGGTCATCACCGCCCGTTTCGCAGTCGAGGCCCTGCCCGCTTTCCAAGCCGAGCTCAGCCGCCTGTCCAGCGGCAGCGTCCAGGCGGAGATCATCGAATCGGGAGAAGTGCTTTTGCCGCTGGATTAACCCACGCTATCCAACCGCATCCATCTGGGCGAGTATCTCGCTGAGCGGGATGATCACCCGCCCAACGGCGATGTCGTTACAACCCACCAGGAAGGTCACTGCATCCTTCGCCTCATCCACCAGCGCAGTGGTGGCGAAGATCACATGGCTCAGGCCAAAATCGATCACCGGGAAACGCCGGTTGAAGGCTTCATCCGGGGTGAGCAGGGGCAGAGGGGTGCGCGCAGTCACCGCCAGCGTTTCCCTATCGAGCAAGGCGGCGCCCACCGAATAGCGGTTCTCCAGGTCGATTGCCATATAGATCACCAGCCAGCCGCGCCCGGTGAGCGCAGGCTGCGGCCCCACCCCGCCGATACGCCGGGCCTCCCAGGGCTGCCTGGGGCTGAGCAAAGGCCGGTCGCCCGGCCGGTGGGCCAGGTCAGGCGTGAGGGACAGGTACACGCTGGAAGGCCCGCCGGTGTAGTAATCCACGTAACTCAACACGCCGGGCATCTGTGGGCGCGTGAGCAGGGCGTAGGCTCCGCCAACCCGCTCCGGCAGGGGGATGACGTGCCGGTCGTCGAATTCCGCCGGGGTGAGCAGGCGGGTGACGTCGAGGTGAGCAAAATCCGGGCTCACCTGCGCCAGCACGGTGATGGCCTTCTGCCCGGGGGTGTAGGGCAACAGGCGCAGCCCCACGATGGTCATAAACCAGCTCTCTTCGCCTGGCAGCCGCACGAAGCGCGGGTCTTCCTCGGAGTTGGCCAGGGCGGCGGCGACGAAGCTGTCCAGCCCCGGGTCGCCTGTGGCTACGCGCAAAACAGGCGCCGCCTGGCGCTCGTATCGCCCGCCCACCCCCACACTCCGCGCCAGCCGCGTCAGCCGGTCGATCCCTGCCGAGCGGTACACCACCTGCAATTGCCCATGACCGTCCTCGCAGGTGGTGGGGTTGAAGACGCCCAGCTCGCCCTTCTCTCGCGCCGCAACGATCACCGGCTCAATCATCGAAGTGAAATCGTGTGAGTTCAACGCTTTTTTTCCTTGTCATCCGTGTCTTCCGTGTGTTCCGTGGTAAATTTTTCTTCATGGATGCGGCGGGTTACTTCCTCAGGCCAGCTCATTGGGGTGCAGGCGAGCCAGCTTTTCCGCATACCCGGCCCGCCCGGTAGCCCTCAACCGCTCAAGGTAGGCGGGAAGAGCCCCGCGGGTGTGGTACGCCCCGCCTTCGCGCAGCACCGTCATCATCGGATCCACGTTGGTCGGGCTGGTCAGCATCATCTCCCGCTCCCAATCTGCCAGCATCCCCATCGCCAGCGCCGCCAGGCCGGGTTGCTGCGCGCTGAGGTCGACCTGCTCGTGCGGATCGCGAGCCAGGTTAAAGAGCATCAGCGGCTCCACCATCTTATACCCGTCGTGATAGGTGCGCAGGCACAGGTAAGCCTCGCCACCCTGGTTGAAGCGCACCCCGCGCTGGCACGACCATGCCCCCTGGCTGACCACCAGGAAATCCCGGCCCTCCTCCTGACCGGAGCGAAACGCGCCGGTGAAAGGCCGTCCATCCCAGTTGCCCGGTACCTGGCCTCCCAGCATCTCAATCAGCGTGGCAGCCCAATCAAAATGGTAGTGCAAGGC
>JAJYIW010000240.1 GCA_021789855.1 Chloroflexota bacterium | reverse complement strand
TCCTGGGTAAACAGGTTATCGAGCTGGTTCCGCACCCACATGACAAAGTGCGGCGCTTCGATAGGGAACGGGGTGCGGGTAAAAACCAGGGGCTCCTGGGCAGCCTGTGTAGCTTGCTCTTGCGTGATCATTCTTTGTTTGACCATCAGGCTCAAAACCACCGCCTGGCGCGCTTTGGCTGCGTCCAGGTGGGTGAGGGGGTCGTAAGCTGCAGGGGATTGGGGCAAGCCTGCCAGTAAAGCGCACTCTGCCAGGTCAAGCTGGCTAACGGATTTTCCGAAAATGGTCTGGGCGGCCGCATCAGCTCCGTAGGATAAATTGCCATAATACATCTGGTTCAGGTAAAGCCCGAGGATTTGCTCTTTCGAGTAACGCCGGGTCAATTCGATCGCCAGGATGGCTTCCCTTAGCTTCCGCCAGATAGAACGCTCATCGCGCTCTCCCGATTCCATGAGCAGGCTGCGGGCAACCTGTTGGGTGATCGTGCTCCCCCCGGCCCTAATCGCCCTGCTTTTTAGATCGATCCACGCTGAGCGCAGGATGCCGACGGGGTCTATCCCCGGGTTGGTGTAAAAAGTGTTGTCTTCGGTAGCAATTGTCGCCTGTTGGAGCTGGAGGGGCATCTGGCTGAGTGGAATGACGTTATGCCTGCCCCCATTTTCAGGGAAAATGTCATAAAGTAATCGCCCTGAGCGGTCGGTTATCCGCACGCTTGGCTGATCGAGGTGGGTTGGAAGCGAATCTAGAGATGGAAGACCACGTATCAGCCAGAGGGTAAATCCAACACCGCCTACGATCAAAAAAACGGCCAGGAGTGCGATGACCTGCCAAACAGAAATCCTTTTAATTGCTGGTTTATTTTTCATCTATCATCATAGTATAATCCTAGTGAGAGCCCATTGGATTACCATTCTTTTTGGGAATAACAGGTAAACGACGGTATCCCCTTTTGCTGTAACCAAACATGGACGTGAGGAGCTTGTTAAAACAAGGGATTGACAGCGCCCGGGCCGGGGAAAAAGATAAAGCCCGCGCAATATTGCATCAGGTAGTCGCCGAAGATCCTGATAACCTGGCAGCCTGGTTATGGTTGAGCGACCTGGCTGAAACTCCCCAGGAACGGCTGACTGCTCTGGATAATGCGTTGAAGCTTGATTCAAACCAGCCTCAGATACAAAAGCGCCTGGAAGAAGCCATGAATGAAGTCAACGCCAGCCAGGAACAGATGATTTCAGACCTGAGGAAGGTATTCGTGGATCAGGCTGAATCGTCAGTCCACTCACGACCTGAGCAGGCTGGAAATAGCGCATTCTGGGAAAATCAAGATGACCAGAATGGCGGCTCTGCTGTTGCGAAAAGCCAGGCCTCATCATCCACTCGGTTAATCATCCGGTTATCCAGCGCTCCCATCCTGTTGTATTTTATCCTGGTGTTGATCCAGGGTGGGATCGATTTCCGGACCCTCGACCTGGTGCTGGTGTTGGGAACATTCCTGGTGATCCCCGGCAGCCTGCTGTTAACCATTGCGATAGTCCGGCCTATCCATCCCGGCTGGGTACCCATTTTTGCCTTCCTCGGGCCAAAGCGTGAAGGTTGGATGCATTTTGTGGTAGGGTCGATCGGCGCTGTTTTGCTGATCCTGCCCTATACCGTCTTGATTTTAAATATCATTGCCCGGGCTGAATGGTTAAGATGGGCCGGCCATTAGGTTTGAAATGACCATGGGAGTTCCTATTACTGAGCGGACGTTTTTAGGTAAGGTGTTTTTATCGCCGAACGAGAACAGGCTGCGAGCTGGCTGGCGGTTAGCGCTCCAGACGGCGCTGATGTTGTTCATTGGCATTTCTGTCGATCTGGGCCTGGCTTTCGTGCCTTTCTTCGGCTTACGGGATCCCAACAGCCTTGCCCGGTCTATTTTTGTGGAGACGGTGATGATCACGCTCAGCGTCTTTCTGGCAAGCCGCTGGTTGGACCGGCGCCCGTTTGCCTCCCTGGGACTGGTGGTCACACGCCGGATGGTAAGCGATGTGCTGGTGGGAATCTTGATCACCTTGATATTGATGGGCCTCATGTTTTTATGGGAATATGCCCTGGGTTGGTTAACCATTGACCGGGGCACCTGGCAGGTTGTGCCACCTGGCACGCTGGCGATAGGCTTGGCAACGGACCTGGTCAGTTTTATTTTTATCGGTTGGAACGAAGAATTGCTCTCCAGGGGATACCACCTGCATACGCTCGCCAGCGGGCTGAACTTGTTTTGGGGCGTGATCGTTTCATCCTTCATGTTTGCCATCCTGCACCTGGGCAATCCTAATGCCGGGAATGTATGGATGGTAACGTTGGGGATCGCAGCCGCTGGCTTTTTTCTCGCTTACGCATTTTTACGCACCGGGCAGTTATGGCTATCCATTGGCCTGCATATCG
Organism: Chloroflexota bacterium; assembly: GCA_021789855.1. GTDB lineage: Bacteria > Chloroflexota > Anaerolineae > Anaerolineales > Anaerolineaceae > JAJYIW01. Next base: position 2,270 of record JAJYIW010000240.1, on the reverse strand, counting down.
GCTGGAATTTTTTTGAGGGCCCCATTTTCAGCTTCCCGGTGAGTGGGACCACTTCTTTCCAATTGCTTCAAACCACCGTTAAAGGCCCCCCATTATGGACAGGAGGCGCATTTGGCCCGGAAGCAGGCCTGATCGTATTCCCTGTACTGGCATTGGGAATCATGCTGATTTATTGGCTTACCCGCGGGCGGCAGGCAGTTAAGAAAATCGAGTGACGCGTTCGCTCATGCGCCAGTGTTACCGTTTGTCTTCTGCCAGGCTGGCTATTTGATGAAGTGGGAGATGTAGTTTAAATAACCCTGGCTGCCGCTCTTTTTATTCCAAAGCCGGATTGATTTCCGGATGCGTTTCAAACAGGCAATCCAATCATTCACAACCAGAGGTTGTTCGACTTTAATCGAACGTCTTTCGTCATCCTTAAACCCTTGCCGGCCTAATCGCCATTCCCCGATGGACTGGACTGCCTGGTAGACCGCTTTAGCTTGCTCTGAGCGAGGCTGGGCTGGTAGTTGCCCCGTGGACTCGCCCTGGTAAGTACGAATTAAGGCTTCTATGGCGGCATCCACCTGAAGATCGTTTAGCTGCGGATTTTGATAGTACATGTGAATGATCGAAGCCTCAATATTTTGTAATACATCCAAAAAAGCCTCTTCAAAAGGCTCTGACTCTGATCGATTAATCATATTTTTCACCTGGGCTTGAGCATGGGATGTCGGTAAAGATACGGCATCCCCAGGCCAGCATGGCATCAGGGAGTGAAGAAATCAAACTCGTTGCGTTCTCTGGCGCCGTACACTTTTAATTGGGCGACGTTGCTATCAGGATAACCCGCCAGGAAAAAATCACGGATATCTTCCAGGTGGTTATATATTTGATCTTCGTCAATGCCCGGCACCCCATATACGGTGTAGATCACACTCTGCGACTCTGGTTTCAGGCGGGTCCTTTGATCAGGGCCATAAATAATGCTTGAGATGGTGCCACTATCATCAGAAATCATCATGTCGCCGGGTTTAAGGTGTTGTGAGGTACCATTGAGCAACAGGTAGTGTTCATCGCCCGTGGCAACCCCTAATTGTAAGGAGCCCTGGAGGCTGGAGAGATCATGGCCGGCGGTCAAAAGCTGGTTTTTCAATTCTGCCATGAACATGGCGCCGATCGCCGGCGGAACATTGGGAATTGATTTTCCTTTTAGCGCAACGGACTCGAGCTGCAGCAAGACGTGATAGGTCTTCTTGAATTTTCGGTAATAAGTTTCGTAAGCCTGGATGGTTGGTAAATTTTCCAGGGCCCCACGAGTTGAATAGGAAAACCGGACTCTAAGTTCATTTTCAATTTCTACTCGTTTGGCATCAAAAAAGGGGGATGGGGGCGTCTGGGGAATATGCGTGATAGCCAGGATACCCGCAGAACTTTTCGGGAAGGCGGTCGTCCAGGCCTTGCTGATATTCAACACGTAGGGGTTCGAGGGTCTTGCAGGCATTTTGCCCATTGCTCCTGGATTAAAAAACACCAATCTAAGCGTAGAGGAATCGTAGGGTTGACATCAAGCAAAATTAATCTTAACCTGTTATGATAATTATATCAATATGAAAGTAAAAAAAATGAGAGTCAGTGCCTTGCGCCTGGCTCTCGACCATTAAATAGCCTCATGCCAGGAAGCCAACAGGGGCTAATCCGTAAACCGTGCTCGGCTAAGCCAATGTTATTGGATCATCGCTATTGGATCACGACCATGGCAGCGCAAAAATCCGGTGGAGGTTGGAGGATGGGCGACCAGTAGCTCGCTTCGAGAAAGCTGTCCTGGGAGGATGTGGATTCGGCGATCACGGTTATCAAAGGGCTATGGGGTACTCTCCTGATCGTAAGGGTATTCACCGGGTAGGCGAGGCCGGTGCCCCAGGCTTTCAGGAGCGCTTCTTTCATCGTCCAGATCGTAAAAAAGGTTTCATCTTTATCCCTGCCCGCCTGGGTGTCCAGGAGGGCTCTTTCACCCGGTGAAAAATATTGCCGGGCAAGGGTATCCATCTCGGGGATTAGATGGATGGCTTCCAGATCAACCCCCACCTCTCCGGTGGGGGACACCCCCAGGATGGCCTGACCGGATGAATGGGATAAGTTAAAAAATAACGACTGGACTTTACTGGCTGGGTACGCCGAAGGAGCCAGGTAAGGTTTTCCTCGAGGGCCGGTTAATAGGACCAGGTTTTCGGGCTCTATGCCTGTGTACAGGCTCAAGATCAACCGCAAGGCGCCCCGCCCGGTGTAAA
>JAJYIW010000239.1 GCA_021789855.1 Chloroflexota bacterium | reverse complement strand
GGAGCTGGCGCCAGTAGCCGGCTCGGCCGGGTAATTCCCGATCAGCAGCTCCCCGCCGGACAAGGACAGGCCCGCTGGCAGCTCGCAGGAAGCCGGCTCCTGGCTGAAGTTCAGCAGCACCAACAGCCGCTCTTTATCCAGGGTGCGGGTGAAAGCGTAAACCTGCGGGTGATCGGCCAGGATCAGATCGTAACGCCCATAAACCACCGCTGGGGTGGTCTTGCGGAGGCGGATCAGCTTCTGGTAGTAATAAAAGATAGATTCGGGGTCGGCCAGGGCTTGCTCGACGTTGATCTCTGGGTAATTGGGGTTCACCTTCAGCCAGGGCTTGCCGGTGGTAAAGCCGGCGTTGGGCGAAGCGTCCCATTGCACCGGCGTGCGAGCGTTGTCGCGGCTTTTGGCGTGGAGCACCTTCAGCACGTCCTGGGGGTCCCAGGCTTTTTCATCCACCAGCTCGTGGTAAAGATTGACCGTTTCGATGTCGTTATAATCCTGGATCGAGTCGAAGGCGACGTTGGTCATGCCGATCTCTTCGCCCTGGTAGATGTATGGCGTGCCCTGCAGCAGGTGCAGGTAAGTGCCCAATAACTTGGCCGATTGGACGCGGTAGGGCCCATCATTACCGAAACGCGACACCTGGCGAGGCTGGTCGTGGTTATTGAAATAATTGCTGTTCCAGCCTTTGCCCTCCAGGTCTTTTTGCCAGCGGGTCATCAGAGTTTTCAGGTCGGCCAGCTTCCACTTCACCACACTTTCCCGCGACGAAGTGCCCACCGCTGCATCCAGGCCCATGTGCTCGAACTGGAACACCATGTTGAGTGCGCCATGCTCTTCGTTGGTTAAGTCAATGGCGTTCTTCGTGCTCACGTTCGGCGTCTCACCCACCGTGATAATATCGTAATGCGAGAGCACCTCGCCCTTCATCTCATCGAGAAACTCCAGCAGGCGCGGGCCGTTGGTAAAATAGGCGCTGCCATTCTGATACCGGTCGCCTGATACGCGGGGGGCGTCTGGCAGGCCGGGGACTTTCGAAATCATGTTGATCACATCCATGCGAAAGCCATCCACGCCCTTTTTTAGCCACCAGTGCATCATGGCATAGACGGCCTGGCGCACCTTGGGGTTCTCCCAGTTCAGGTCGGGTTGCTTTTTGGAAAACAGGTGCAGGTAATATTCGCCGGTGGCCGGATCGTACTGCCAGGCAGAGCCGCTGAAATGGGATTTCCAGTTGTTCGGCTCGTGCCCATCCACCCCGGGCCGCCAGATATAGTAATCGCGGAAAGGATTGTCTTTCGACTTGCGCGACTCAACAAACCAGGGGTGCTCATCCGAGGTGTGGTTGACCACCAGATCCATCATCAGCTTAATGCCGCGCTGGTGCATCCCTGCCAGCAGCTCTTCCCAATCCGCCAGCGTGCCGAACTCGGTCATGATGTCCTGGTAATTGCTGATGTCGTAACCGTTATCATCATTGGGGGAGCAGTAAACCGGCGATAACCAGACCACATCGACGCCCAGCTTTTTCAGGTAATCCAGCTTTTGGATGATGCCGCGCAGGTCTCCGATGCCGTCCCCGTTGCTGTCCTTGAAGCTGCGCGGGTAAATCTGGTAAACGACGCTTTCTTTCCACCATTTCTTTTGCATGTCGGTTTTCCCTTGGCTGAGGTTTGTGTACGTGCTGTTTTTTAGTATAGCACAGTTGGCAGGCTCAACTCGCCTGTTTCGGGGAGGGAGCTGGTCTGTCCCGCGACGGCGACGGAGAGGGGCGCCGTCAACGGCGCTGCTGCCTGGATGGTGACGTGACTGGAAGAAAGGGTAAGCGCCAGCTTCTGCCCGCGGTACACCAGGGACAGGCGAACCTTTTTCCAGTGCGCCGGCAGGTGGGGCTGGATGATCAAAGTGTCGCCCGCGCCGCGGATTCCGCACAGGCCGAACACTGCCGCCATCCACGCGCCGCCGTTGCCGGCCGGGTGCGTGCCGCCGATGTAGAGCGGCCCGACGTATTGCTTGCCTTCGCCGGTCAGGTCGATGATGGCGGTTTTCATGAAATACTTGTAGGCCCAGTCCACCTTGCCGATCTCGGAGGCGATCAATGAGTAGGAGCAGGCGCTCAGGCTGGAGCCGTGTTCTGTGCGCGGTTCGTAAAACTCCCAATTGGATAACTTGGTGTCCAGGGAATAGCGATCGCTGAACAGGAACAGCATCAACACCACATCCCCCTGCTTGAGAATCTGGGTGGTTGTGGCCAGCCCGTTTCCACCTCCCAGGTATTCGTGGGGATCCAGCTTACGGGCCAGTAACGCCTGCAAAGGGACGTCTTCCAAATTAAAGTAGCCGTCGAATTGGGGGATGAGCGCGCCCGGAGGAACCTCATCCGGCTGGAACATGCCCCGTGCAACCTCGCCGATCGAGACCAGATCCTGGGCGAAATCGAGCTTATCCACCAGCGCCTGGTAGGTCTCAGGATACCCTTGCTGGAGCAAAGCCGCCACGCGCAGGCAGATCTCCAGCGAATGGGTGACCAGCCGGTTGGTGAAAGCATTGTTAGCCACCCGCTCGTGATATTCATCCGGGCCCGTGACGTCCAGGATTTCGTAGCGGCGTTTATCGAGGTTATAGTAAGTGTAAGAGAGGAAGAAGCGCGCCACCTCGAAGGCCACCTCGGCTCCGCCCTCCAGCCAAATGGAGGCGTCGCTGGTCGTGGCGTAATATTGCCAGAAGGCGTAAGCCACATCTGCGCTGATGTGCACCTGCTTGTCGCGGAAGTAGGTGCGCATGGGGCGGTTGGTGAAGACATCGGTGATGTTGAAGAGGGTGCAGGCGTCGTTGCCGCCGTCCTGGCTCTCCCAGGCGTAGAATGCCCCGCGAAAGCCGTACTCGCGCGCCTTGCGGCGAGCGCCATCCAGGGTATGGAAGCGGTAAAGCAGCAGGTTACGCGCCAGGGCGGGGAAGGTGTGGTTGAAAAACGGGAGCATAAAGATTTCGGTGTCCCAGAAGATGGCGCCCTTGTACACCTGGCCTGACAGCCCGCGAGCGGGGATAGAGGCTTCCTGCGTGTGGGTGGGCGCGATGGCCAGCAGGTGATACATGCTGAAGCGCAAGGCCTGCTGTGCGGGGGCATCCCCTTCAATTTGAATGTCACAATCAGCCCAACGCCCGGCCCACAGCCTGCAGTGGCTGGCCAAAAGGGCCTCAAAGCCCAGCGCGGCGGCCTGCTGGCAGGCGACGCGGCTATCACCCAGCGGGTCAGGCCCATCCAGCCCGGTATAATGGGCACTATAAGTGTGGAAAGTGCACGCAGCTCCTTCCTGGAGATGAACCCCCTTAAATTCCCATGTGGCGGCCTTGCGCGCCACGTCCAGGTGGGCGTTACCGGATTGGCAGGCGTCGCGCGGGAAGGCCAGCGCTGCGGAGACCGCCAACGGAACGGCGGCCTGGTGGGTAACGGCAGAAACCGAGATCACGCCATCTGTTTCGGAGGGGGTGACCTGCGCCAGGTGGGGGCCATTGATATCCCACACATCCCCGTCGATGCCGGCGTGGATATCCACCTCCAACGGGCGATCGGCGCGGATCGAAACCTCCATGACCAGCAGGTGAGGCAGGGACAGGCTGGCAAAGCGCCGCGAGCGGAGAGTGATGCGGGCGCCGTCGCGGGCTTCGAAAGTGGTCTCCCGCTCGTGGACGGCGCAGGCCATATCCAGGCTCTGGCGGTGCGCGATCACCTTGCTGGTCAGGGCGTGCAGCGCCTCGCCCTGGTAAACCACCTGGACGTACCCGCCGTTGGGCAGGTTAATCGGCTCACGCCACAGGTCGCCGACTTTATCGTATAACCCGGAGACGATCGTGGCTGTTTTCTGATCTTTGTTGAACTCTTCCAGCGTTCCGCGGTAGCCGATGGTGCCGTTGCCGATCAGCAGTTTGTTGCCCTGGCGGTCGATATCCTGGGGTGAGAGCAAATCAGATTCGGTGATCAGCCAATCTAAGGAATTCATGGCGTCCTGTCCTTTTTATCAATAGAGGGTGAGGCGCACAGCGTGCGCTATGACGACGGAGAAGGGGCAACTTAGCCTTCGCGCCGGGGCGGAGCGTACCCGCCTAAAACGCGCGCTGCGCTTCTTGACAAAGCGCGCCCCTTACGAAATAGAAACGCCGGCATGGTCGATGGTCTGCACGGCGCCGCGCAGCTTCACCGTGACCGGACCGCCTTCCATCACGCGCACGGTCGAGCCGTTCTGGGTGGTCTCCACTCGAATGAGCGAGCCGCGGTAGAGCACCTGGAAACTATAGCCCTTCCAGTGGGCCGGGATAGAGGGGTTGAAGGAGAGCACCTCGCCATCTGAGCGCATCCCGCCAAACCCGTACACAATGTTCATCCAGGCGGCGGCGATGGAGGTGGTGTGGATGCCCTCGTGGGTGTTGCGATTGTAGTTATCCAGGTCGATGCGGGTGGCGAAGCGGAAGAAGTCGAAGGCTTCCTGGGGGCGCCCCAGCTCGGCAGCGAAGATCGAGTGAATCGAGGGGGAAAGCGATGATTCGTGGATGCAGCGCGGCTCATAATAATCGTAATTTGCACGCTTTTCTTCCTGCGTGAACGACTGGTTGTACAGGAACATGAACATCAAGACATCTGGCTGCTTGATCATGTCGTTGCGGTAGATCCGGTCATACGACCAGTGATAGTAGAGGGGGAAATCTTCCAC
>JAJYIW010000238.1 GCA_021789855.1 Chloroflexota bacterium | reverse complement strand
GTCTTCGGAGGAAGGCAAAGGATCAGAGCTACCTCCGGAAGTATCAAAGACCAAAAAGACACCTCCTTGGGTATATCAAGCGCATTTTCCGCGGAATGCTGCTTCTATAGATACAACGTTTTATATTAGGAGATTGATCACACCAAATTGGCGCTTTTAACCACTGAATTTCACCATTGAGCCCTGTCGGCATAGGGCGGGGTCACGTCCTCGATGAAACGCCCGGCGCGAATGGCATCTTGCAACCGCTCGTTACGCGCGATGTAATCTTTGAGCGGGTCAAGCTGAAACTCGGAGATGATCGCGCTCACCGGCAGGTCAGGCCGGTTGGATTGGAGGGTGAAATAATTTTCCTGGTGGTAAAGATGGAGGGTAACATCCGGTCCATATTTAGCCCGGATGGCCTGGATCTGGGTATTATTAAAGTCCATGTGGAACAAGGCTACGTCCAGGTCAATGGTGGTTGCCGCGATCGAGTCGTGCAGGCCGGTCATCGCCAGCGTCTCGCCCATGATGTCCAGGATGCGCGCATGAAAGGTCTGGACGGCTGATACGAGGTACCGGTGGTAAGTCCAGGCCTTGGCGCTCAGGTCTCTCCCCCCATCGTAAGCGGAGAGCCAGAAGAAGATCTCGGCCCCCGCCCGGTCGAGGGCTTCCCAGCCATCGGAATATTCGACATCGAAGCAAATCTGCACGCCGATACGGCCAAAATCGGTGTCGAAGACCGGCAGGGCGCTGCCGGGGCGCGAGCCATATTCAAGCTTGCGATACTGCCAGCCTTCCACTACCGGGTGATGTTTCTGATAACTTCCGGCAATCCGCCCCTGGCGGTCGAGCAGGAACGCCTCGATGTGATTGCCATCCGGCCGGCGGGCCAGGATCGGGCATAGAATGTAGGCCTTCGCCTGGCAGGCATACGCAGCCGCCATCTCGAGCGTCGGGCCGGGCACCTCTTCAGCCATCTCCGCGATGCGCGGGTTTACCAGCCCCGCCAATGTGAATGACTCAGGGATGGCAAGGATGTCGGGTTTTTCGTGCAGACCCTGCTCGATCCACGCAGCCATCTTCTTGCGGTTCGCATCCACCGTCGGCCCCCAGTCAGCTCTTTGCGCTATCGTGGCGATTCGCACCGGTCGCGGCATAGGTACCTTCCTTTTTATGGTATATATGAAATCAACGATCATTATACCCATTTCGCTCGTTATGGATGATCACCCATGTTTAATATCGCTGTCATCGGGTGTGGCTGGGTTGCTTCCGCCTGTCACGGGCCGGCCTACGTAGAATACGCGGCTTCGCACCCGGAAATTAACCTGGCTGCCTGTTGCGACGTGGACAGCGAGCGGGCAGACGCTTACCGCCGCAGGTTTGGTTTCCACCGTGGCTATACGAATTACAGCGAGATGTTGGAGAAAGAGCGACCCCACGCCGTCTGCCTGAACGTGCCGCCGCCATTAACCTCCGCCATGGGGTGTTCCATCCTCAGGCTGGGTTATCCATTGCTCACGGAAAAACCTCCCGGGCTGGATCTGGTTCAAATTGACGCGCTGATCGCCTCGGCGGGATCGCCGCCCGTGCCAAACCAGGTCGCCTTCAACCGGCGCTGGATGCCGCTGATGAATGAGATGAAGCGTCGCATGGCTCAAATGTCGCTGCACCACCTGGACGTCCGCCTGGCTCGGGTCCACCGCACCGACGCGACCTTCGGCACCACCGCCATCCACGTGATCGACGCCGCGCGCTACCTGGTGGAGGGCGATTACCAGCAGCTCGGGTTTTTTTACCGGGAGCTGCCCGAAGTGGGTCCCGGCGTGGCCAACTTTGAGCTGGCGGGGACTTTCACCAACGGCATCAGCATCCACCTGGGTATCTACCCCACGGCGGGCGCGAACAGCGAGCAGTTTACCGCCTACGGTTTGGATACCATCGCCAACATAGAGGCCTTCCATAGTCCGGACAATCCGGCGCACCTGCGCGAATACCAGGCCGGGCGTCTCGTCCTGGACGAGGACGCTTATCAAATGACCGGTCGCCGCGAGGAGTATTACCTCAACGGCTTTTACCACCAGGCGGCGGCTTTTTTCGATGCCGTCCAGGCGGGAAAGCCTCCTTCTCCCGATTTGCACGCCAGCCGCCAATCGGTTGAAATCATGCAGGCGATCATCGAGCGAAAAACGAGCCTTTTTTGAGCTATTTTAGCCCGTAAGATAGCCTGGTTTTATCATTCTTGAAAGAAATTCCTCGTCCATTGGCCAGAATTTCCTTGTTTTTGTCCTGAAAAAAGGCCATTTTATCGCCGTTTTTTTGCGTTTTTCTCGCGCGCGTTGATCATGATCAAGAAGAGGAAGAAGAGGAAGAAGATCTTCTTCCTCTTCCTCATGATCATGATCATGATCTTTAATAACAGGCGCAAGGATTCTAGATTTTAGAATTCTAGAAGTTGTATGGGGTAACTTCATGGATTGGAAAAACCCTCCGGCCTGCGCCACGATGATCAACCCATTCCAGGCATCCCGCAAACGCAGCGCGATTGGATAGACCACGGAAATGGCAAAGTGGCTGAAAAGACCTTGGAGATTTTCCCGCACCCATTGAGCCAACGGGTCAACCAGGAGTAGCAAACCCCATCCTAAACGCATACACCTCCCAAAAATAGAATATTTGTTCTTTATTATACACTTTTTATGAAGGTTGACAAGGTGGATAAAAGAGGGATGGCCTGCGGTTAACCCGGCCATCCCTCTATGTGTGATCTTGATTTTCAGGCGTTGGGTCTCATTCGATCGGCTGGCTTTCCCGCGCTATCCTGCCAATCATTCGACCCCACTGATTTTATTGCTTGAGATCCAATAAAATCGAGTTCAAGATGCCGCCATTGTGGAAATAGCGCACTTCATTGGCCGTATCCAGGCGGACGTCCACTTTAAAGGTAGCTACCGAGCCATCCGGGCGGGCGGCATGCACTGTCAGCTCACCGCCAGGCGAATGGATGCCCTCCACGCCCTCTAGGGCGAAGGTCTCGCGCCCGGTCAGGCCGAGACTTTGGAAACTATCGCCCGGTTTATACGTGAGGGGCAGCACACCCATCCCGGCCAGGTTAGAACGGTGAATACGCTCGAAAGACTGGGCGATGACCGCTTTGACGCCCAGGAGCAGCGTACCCTTGGCCGCCCAATCCCGGCTCGACCCGGTGCCATACTCTTTCCCGGCAAAAATCAGCAATGGCACACCTTCGGATTTGTACGCCATGGCTGCGTCGTAAACCGACATCTGCGTCCCTTCTGGCAGGTGCAGGGTGAAGCTTCCTTCCACTCCCGGCAAGAGCTGATTTTTCAAGCGGACGTTGCCGAAGGTGCCGCGGGTCATCACGAGGTCGTTACCACGGCGCGAGCCGTACGAATTAAAGTCCTTGACGCTCACCCCGTGCGCCTGGAGGTACTTCCCGGCGGCCCCGCTGGCAGCAATGCTCCCAGCCGGCGAGATGTGGTCGGTCGTGATCGAGTCGCCCAAGACCAGCAGCGCCCGCGCGCCGTGCAAATCCCTGGGCGCCAGGTTTTCGCCCTGGCCAGCCGCATAAAATGGCGGCTCTTGCAGGTAGGTCGACTCGTCGCTCCACGGGTAAAGCACGCTATCCTCGCTATGGATGGCGTTCCATACCTCGTTGCCGGTATAGAGCCCGGAATAACTGCGCTTAAATATTTCGGGGGTGACGGTCGCGTGGATCGTAGCCTGGATTTCCTGCGGAGACGGCCAGACATCGCGCAGGTAAACCGGCTGCCCATCCTTACCGGTGCCCAACGGCTCCGTTTCCAGGTTGATAGCTACCGTTCCCGCCAGGGCATACGCCACCACCAGGGGCGGCGATGCCAGGAAGTTAGCCTGGGTGTAGGGATTGACCCGCCCTTCAAAATTGCGGTTGCCCGAGAGCACCGCACTCACCACCAGGTTGGATCCTGTGATGGCCGAAACCACTTCGTCGGGCAAGGGCCCAGAATTACCAATGCAGGTTGTACAACCGTAACCCACCAGGTCAAAACCCAGCTTAGCCAGCGGGCCCACCAGGTGAGCCGCTTCCAGGTAATCCATCACCACCCGCGATCCGGGCGCCAGGCTGGTTTTCACGTAAGGTTTAACGGTTAAGCCTTTTTCAACCGCTTTCTTCGCCAGAAGGCCGGCGCCGAGCATCACACTGGGGTTGGAGGTATTGGTACACGAGGTGATGGCGGCGATCACCACCGCGCCGTGGCCGATCTCGTCCTGCTTGCCGTCCATTGCCACCACAGCCTTGCGTCCAGCCTCTTCAGGCTTTACTGCATAGCCACCTTCGCTGCGCCCGCGGGTGAGCGAGGCTTCGAAACTGCTCTTGACCTGGCCAAGCGATAACCGATCCTGGGGGCGCTTAGGGCCCGCCAGGCTGGGCTCTACGCTGGACATATCCAGCTCGAGGCGATCGGTATAGTCGGGTTCAGGGGCCTGATCCAGGCGGAAAAGGCGCTGGGTCTTGTAATAGGCTTCTACCAGCTCGACCAGTTCATCGGGACGGCCGGTTAAGCGCAGGTACGCCAGGGTTTGATCATCGACAGGGAAGTAGATCATCGTGGCGCCGCTCTCCGGCGACATGTTCGCGATCATCGCGCGGTCTGCCAGCGAGAGAGAAGCGAGCCCTGGGCCAAAAAATTCGACAAATTTATCCACCACGCCTTTT
>JAJYIW010000237.1 GCA_021789855.1 Chloroflexota bacterium | reverse complement strand
CGCTGTTTTGATAGATGGTGAAGGCTGCCCCCTCGCTGCGGGTCGGCGGCTTCGCACCAATCGCATAGAAAACCTGGAGCGGCGCTGGTTCCTTTTCCGGCCGGCTTTCGGGTAATTCGCTGCCCCATGCCCTGGTAATCGTTTCGCGTCCCGGCTGGCTGCTGACAGGCAGGCCGCCAGGGAGGATGGACGGGTAGGCGCCCATCAGGAATGAGCCAGCCAGGTTGCTGAAGGGCGGTAAGACGACCACACTGGCCTGAATCTGTTCTGCCAGGCGCTCCACAGCGCGCAGTATATGGCTGGAATCCGGGCTTGCCAGGGCGGTGGGTCCAACCAGGATCACCGGCGCTGCGCGCCCACTGGCCGGCGGGCCAAGCAGGCTGGCAGCCTGGGCTAACCCGGCACCATTGGCACCAGCGCCATCCATTCCCGTTGCAGTCAGCTCAGCCAGGCGCTCCAGCAGGCGCGCCTCGCCATCCAGGCCGGGGTTCAGCCAGACATCCGCATAATGGGTCAGAGTAGTTTGATCAGGGAAGATCGTGATCATCGCTGCGCCGCGCTTTTTGGCCCGGTTGAGCGCTACCTCCACCACCGATTGAGAGAACCTGCCTTCCAGCCCCAGGACGAGGACAGATGAAGCCGTTTCGAGGCTGGCAAGCGGCGCAGACCGCGCCATTAAGGCCAGGAGCGGCGCCAGCCTGTCCCCATACGCTTCGCCTTCTGGGGTAAAAACCGCGTTCGTGTGCATGACCAGGCGGGCAAATTTTTGGGCAATATAGAGATCCTCGTTGCTGCTGCTGGCCGAAATAGCCAGGGCAAAACCCTCGGGAGGGCAGGCAGCCAGCCGCTCCGCCGCCTGGTGGAGCGCCTCATCCCAGGCAAGCGACAATTTTTGTTGCCCAACTACCTTTAGAGGCTGGCGCAATCGGGTCGGGTGATTGACCAGCTCGGGCACTCCAAAACGCCCTTTGACGCATAGCTCTTCCTGCCCGGCCAGGCTCCCAATTACCTGGCCCTGCTTCACCTGCAGATCCATCTGGCAGCCAATGCTGCAGAAGGGACAGGTGGTCACCACTGAGCCATCGGGTTTGCCCTCCCACTTGCGCGTTTTTTCCGCCAGGGCGCCAGTCGGGCAGGCTTGCACGCAAGCGCCGCAGAAAGTACAGCCCGAGTCCAGGTGGCTCTTGCCAAAAGCTGTACCCACGACCGTCTCGGAGCCGCGGCGGGTATAAGCCAGCGCGCTGGAAAAATGCAGCTCAGTACACACCCGGATGCAGCGGCTGCACAAAACGCACAGGTTGTAATCCCGGTCGAAGAACGGATCTTCTTTCTCAACCGGCAACATGCGGTAACGGACGGGGTAGCCGGTCCAATCGACCTCCGCCGGAGCCTCCCGGTTAATCCGGGTCACCAGGTCTTGCAGCTCACATTGTCCATCCTTGGGGCAGGATCGGCACCCCGTGGTAACACCCGCCTTGTGCAAGGTGATCATACATTCCTGGCAGCTTCCATTTTCCGGGCAAAGCAGGCAAGAAGAGGGGTGTTCCGCCAGCAACATGCGCAAGAGCTCAATGCGCAGACCCTGCAGCCGGGGACTCTGGGTGGTGACAACCATGCCCGGCTCAACCGGGGTGGTGCAGGCCGTGGGGGTGACCGACCGGCCCTGAACCTCGACCACGCACAGGCGGCAGCTTCCGTGCGGCGGCAAGGAAGGGTAATCGCACAGGGTGGGAATATCAATGTGGTATTGCCTGGCAGCCTGTAAAATACTGGTGCCGCTGGCTACTTCTACCTGGCGACCATCAATCGTGATAGAAAAGTTCATACGATCGGCTCGTAATCCATCTCGTTATCAGTCCTGGCCTCAACCGGCAGTCCCAGGATAGCATTGCGGGCGCACACCTTGACGCAGTTACCACATTGGGTACACAAGCTGGCATCCAGCGTATAGGGCTGGCGGCGCTGGCCCTGGATTGCATCTGAGGAACACACCTCCACGCACAGCCCGCAACCGCTGCAGCGTTCGGGCGAAATCCAATAAGTGAACATTCCTCCGCATACCGCCGCGGGGCAATAATGATCGTGGATGTGGGCTTCGTACTCGGGCAGGAAATTGGCCAGAGTGGTCACCACCGGGTTAGCGGCTGCCTGCCCCAACCCACACAGGGACGTCTTGCTCATCGTATCGGCAGCCCGCCGCAGCACATCCAGGTCGCCCGGCTCACCCTCACCGTGGGTGATCTTTTCCAGGGTATCGACCAGGGCGCGGGTGCCCACGCGGCAGGGCGTGCAATTGCCGCACGACTCCTTCGCGGAAAAGGTCAGGAAAAAGCGGGCAATTTCCACCATGCAGGTGCTCTCATCCATCACAATCAAACCGCCCGACCCCATGATCGAGCCATTGGCTCGCATGGACTCATAATCGATGGGGACGTCGAGCTGACTGGCAGACAGGCACCCACCCAGGGGTCCGCCGGTCTGAACCGCTTTGAATGGCTTGCGCGTTCCGCCGCCGATGTTATACACCACCTGGCGCAAAGGCGTCCCCAGGGGCACTTCGATCAGCCCGGTGTAGCGCACTTTGCCCACCAGGGAAAACGTCTTGGTTCCGCTGTTCCCCGGCGACCCATACTGCTGGAACCATTCCCCCCCATTGCGCAGGATGGCAGGAACCGTCCCAAGAGTCTCGGTGTTGTTGATCAACGTGGGCAGGCCGTACAGGCCTTTGGAGGCTGGATAAGGCGGCCTGGGCCGGGGCATGCCGCGCTGGCCTTCCAGCGAGGCAATCAAGGCGGTCTCTTCACCGCATACAAAGGCCCCTGCGCCTTCCCGGATGCGGATGTCAAAGCTGAAGCTGGAGCCCAAGATGTTGGCGCCCAACAGACCCCTGGCTCGCGCCTGTTCAACTGCCTTTTTCAAGCGCAGCACCGCCAGAGGATATTCAGCCCGGACATACACGGTTCCTTGCTCAGCCCCAATGGTATAACCGGCGATCAGCATCCCCTCCAGCACTGCATGGGGATCGCTTTCGATCAACGCCCGGTTCATAAACGCACCGGGGTCCCCCTCATCCGCGTTGCATATCACCTGCTTGGGGCGCCCATCCGCCGCGCGGGTAAGCTCCCATTTTTTATAGGTAGGAAAGCCCGCCCCACCCCTGCCGCGCAGCCCTGACTCTTTCACCTCACGGATCACCTGCTCGGGAGACATGGCCAAGGCCTTGACCAGCCCCTGGTAGCCATCGCGCGCCAGGTATTGATCGATATCCTCCGGGTCAATCAACCCGCAGTTGCGCAGGATGATCCTCACCTGGGGCTTGAGCATGGGCAGGTCGAAAAAACGAGGGATGCCGGTCTGAGCGGTGAAAGCGGCATCGCCAAAATGTCCCACCGCCATACGTGGCGAGATATCGCCATCGGCCAGGCTGGCCTTCACCAGCTTCCTGGCCTTCTCAGGAGTGACTTTGGCGTAACTGATCCGGGGCTGGCCTGGCAGGGCAATATCCATCAAAGGTTCCAGGTAACAGGGACCAATACAACCCACCTGGACGACATGCGCATGGAGCTGTTCCTTCTCCAGGGTCTCCTGCACAGCCTGGAGGACTTCCATCGCCCCGGCGGCCCGCCCACACGAGGCGGTACCGATATAGATCACCGGGAAATCCCCATGATTCAGGGCTTCCCACCGGGCATCTGCCTCGGCGCGAATATCACGATATTCCATAGGTATCTTTCATGACCTCCCTTAAGAGGGTGGGAGTCATCTTTCCGTAAATTCGCCCGTTCATTTCAACCACCGAGGCCTGGGCGCAACAGCCCAGGCACGCCACTTCTTGAAATTCGAACTGGCCATCCGGCGTGGTCTCTCCTGAACCGATGCTGAGGATTTTTTCTATCTCCTCGGAGAGCTGTTTTCCCCCCTGCACATGGCAGGCCGTACCCATACAAACCCGCACCAGATTCTGGCCTGGCGGATGAAAACGAAACTGGGAATAGAAGGACGCCACACCGAAAACCGTATTTTCAGACACCTTGAGAAAATACGCGGCCTGGCGAAGTAGCTCTTGTGACAGGTAGCCGTCCCTTTTTTGAATTGCCTGGAGCAAGGAGATCAGCTCATCTGGTTTGCCCGAGAAGCTTGCGAAGATTGAGTCTTGTTCTTCTCTTTCCATAACCATCCATTCTTTTCGAAATGACCACTGCACTTTAAGCCATCCTATGGAGTTTGTCAAGTGATGTTCATCATAGGGTAGCCTGAATGACAATCATGACTTAGTAGACCCTATTATGACAATTGAATGGCAGTAGAGCCGCTGCTTGACGAGCGACCGGCAATCCCTTAAAATGTGACCCGTTGAGTCAATAATATCGAGCGATGAGGCTCGCTTTCCCCCAACGCCTGTGTGCTGGCAGCCCCTGCTGGTAACCTGATCGCCGGCCGGTGGTCACCATTCTGGACGGAGACATCTTGCCTTTGCCGCCAACCACAGAGTCCAACCAGGGTTGATGCACTGGGAAAGCCCTTAGGGTTGGTGGACCGCCAGATATTGCTTGAAGCCATCTCTTCGTACCACCCGGCCATTTTTCAGGAGAAAAAACAAGGGGTAAAATAAGCATCATGTTACTCTGCGTCGATATCGGTAATACCAATATTAAGCTGGGCGTGTTTGAGGGCGAGACGCTACACAGCCGCTGGCGCATCGCTACCGACCGGGCTAACCTGGCCGACGAAT
>JAJYIW010000026.1 GCA_021789855.1 Chloroflexota bacterium | reverse complement strand
CCCAGAAACTTATTATCTGGTCGGGCCCAAAGAAGCCAACCCGCGCGAAGGCCGTATATCCCACGAATCGCCCATTGGCCGCGCCTTGCTCGGTCACCACATCGGAGAAACAGTCACCGCTGACACCCCCGGCGGTTCTATCAATCTAAAGATACTAAAGATTGAGTAACAGCGCTGGAAACCTTGAGTTGGTAAGCCAAAAGCCGCCGCCATCATTCGAATGATGGCGGCGGCTTTTATGGATGGTTTGAAGGGGCAGCCTTACACAGTTGGAGCAGCGGGTTGAGCCGCTTTAGGCCAGACGGCCAGTTCGAGGGTCAGGCGCTCAAAGAAACTGTTGGCTGGTAACGCGCCCTGGCCATACGTCATATCCACAATGCGGGCCTGCAATTGCAAGGTGGCGGTTTCAAGCAGGATTTTCTTTCCGGGTTCGCCCAATACGGGCTCACCTTTCGATTCCAGCTTCTGGCGAATGGTGGGATCATTAAAGGCATGGGTGCTCATCACCACCTGGGTGATGGTCTGGATATCGTTCTTATCAAATAACCAGACCTCGAAGGCGGTCACCTTCTTGGGATCGCCTACGCCGATGGTATCTGAGATGCCCACCCCACATTCTCCAAGGAACTCGCCGGAGGGGGAATCGATGCTGAACGAGTCATCATACAGGTCGTCGCCGGCCATGTAAGTGGTCATGAACTGAGCGATGGGAGGTTCCTGGCCCTGAGCCGGGTAACTGGTGCGCTCCGCGGCTTTGGACAATTCCTGGGCTTGCTGGGCAGGCGGTGGCTCTCCCTTTACCCGGCGGTTGCGGATCAGGAGAATATAGGCCAGCGCACCACCAATGACCAGAAGCAAGAGGCAGAGCACACCCAATAAGATGGCCAGGCTGCTGCTCCCCTTCGTCGTTGTAGGCGTGGCAGAAGTGGTCGGCACCACCGTAGCGCCTGGCGTGGTGACCTGGGCGTTAACCGCAGCTTTGAATGCAGCGATTTCATCAGGAGTCAGCTGGCTGGCTGAGGATTGCAGGGAATTCATCACTTTTCCGGCATCCGGCCCTAATGACTTCCACCGTTGAATGGCTAAGGCGGTATCGGGAGCCTTGGCGTAGGAATCGATCGCCATGCTTAAGTAATCAACTTTTAGATCGTCCCTCAGGTTGGCGGGCGTCGCATTGATGTATGTCACCGGGAACAGCCCCCACCCTAAAACGATCAGCCCGAACAGGGCACCGACGACAAAGCCGGCGGCGGCCATAATCCATGGGTTCTTTAGGTACTCACGAATTTTATCCATAATTCTGCTCCTGCTAGAAAATCATCCTTGCGTTGAAAATGGCCAGGCATCGAAATTTTCGACGAAGGACCAGATCCCCCATGATCGGGCACACGACAACACCACCTGGTCATCCATCGCTATTCATTTTAGATTAATAATGTAAAATGCGCAACTTAATTGACACCTGTCCTGATATCCTGGCAAGTTGGTGCCAGATCCGGATGTTATGCAATTATGTTGCAAGCCTCATGCCATCTCAGTGGCAGCCTCGTTGTTAATTTCATCCAGCAAGAAGGTTTCCTGGCAGGACAAACAAGATGCTTCGCGTTTATTGGCAATGACCAACAATCCCCCGCACTTCGGACAGGGGGTAGGCAACGGGCGCTTCCAGGAGGTGAACTGGCAAGCCGGGTAATTGGCGCAGCCAAAGAAGATGCGGCCTTTGCGAGTTTTCCGCTGAACAATCTCACCGCCATCTTCAGGGCATTTAACGCCGATTTTCTCCAGCCAGGCTTCGGTATGCCGGCAGGCGGGGAAATTATTGCAACTGATAAATTTGCCATACCGCCCGTACCGGATGACCAGGTCATGCCCGCACTCCGGGCAGGCTCGCCCCACTTTTTCAAGCTCCGTCTTGGTCGCGGGCATTTCAGCCTGGGCGCGTTTCAGGGTAACTGAAAACGGGCTGTAAAATTCGCGGATGATATCCACCCACTCGCGCTCTCCGGAAGCGATCTGATCGAGATCTTTCTCCATATTAGCGGTAAATCCCAGATCGACAATCTCAGGGAAATGTTTCACCAGCAGGTCATTGACCAGGATGCCCGTCTCCGTTGGGATCAGGCGCTTGGCCTCGCGCACCACATAACCGCGCTCCTGGATGTTCGACAGGATGGTCGCATACGTCGAAGGCCGGCCTATGCCATTTTCCTCAAGCACCTGCACCAGGGTGGCCTCGGTATAACGCGGCGGCGGCTGGGTAAAATGCTGTTCGGGCAGCACGCGTACCAGTCGCTGAGCCTGTCCTTCGGTAATGTCCGCCGGAATACGCACGTTCTCATCTTCTGACTTTTTATCTTCATCCTGGGCTTCTTCATAAATCACCAGGAAACCAGGAAAACGCAACGACGAGCCCGACGAGCGTAAAAGGTACTGGTGCAAAGAAGACTTCCCGGTAATTTCAACCGAGAGGGTATCGTATATCGCCGACTCCATCTGCGATGCCACGAAACGGTTCCACACTAACTGGTAAAGGCGGAATTGATCGTGACTCAAGAATGGCTTGATTTTCTCCGGCTCACGGAGCACCGACGTTGGCCGGATGGCCTCATGGGCTTCCTGGGCTCCCACTGCCCGCGTTTTGTACTGCGGCGGCGTGGGGGGTAGGTAAGACGCACCAAACCGCTGGGTGATATACTGGCGAGTTTCATTCACCGCGATCTCAGCGACGTTGGTCGAATCGGTGCGCATGTAGGTGATCAGGCCAGTGGTGCCGCTTTCTCCCACATCCAGGCCTTCGTAAAGCTGCTGGGCCAGCGCCATGGTGCGCCGGGCGGTATATCCCAATTTCCGGGACGCTTCCTGTTGCATCGTGCTGGTGATAAACGGCGAAGAGGGCTTACGCCGCCGTTCACTCCGCTTGATTTTGCTGATGGCATAGGCGCATTGCTGCATATCGGCCACGATGGGATTAACCACCGCTTCACTGGACAGCACAGGCTCTTCCTCATCCACGCGGACCAGCTTTGCCAGGAAAGCTGTTTTACCCCCTTCGGGGATAAACTCAGCCGCGATCGTCCAGTACTCAACCGGAACGAAAGCATCGATCTCGCTTTCGCGGTCAACGACCAGGCGCAACGCCACGGACTGCACCCGGCCTGCCGATAAGCGGCTGCGCACCTTCTCCCACAGAATCGGGCTGATGTTGTAACCCACCAGCCGGTCAAGGATACGCCTGGCCTGCTGGGCATTCACCAGGTCTACATTAATCGCTCGTGGATGGGCAAACGCCTCATCGATTGCCGATTGGGTAATCTCATGAAAGACGACCCTCTGGGAAAGTTTAGGCTCGATCTCAGCCGCCTCCAACAGGTGCCAGGCAATGGCCTCGCCTTCCCGATCAGGGTCAGTCGCCAGGTATACCGTTTCAGCGGTTTTCGCCAGCGCTTTCAATTCTTTCACCACGGGCCGTTTCTCATTGGGCACCCGATATTTTGGAGTGAAGCCATTTTCTACGTCAACCGAGAGCTCGGAGCGCAATAGATCGCGCACATGGCCGACCGACGCTTTCACCGTATACCCCTTGCCTAAAAACCGACCAACGGTTTTGGCTTTCGCCGGCGACTCAACGATGACCAGCTTTCCACTGCGGGGCATGGCGCGCTTCCCTTTGACTGCAGGCTCGGGCAGGTGATCATGCTCCGGCGTCCTCCCCATGCGGTACATACTGGTGCCGCAGACAGTGCACGTGCCACGGGTGACTGGTGCGCCCACCGCATTAAAACTGGCCTGCGGGTCTTTCATCTCTCGTTTCGTCTTACACTTTACACAATAAGCTTCCAATGGAGCTACCTCCTACTCCGTTAATCAACTATCCCTGAATCATACCATAGTCGTCAAGCGCCTGGTTTTGATGTCACATTAACATGATATGCCGCTGACTTCTCATGAATGGCGATATAGTTCATTCCCCCAATCTGACGAACAAAGCCTTTCAATTCCATCATAGCCAGCGCGGGAGACACCTGATCGATAGGTAGCCCCACCTGGGCACAGATTTCATCGATGTGGGTTGGCTCATCCGTCAGGGATTGGTAGAGCCTGGCTTCAACCGGATCTTCCGGCAAAGTCAGGCGGGCCGAACGTTGCTCGGCGACCTGGGTCAAATTCATCACGGCTAAGACATCTTTCATTTCCAGAAGAGGGTGTGCGCCATCCTGGATCAGGCGGTTTGCCCCCTTGCTTTGCACCGCATAGATGCTTCCCGGAACAGCAAAGACATCCCGGCCCTGTTCAGCAGCGAATGTGGCCGTAATCAAAGCCCCACTCGTCTCCCCGGCTTCCACCACCACCGTCGCCATCGACAGCCCGGAAATGATGCGGTTGCGTGGTGGAAAGTTAGCGCTGTCGGGTGGGGTTCCCGGCGCATAATCGCTCAGCAGGCAACCGTTAGCCATGATTTGCTCTGAGAGATTGCGGTGCTCGGGGGGATAAACCTGGTCGACGCCATTCCCCAACACGGCGATGGTTCTCCCGCCTGCCTTTAAGGCGGCAAGGTGAGCCGCCGCATCGATGCCGCGAGCCAGCCCGCTGATCACCGTGACCCCATTCTGGGCCAGGTAACTGGCCAGCTCCCCTGCCACCCGCTGGCCATAGGCGGTAGCACGCCGGGTGCCCACGATAGCAACGCTCCAGGCATCTTCCACCTGGTAAGTCCCCTTGAGGTATAAAACCGGCGGAGGTTGGTCGATCTCACGCAAGCGCTGTGGATAAGCGTCATCCTGCCAGGTCAGCACCAGGGTGCCGTGTTTCAGAATCCTGTCATAAAACTGGTCAAGGTTGACTTCATTGCGCACGGCGAAGAAATTCGCGACGATCTTTTGGCTCATGCCTGCCGCCAGGAGTGCATCCGCTGGCGAATCCCAGGCCAGCGACAGGTCGCCAAAATGATCCAGTAAAGCTTGCAACCGGACAGCGCCAATTCCCTTAACCAGGTTAAAACCGACCCAATATTTTTTGGAATCCATCCAGGCACCAGGCAGATTCAATCCCAAGTTTGCGGTTTCACGATGATTTGACCGGCATCCAGGTCTACCTTCAAAATCACCGATTCAATGACTGGCAATAGAATTTCAGGTTCATGCTCTGGCTTGACTACAAACACGTCATTCGCACCTGTCTCCAGGATTTCAGACAGGACCCCTATCCAGTTCCCCGATTCCTCAATCACATTCAATCCAATTAACTGGTGGTAATAATACTCGCCATCGGCCAACGGCGGCGATTCCTCCGCCCTGACATAAACCGGCTGATTACGCAATAATGCGGCCTCATTCCGGTCCCCGATTCCCTCGAAAGATACCAGCAGCCAATGATCTTTCCATCGAGTAGCATGGATGCGCAACGGCCGGTGGTCTTCACCGACGTAAACGGTCCGGTTGGGACGCAAACGTTGGGGAAAATCGGTCAAGACTTCCATGGTAATTTCCCCTTTTACCCCATGTGCACCCCTGAAACGGCCCACCAACAAGAATACAGGCTCGCTGGCTTTGGGCGAGCCTGTATTCTTGCCTTGCTGGTCAGGAGGTACAGCAGGGTCTGGCGCGGTCATCTCGGCTCGATCACGTCCAGCGTAACCTGCCTGCCCTCGCGCGCGGCTGCGACGCGAAGTAGTACCCGCAGCGCATTTGCCACCCGCCCACTTTTGCCGATTACCCGTCCCATGTCCTCTTTCGCAACCCGCAGCTCAAGGTGCACCTTACCGGCGCTCTTAACCTGCTCCACCTGGACCTGGGTCGGATCATCTACCAATGAGCGGGCAATGTATTCGACGAGTTCCTTCACAGTGAAACCTGACTTTCTTAATGCGTAGCAACCATCCGGCGAGTCTTTGGATTGGTCACGCGGCTGGCATAGACAGCATTGGCTTCAGCAACGAGCGTTTCAACGGGCTCACCCGCCTTGAAGCGCGCATAACGATCCATCAATTTCACGTGATCGAACAGCCTCTTCACGGGCTCACTGGGCTGGGCGCCCTTGCTCAACCAATCATAAACCCGGTCCTCTTTGAGGTTTATGGTAGAAGGTTCAGTGCGGGGATTGTAAGACCCAATTATTTCAAGAAAACGACCATCGCGCGGGCTTTCTTTATCCGCGACCACAATACGATAGCTGGGCTGACCATGCAGACCCACCCGGCGTAAACGAATTCGAACCATCGAAGTTTATCTCCTCTTACTATCAATCTAACAAAAATATATGAAGCAGGCCATCACCGGCAGAGAACTTGAGGGACGCTGAAGGGGCGTTCGTTCCCGAGAGTGGCACCTGCTAACCAAACAGACGGGACAAGCCCCGTCCGCCCGATTTCTTTAATGTTTTAAACATGCGCTGCGCTTCGCGGAATTGCTTCATGACCCGGTTGACATCGACCACGTCTGTGCCTGAACCGCGCGCTATCCGCCGGCGGCGGCTGGCATTCAGGATGTCCGGGTTCCGCCGCTCGCCCTTGGTCATCGATCCGATAATCGCCTCCGTCAATCTTAACTGGTGTTCAGCATCTTCAGGGTTGATGCCGCGCGCAGCCTGCCCCAGGTTACCTGGAAGCATCTCTAAAAGCTGGCTGATGGGCCCCATTTTACGCATCTGGCGAAGCTGTTGGGCGAAATCCTCGAGCGAAAACTTTCCTGCCATCAGCCGTTCAGCCTGTTCCTGGGCTTCTTTCTGATCCATCGCTTCCGCACGCTCGATCAGGCCGAGCACGTCGCCCATGCCTAAAATGCGCGATGCCAGGCGGCGGGGATCATAAATTTCTAGCCCATCCAGGCCTTCATTGGTGCCAATGAATTTGATCGGGACGCCCGTGACAGAACGGATCGAGATCGCTGCGCCGCCGCGGGAATCCCCATCCATCTTGGTCATAATCAGCCCGGTCAGCGCTACCGCATCTCTAAAGCCTTCTGCAATATGCAAGGCTTCCTGCCCGGTCATCGAGTCCACCACCAGTAAAGTTTCGGTAATGGGGGCCTGGGCCGCAATCTGCTTAAGCTCGTTCATCAAGGCATCGTCCAATTGAGACCGGCCGGCGGTATCCAGGATGAGTGTCGTCACCCCTCCTTTTTGGGCCGTGTCAAAGGCATGGCGCACCAGCGCCGGAGGCATAACGCCTGCCTCCGTAAAAACAGGGACATTTATTTTCTCGCCCAGGGTTTGAATCTGCTTAATCGCTGCCGGCCGGTAGGGATCGGCCGCCACCAGCATCACCCGCTCTCCCCTGGAGCGCAAGATGCGCCCCAGCTTGGCCGCCGCTGTGGTTTTCCCTGAACCTTGCAGCCCAACCAGCATAATCACATAGGGATGTTGCCCCACCAGGTTCAAGCGAGCCGGCTCGCCCAGGGTGGCAATCAACTCCTCATTGACGATTTTAATGACCTGTTGAGCAGGGTTCAACGATCGCGAAACTTCTTGCCCAATGGCTCGCTCACGCACCCGCGCGATGAAACTTTTGACCACGCTGTAATGCACATCCGCCTCGAGCAAAGCCATGCGAACTTCTCGCATAGCCGCATCGACATCTTCGGCAGATAATTTGCCCCGCCGGCGAAGGTTTTGAAATACCTGGTTCAGTCTTTCGGTTAAAGTTTCAAACACGGTTAACCATCTTAAAACATGATAAATACACCGTAAGAAAAACCTTGCGGTGAGAAAGTCAAAGTTGGATTTTAGCTTGGAAGCCGGGAATGGTCAAGGGAATGAGCAACTTTTTTAAAGGCCCTGGGTTAACCAAGTAGAACCGATATTTCAGGAGGAGTCATGGCAAAAGTTGCCATCATCACGGACAGTACAGCCAACCTGCCAGAGGCTATTCTAGAAGAATATTCTATCACCGTCCTGCCTCTATCTTTAATTTTGGGCAATGAAACCCTGAGGGACGGGGTGGATATCCGGCCGAGTGAGTTTTACGCGCGGCTGAAAACAACCCGAGCCACGCCTTCCACCTCCCAGGTGACCCCAACGGCATTCACCGAGGCCTTCAACCGGTGCCTGGAGCAAGGCCAGGAAGTCCTGACCATCGTTATTTCATCCGCCCTATCGGGCACTTATGAATCGGCCCTCCAGGCGCTGGAATCTTTTCCAGGCGCCCCGATTGAGCTGATCGATTCCCGATCGACATCTTTGATGATGGGTTACCAGATATTGCTGGCGGCCCGGGCTTCTGCCAACGGCGCCGGCCTTAAGGATTGCAAAAAAATTGTCAGCCAGGCGATCCAAAACAGTGGCCTCCTCTTCGCCGTAGACACCCTGGAATATCTCTACCGCGGCGGCAGAATTGGCGGCGCAACACGCTTCCTCGGCACAGCCCTGAATATTAAGCCGGTGCTTGAGCTGAAAGAAGGGCGTATTGAAGCCATTGAACGCGTTCGTTCGCAGAAAAAGGCCGTCATGCGTCTGGTGGAGCTGGTTAGCCAGCGGACAAACGGGCGCCGGCCGCTTCGCCTGGGCGTGATTGACGCCGATGCAAACGAGCTGGCCAGCGTCTTAGCAGAGCACGTTCAGGCCACGCTCCAGCCCGATGAGATTCTGCGCAGTGACGTGAGCCCGGTCATTGGCGCTCATGCCGGTCCAGGGACGGTAGGCCTGGCATATCTTACAGGTATGTAGCCATTTGTTTGGTAAAATAAGGGGAAAAGTATGACGGTGGTTTTATGGCGAAAACAAACCCGCTCGGACTTTTCATCCCGACTATTTTGTTGCCCAGGCCCGGCATTGACTTAACCCGCTGGGCGGTGATTGCCTGTGATCAGTTCACCTCCCAACCAGAATACTGGCAGAGCGTCCAAGCCTTCGTTGGCGACTCGCCCTCAACCTATCATCTGATATTACCTGAAGTATTCCTGGGCCAACCCGAGGAAACCCGCCGCATTCAAAGCACCTGGCGGAGCATGCAAACCTACCTGGATCAAGGCCTCTTCCAGTCCCTGGATGGGCCTTTTTATGTTGAGCGGACGGCCGGACAAAAAACTCGCCGCGGCTTAGTCCTGTGCATGGATCTGGAGCAGTACGATTTCACGCCAGGATCCCAATCATTAATCCGGGCAACCGAAGGGACGATCCTGGACCGCCTGCCCCCTCGCATTCGCATCCGCGAAAGTGCCCCGCTCGAGCTGCCCCACATCCTGGTGTTGATCGATGACCCGGCGGATACCGTCTTAGGGCCGGTTGCAGCTCAGAAGAACAACTTAAAAACGCTCTATGACTTTGACCTGATGCTGGACAGCGGGCATCTGCATGGATACCAGGCAAACCAACGAGAGCTGGTGGATGGGTTACAGGATGCCTTAGGCCGCCTGGCCGATCCCCAGGCTTTCCAGGCCCGGTATGGAGCCGGGGCAGACAAGGGTAGCCTCCTATTTGCTGTGGGCGATGGAAATCATTCCCTGGCCACGGCGAAATCTATCTGGGAGACGATCAAGGACCGGGTTGGGCCAGACCATCCGGCGCGGTATGCCCTGGTTGAAGTCGAAAATGTCCATGATGCCGGCCTGGAGTTTACCCCCATCCACCGGGTGCTTTTCAATCTGAAAACAGATCTGCGCGCCTTCTTGCAGGCCGAATTGGGGAGCCGGCTGGATTATGCGCCATGCCGCACCACGGCAGAAATGATCGATACAGTCGACCATGCCACCGGGCCAGCCCAATCGGTGGGTTATCTCGACGCCCATGGCCCAGGCATCCTGACCTTTAAGGAACCTTCCTCCCAACTGCCGGTCGGCACACTGCAGGCCTTCCTGGATAGCTTTATAAAAAAACAATCCGCGCAGTCTATCGATTACGTTCATGGGTTAGAGCCTCTGATCGAGTTATCCGGCCGGCCAGGCAATACCGGTTTTTACCTGCCAGCCATGGCCAAGAGCGACCTGTTCAAGACGGTCATTCAGGATGGCGTCCTGCCCCGGAAGACCTTTTCCATGGGAGAGGCAAAGGAAAAGCGATTTTACATGGAATGCCGGCGGATTGTATGATGCCAGGGATTCAACCCGGCTCACCCGCCAGGCCGCCATCTGAGGTTCGTTTTATCGACGTTCATGTCGAGCCCTGGTCGGAAGGGCAAAAAGTTCGAGTGCACGTCGAGTTAACCCCCTTTACCGAACCTCCCACCCTGGACGTAGCCATTGTGGATGCCGAGGGCCACGAAATTGCCTCGACCAGCATCATTGAGATCGCCCTGCGGAAACTGGTATTTACCATGCACCTGCATGGCCAACCCGCACAGGCTCGCTATACGCTCCAGGCACGCATTATTTACCCATCGATGGAACCCGTTGACCAGGCCCAGGTACCCTTCGAGCTGCCTGCCTCAACCTGAAAACGCCTATGAGACTTCTATCTCGCTTATGGTCATTACTCCGGCCCTACCAGACTAAGGTGATCCTCTCGTTGTGCCTGTTGTTGGTCGGCACAGCCATCGACATGTCTTTCCCGGCCATCATCCAGCAGGTCATCGATGTGGGGCTGAAGGCCGGCCAGACGCCCTTCCTGCTTGGCGCCGCCGGGTTGATCGTGGTTCTGTCCCTGATCAAAGCCGTTGCCAATTACAGGCAGCGCTTCACGACGGAATGGACGGCCAACCGGGTGGGCTACGATTTGCGCAACCGGTTGTTCGATCACATCCAGAACATGCCCTTCTCATACCACGACCACACCCAAAGCGGCCAGTTAATCAGCCGCGTCATCGAAGACGTCAGGGCCATCCAGAACTTTACCGGCAGCGGCGTCCTGGAGCTCCTGCACGTGTTCTTGCTCCTGGTAGGCATTATCATCGTCTTGTTTATCAAGAACCCGCAGCTTGCCGCGATTTCCCTGGCGCCCATGATCCCCCTGGTGCTGGTCACCACCTTGTTAGGCCGCAAAATGGGCCATTTCTTCCTGGAGGTGGACAACTCGCTGGGCGAGATATCATCACGCATTCAAGAGAATGTTACCGGCGTCCAGGTGGTGCGAGCGTTTGCCCGGGAACCGTATGAAATTGAACGCTTCGATCAAGCCAACCGAGAGTTGTTCGATGCTCGCATCCGCACCTTACACCTGAGGTCGCAGATCATGCCAACCACCACGATCCTGGTCACGGTGGGCACGATCTTGATCCTGTGGTTTGGAGGTCGCATGGTGCTGGCTGGAACGATCAGCCTGGGGGAGCTGGTGGCTTTCAACGGTTATATGTTGCTGCTGGCCTTGCCCGCTCAAATGCTGGACTGGCTGATCAACGCCGCCGGCGAAGCATTCGCCGGCCTTCAACGCACGTTCGAAGTGCTCGATATGGTGCCTGCCATCCGCTCAGACCCCCAGGCCATCCAGGTACCCCGCTTACAGGGGAAAATCGAGTTCAGCCATGTCAATTTTCGTTACAGCGGAGAGGATGCGCCGGCCCTCCATGATGTCAACCTGACTATTGAGCCTGACCAGGTGGTTGCTCTGATTGGCCCGACCGGTTCAGGGAAAACTTCTTTGATTAACCTGGTCCCCAGGTTTTACGACATTTCTACGGGATCACTGACCATTGATGGCTACGACATCCATCAAGTCGATCTGGTCTCGTTACGCCGGCAAATTGGGATCGTGCTGCAAACTTCCCTGCTTTTCTCAGCCACGATCAAAGAAAATATCGCCTACGGGCAGCCAGATGCCAGCATGGATCAAATAATCAACGCAGCGAAATCGGCCCAGGCTCACAACTTCATCATGAAGCTCCCCCAGGCATACGATACCGTCGTCGGTGAACGCGGGGTCACCCTGTCGGGCGGGCAGCGCCAGCGCATCGCCATCAGCCGCGCCCTGCTGATCGACCCGCGTATCCTGATCCTGGACGACTCGACTTCCAGCGTAGATACCCAGACCGAACGATTGATCCAGGCCGCTTTGGATCACCTCATGGCGGGGCGCACGACCTTGATTATCGCGCAACGCCTGAGCACGGTAAAACGCGCCGACCTGATCCTGGTCATGGATCATGGACGGATAGTCGAACGCGGCAAGCACGATGAGCTGCTCAAGCAAAAGGGGCTGTACCAGGAAATTTACAATCTCCAGCTCCGCGAACAGGAAAGCTTCCAGCAAGAAATTAAGGCCATGATTCCATGACACAGCCCATCATTCCTCCCACCATCGATGATATTTCGATGAAGGAATTTGATCCGGAGATAACAGGGAAGCTGTTTTCTTTCATCAAGCCTTATCGCGGCACCTTCCTGGTCTCCCTCGTGATGATGGTCATTGCCGCGGTGGCTGGAGTGGCCGGGCCTTACCTGGTGAAGTTAGCGCTCGATTCAGGTCTGTCAGCCCATTCGCTGCCTGCCCTGGAGACGGCCGTCCTTCTCTATCTCTTTACTGCTGTTGTCCAGTGGGGCTCAACCTACTCGCGGGTGAACACCATGGCGCGGGTCGCGCAGTCTATCATCCAGGATGTCCGCATGCAATTGTTCACCCACCTTCAGGAGCTGTCCCTGAATTTCTACAATCGTTACAGCGTGGGTCGGGTTATCGTGCGGGTGGTCAACGATGTCAACGTGTTGCAGGATTTCTTGACCTGGGCTTTGCTGGCCATTGTGCGGGATGTCCTCACCCTGGTAGGGATCTTGATCGCCATGCTCAGCATGGACGCCTCGCTATCGCTGATCACGTTCACGGTGATCCCCTTGATGGCCGTTGCAACCATCCTCTTCCGCAAACGAGCCAGGCAAAATTACCGTAAAGCTCGCGCGGCGATGAGCTGGGTCAACTCTGTATTAGCCGAAAACATCAACGGGGTGCGGGTGGTGCAATCCTTTTCCCGCCAGGCCACCAATTATGATTTCTTCAGCAACACGGTCAACCAGTACAACCTGAACATTAATGTAGATACCGCTAAAATTTCCTCGATCTTTTTCCCTACCATCGATTTCCTGGGGTATTTCGCCACGGCCCTGGTGGTCTGGTTAGGAGGGGCTGCGGCGCTCGGCCAACATATTACGCCAGGGGTGCTGGTCGCATTCGTGCTCTACATTGCGCGCTTTTTTGAGCCTATCCGCGACCTGAGCCAGCGCTATGACGCCATGCAATCAACGATGGCCAGCGGCGAGCGTATCCTGGGCCTTTTGGAAGCTCCAGTCGAGCTGGGCGACCAACCAGGCGCCGTAGAGCTGCCCCGCATGGCGGGCGCGGTTGAATTTAACCAGGTCTCTTTTCACTACCCCGATGATGACCAGTTGGTTCTCGATGATATTAACATGAAAGTAAAACCTGGCGAGACCGTGGCGTTGGTAGGGAAAACCGGCGCTGGTAAAACCACGCTGGTGAAATTGATCGCACGCTTTCACGATGTCACCGCGGGCCAGGTGTTAATCGATGGCTATGACGTGCGCCAGGTCACCCAGAAAAGCCTGCGCAGCCAGTTGGGAATCGTCCTCCAGGACCCCTTTCTATTCTCCGGCTCTGTGCTTGACAACATCCGCTTTGGGCGACTGGATGCCACCGAGGCTGAGGTGGAAGCGGCTGCCAGGGCGGTTGGAGCGCATGAGTTCATTACTCATCTTAAAGATGGCTACGAGACGCCGGTCGAAGAAGGCGGTGTGATGCTCTCTGTCGGGCAACGCCAGCTTATTTCCTTCGCTCGCGCGCTCCTGGCTGACCCACGCATCTTGATCCTTGATGAAGCCACGTCAAGCATCGACACACAAACCGAAAAGATCATCCAACAGGCGCTTTCCCGGCTGCTCAAAGGACGGACAGCCTTTGTAATCGCCCACCGTTTATCCACGATCACCAACGCAGACCGGATTGTCGTCATCCAGAATGGCCATGTCCAGGAAGAAGGCACCCACACGGAGCTTTTGGCTCGCCAGGGGATCTATTTCAACCTTTACAGCATGCGATTCGAGGAGGGGGAAGAATAATTTCATAGGGAGGGTAGAACTGATCTTGCAACCATTTTGTTAAGCAGTTGCAAGCTCCGGCCAGATTGTTCTAAATTGACCGGGCGAATCGACCATGCTACAATGATTTTTTGAAACCTCACCTATGAAACGGCCGAATCCGTTGCGGATCACCATCACCTTACGCCACCTTCTTATCCTGTTATCCCTTAACGCGATCATCCTGATCGCCGTCAGTTGGCCTGCCTTGAACGGCCGCCTCCGCCCGGCGCCAACCCAGACCAGCCTCCCCTCGTTGACGCAGCAGCCCACGGCAACTTCGACCCTCACCGAGACCCCCTCTCTTTCGCCCTCCCCCACCGAGCCATCCGTTACCCAACCTCTTGCGTTGGACCTTCCCAACCCGTTAGCCCAGGGCCTGATGGTTTTGTCCATCCAGGAGGGGGGGTACGCGCATCTTTTTGCTTACCAACCCGCCTCAACCCCTTTGACGCGCCTGACGAACCATCCCTGGGATGATATCGATCCCTCGCTCAGCCCGGATGGTCAAATGGTCGCTTACAGTTCCCGCCAAAATGGATATTGGGACCTGTTTCTGTTAAATCTGGCCACCGGAAAGACAACCCGGCTAACCGACTCGGCCGAATACAAGGGAGCGCCGAGCTGGTCTCCTGACAGCCAGTGGCTGGTCTATGAAGATTATGAGGCTAACCGCCTGGGGTTGGTGATCCGCTCGGTCAGCGACCCCGGCCAGCCGCCCATCCCTCTCAACACCGATCAAGGTTCCAATTATTCACCTGCCTGGTCGCCCCAGGGTCGCCTGGTGGCCTTTGTATCCGATCAGACTGGCATTCCTGAGATCTGGATGGCTGATCTTAACAAGACCGATCAGACTCGTTTCACCAAAATCAGCCAGGACCCCCTGTCCAGAGCGTCTCATCCTGCCTGGTCGCCGGATGGGAACCGCCTGGCCTGGGCGGCAACGGCTAACGGTTATTCCACCCTCTACGTTTGGGATCGCCTCCACCCAGACACTCCACCGCAACGCATCGGCAGTGGTGATTGGCCCGTGTGGAGTCCGTCCGGCGACATGCTGGCCACTCGCATTCAACAGCCCAACCAGGTCTACCTCACGATTTACCAGGTGCCTTCGGGCAATGTCGTCCTGGCGCCCCTGGCCCTGCCTGCCCAGTTGATGGGTTTCGATTGGAAGAAAGCCGTATTGCCCAGCCCCCTGCCAGCCGCCTTTGCAAACAGCCAGGCGATCACACCCACCGCTATATGGGCATCCCCCGCTCCCACATTAACCGATGTACCCGCCGGGCGGCACAACCTGGCCGAATTGAAAGATGTCACCGCGCCCCATCCCTACCTGCTGGACAGTATAACCCCGGCTTTTACGGCTTTAAGGCAACGTCTGGCCAATGAGATCGGCTGGGATTACCTGGCCAGCCTGGAGAACGCCTTCACGCCCATTACCGATACGCTTGCGCCTGATGGGGTTGGCGACTGGTTATATACCGGGCGGGCCATCGCGGTCAATTCGGTGCCGGTCAACGCGGATTGGATGGTGATCGTCCGAGAAGATTTCGGCGCCGAGACCTACTGGCGTATCTATTTGAAAACCCGTTACCAGGATGGATCTCAAGGGGAACCGATCCACCAGGTCGCCTGGGATTTAAATGCACGGTACAGCGGCGACCCGCAGGTCTATGACCAGGGCGGGAGCTACACCTCAGCCCCTCCTACCGGTTATTGGGTCGACTTTACCTCGCTGGCCCAGGCGTATGGTTGGGAAAGGGTGCCGGCGTTAATCGATTGGCGCACCTATTACCCGGCCATTCGCTTCAACCAGTTTGTGATCCGGGGTGGTTTAGATTGGCGCTCGGCGCTCGAAGAGCTTTATCCAGCCCAAATTTTAATGACAGCCACACCGGTGCTGGCGCCTACCAGGACGCCGACCGCCACACCCTATTGGTTCCGGCCACGAACTTCTACCCCAACCCCCACCGTAACCGTCACGGCCACGCGCCGTCCCACCTGGACGCCTGAGAGCCCATGAAGAAACTGGCAGCCAACGAACGCCTTTCTATTTACCTGCGGCTGATCGTGGTCATCTCAGCCCTGTCCCTGGTTTTCCTCTCTCTGCCGGTCAACCCGGCGTTGCCTGCCGCCAGCGCCCCTGCAACCGCCGCCACCGCCACGCTGGATCCACCCCTGGCGATCACCCCTACGAACACCGCGCCAGCCGCCCAGGCCCCGCTACGCACGGCAACGCCGTCTGCCAGTACAGCCACTCCCCAGCCGGCGCTGACCGTTTCGGTTTCGAATCCGGATACGCTCAAGTTTGTCTTTCCAACGCAGGGCCCGTTGCCTATCTCCCTGTGGCGCCCCCCACCATACGATCTGCCCTGGGCGCCTGGGCCGCACGATCATTTCTATTTTGCCCGCCCCATTGCAGCCAACAAGGTCAATTGGCCTCTCCCCGATTATCGCTATGGTGGAACGATGGATGACAACGATCACCTGACCATCCATACCGGAATTGACATTGAGGCGCCCTTTGGCACTCCCGTCCTGGCAGCCGGAGATGGCACGGTAGTTTGGGCGGGATACGGACTGGAAAGCATGTCACACAATCCCAATGATCCCTATGGCATGGCAGTCCTCATCCGCCACAATTTTGGCTACCAGGGAAACCGCCTGGACACTGTTTATGGGCACATGAGTGAGATCGACGTCGTGGCAGGTGAAAAGGTTAAAGTTGGAACCCGGATCGGCCTGGTAGGCGAAACGGGGAACGCCACGGGCCCGCACCTGCATTTTGAAGTGCGGGTTGAAGAAAATAACTTTTTTTACTTCCAAAACCCGGAATTATGGCTGGTGCCACCCCAGGGGTGGGGGATACTGGTCGGTCGCGTCATGGACAGTTGGGGCAACCTGATCCACCGATTGGATATCCGGGTTACTTCCAAGACCAGCGACCAGGACTGGACAGTACGAACCTACGGCAACGAAACTGTGAAAAGTGACCCCTATTACCAGGAAAATATGGTGTTGAGCGACTTACCGGCGGGGGACTACACCCTCAGCATCCCTTATGGAGGCGGCACTTTTCACCAGGATATCACCATCTATCCAGGCCGGGTCAGTTATTATACTTTTAAGGGCTTTTACCTGTTCAAAACGCAACTTCCACCTACCCAGGCGCCAGATTTCCTGGGCACCGCGACGCCGACTCCTGCCCACTAGCCCCTGTTTTTTTGCGCACGGGCACTTGACATACCGAACACATGTGCTATAATGAAATTCAGTCTTTATCTTTCAGGAGTCGAAAATGGCGCGTAAACCAGTCCCCACGTCTCAACCTTTACCCATCAACAACCCTCAGTCTGGCATGGATGACGCCAAGCGCGCCGTGCTGGATAAAGCCCTGGGTGATATTGTTAAGCGATATGGAGAAGGATCCATCATGCGCCTTGGAGAAGCTAAACATCTCAAGGTCGAAGCCATTCCCACTGGCTCGCTCTCGTTGGATATCGCGTTGGGTGTGGGCGGCATCCCCCGCGGCCGGATCACCGAAATTTTTGGCCCCGAGTCATCCGGCAAAACCACCATCTGCCAGCACATTGTGGCTGAAGCGCAAAAAATGGGCGGGCTGGCTGCCTATATCGATATGGAGCACGCGCTCGATCCCTCCTATGCCGCGCGCTGTGGAGTCAATGTAGATAACCTGCTCATCTCCCAGCCCGATACCGGCGAACAGGCGCTGGAAATTGCCGAAACGCTGGTACGCTCTGGCGCGGTGGACGTGGTGGTGGTGGACTCGGTCGCAGCCCTGGTGCCGCGCGCTGAGATCGAAGGAGATATGGGCGATGCTACCATGGGTATGCAGGCGCGGCTGATGTCCCAGGCTCTCCGCAAGCTGTCGGGCGCGATTAACCAGACCAAGACCTCGGTGGTATTTACCAACCAGTTACGCCAGAAGATTGGCGTGATGTTTGGTAATCCTGAGACAACGCCTGGCGGCCTGGCGCTCAAATTTTACGCTTCTGTGCGCCTGGATACCCGCCGGGTGCAATCCATCAAAGTGGGGGCGGAAATTATCGGTAACCGGGTGCGTGTGCGCGTGGTCAAAAATAAAGTGGCCCCACCTTTCCGCACCGCGGAATTTGACATCATGTACAACGAGGGCATCTCCAAGGTGGGCGATATCATTGACCTGGCCACCGGCCTGGAGATCATCGCCAAGCGAGGCGCTTTCTTCTCCTATGGCGACATTCGCCTGGGCCAGGGCAGAGAAAATGCCAAAGAATACCTGCGCCAGAATGAAGAGCTGAGCAACGAGATTGAAGGCGCCGTCCGGCAGCGCGCCCTGGGCGGGGAGATGCCCCTCCCGATCGGCGGCAGTGACGAAGAAGATGAGGATAACGGCGGCGAATAAATCTATCCCATTGAATCAAGCCATCCGGCAGTCGTTCAACTACCGGATGGCTACGCGTTTAAACAACGCCTGCTGCATCTTTTTTTCTATTCTCAGCCTCACCGGGCTGGTAGCCTGTTCCACGCTTTCCGGCCTGCGCCAGGCGCCGGCCGGGACTCCCTTTGTGCCGCCAACCATCGCGGCCAGCCCGCCCCCCACGCCTACCCTGGCCCTGGCTATGACGCCCCTGCCCACGGTTACCCCGATCTGCCAGAACAACCTGACCTACCTCAGCGACCTGACCATCCCCGATGGCAGCGAGGAAAAGCCCGGCGCGACCATCGATAAACGCTGGCAGGTGGAAAACAGCGGTACCTGCAACTGGGATGAGCACTACCACCTGAAGCTGATCAACGACCAGGCGTTAGGCGCACCCGAGGATCAGGCGCTATACCCCGCACGCGCCGGCACCAAAGCTACCATCCGCATCCTTTTTACGGCCCCGACCACTCCCGGCGCTTATCGCAGCGCCTGGCAGGCCTATGCGCCCGACGGCCAGCCTTTTGGCGATCCCATTTATATTCAGATCACGGTTAAATAAACTCAGGTCCCTTCCTGCCAGGAATGCAGGTACCTGACCTGGTCTTCGGAGAGAGTATCAATGGATACGTTCATCGCCGCAAGCTTCAAGCGGGCGATCTCCCGGTCGATCGCATCGGGCACGCTATAGACCTGATTTTGCAGTTTATCGGCGTTCTTGACCATATACTCCGCGCTCAAAGCCTGGTTGGCAAAGGACATGTCCATCACGCTGGCGGGGTGTCCCTCGGCCGAGGCGAGGTTTATCAACCGCCCCTCTCCCAGCAGGTACAACCGGCGACCATCATGCATCTCGTACTGTTCTACGAAGGGCCGGACGAGTTTTTTACTGGTAGCCATTTCTTCCATCGCGGGGATGTTGATCTCGACATTGAAATGTCCCGAATTGGCAACAATCGCGCCATCTTTCATCACTTCCAGGTCTTCACGATCAATCACATTCAAATCGCCGGTGACCGTGCAGAAAATATCCCCCACCCTGGCAGCTTCAACCATTGGCATGACACGGAAACC
This sequence comes from Chloroflexota bacterium, assembly GCA_021789855.1. Classification (GTDB taxonomy): domain Bacteria; phylum Chloroflexota; class Anaerolineae; order Anaerolineales; family Anaerolineaceae; genus JAJYIW01. The sequence goes on along the minus strand of JAJYIW010000026.1, from coordinate 4,028 downwards.
ATCCATCACCGCTTCAAGCGCCGGCAAAGGGTCTACCTCGGTCACAATGACATTCGCACCCATGCCACGCGCCCGGTTGGCCAGGCCGCGCCCGCACCAGCCGTAACCGGCGACCACGAAGTTCTTACCAGCCAACAGGATGTTGGTAGCGCGCACAATCCCATCAATCGTGGATTGGCCCGTACCATAACGGTTATCAAAAAAGTGCTTGGTCATGGCATCATTCACGGCGATAATGGGGAAAGCCATTGCGCCGTCAGCCGCCATGGCGCGCAGGCGGATCACACCCGTGGTAGTCTCTTCCGTCCCGCCGATCATCGCAGGGAGGAGCTCGCGCCGATCCTTGTGCAGCGTGCTCACCAGGTCAGCCCCATCATCCATCGTCATTTGGGGCTTATGATCCAGGGCAGCATTGAGGTGGGTGTAATACGTGGCGTTATCTTCCCCTTTGATTGCATACACTGGAATTTCATAATGAGAAACCAGCGCCGCCGCTACTTCATCCTGGGTGGAGAGCGGATTTGAAGCCGTCAGGACGATATCAGCCCCGCCCAATTGCAATGTCGCCATCAGGTTAGCCGTTTCCGTCGTGACATGCAGGCATGCAGACACCCGTATCCCCGCCAGGGGACGTTCTTTCCTGAAACGCTCCCGGATCAGCCGTAGAACGGGCATTTCGCGCTCGGCCCAATCAATCTTCCTCCGCCCGCCTTCAGCCAGGCTCAGGTCTTTAACGTGATAATTTTCCATTCCAGTCCTCCATGTGTTATTTGAGTAAAACGTCGAGTTTACCCTGATCGTCGAAATGACGGCGGAACCGGCTGATAAACTCGATCGGGGTAAAGCTGTGCGATTGTGTGCCGACCTGCTCCAGGCAATAAGTGGCTGCCAGAGCGCCCATTTTACCACAGGTATCCCAGTCTAAGCCAAGCCGGTAACCGGTCAAAAAACCACCCCGGAAAGCATCGCCTACGCCCGTCGGATCAGCGATCTTCTCAGGCGGCACCACCGGCACCCGAACACATTGGCCAGAAGCATAAATGGCGGCCCCCGACTCCCCAAGGGTAATGACCATCAGAGAGACCCTGGATAGAATCGACTCCTCAGTCAAGCCAGTATGCTTTTTTAGCAGTTCGTATTCGTAATCATTCAAGAACAAAGCGTGCGCGCCTTCAACCCCCTGGCGAAGATCGTCCGCAGCCATGCGGACAATTTGCTGGCTGGGATCATACAAATAGGGTATTCCCAATTCACGGCATTCCTGCGCGTACTGGATCATCGCACCTGGATCGTTCGGTGAGATCACCACCAGGTCGGATGGGGAAAGGCCCAGGTCACGCATGGAAATCTCGCTGGCATGCGCCATGGCGCCCGGGTAAAAGCTGGCAATCTGGGCGTTAGCCCGATCCGTATTTACAAAAAAGGAAGCAGTAAATTTACCCGGGATCCGGCGCACGTCACGGGTGTCGATCGACTTGCTTTTGAGCCATTCGTTGTAATCCGAAAAATCCTCGCCCACCGTGCCGACCAGGCGGGGATGCGCCCCCAACAAGGCCAGAGTATACGCAATGTTCGGCGCTGTTCCTCCGCGCTGGCGTACCATGCTATCCACCAAAAAAGACAGGCTGATCGAATCGAGTTTTTCCGGAAGGATATGATCCTTGAAATAGCCAGGGAATGTCATCAGGTAATCATACGCGATCGAACCAGTACAAATAATATCCATCACTTTAGATCCATGCCTTTCGGGGAGGTTAGGGCTGGGCCTGGTAGGGTTGAACAAATGCCCCCTCAAAAGGCGGCCAAATGACCCCTCTTTCAGTTACCCAGCCAGTTAACAGGCGGTGAGGGGTAACGTCAAACGCCGGGTTTCGCGCCGAGGCGCCTTCAGGAACCACTTTCACCCCCCTGACTTCGATATCCAACACCTCTCCCGCCTCTCGTTCTTCAATGGGGATATCTTCGCCGTTCTGGAGAGAAAAATCAACCGTAGAGATAGGGAAAACGGCATAAACCGGTACCCGGTTATCATGTGCAGCCAACGCCAGCATATAACTTCCGACTTTGTTCGCCACGTCGCCCCTGGCAGTCACCCGATCCGCGCCAAAAAAGACCTTTTGAGCCAGGCCGCGGGAAAGGAAATAACCCGCCGCCCCATCGCTGATGATATCATAGGGGATGCCGTACTGGCCCAATTCCCAGGCAGTGAGGCGCGCACCCTGCAAGCGCGGACGGGTTTCGTCCACCAGGACATGAATGTGTTTTCCCATCTGGTGAGCCATGCGAATGACACCCAGGGCAGTCCCCCAATCTACGGTAGCCAGGGAGCCTGTGTTACAATGGTGGATGATCGTGTCGCCATCCTCGATCAAACCAGCGCCACACCGGGCCATTTTCTGATTGGTCGCCACGTCCTCGTCGGCGATCGCCTGGGCCTCGGTGAGCAACCGGTCGGCCATCCCGCTGGGCGAAATGGCATCGGTCTCTGCCACCGCCAGCATGCGCTTGAGCGCCCAGGCGAGGTTAACAGCGGTGGGCCGGGTAGATTTCAATACCTCTGCAGCCTGCTGAAGGTCGGCGCGTAAGCCGGGCAGGTCATGGGCTGCTGAGCTGCGGGCGGCCAAGGCAAGGCCGAATGCCGCCGCCGCGCCGATGGCTGGCGCTCCGCGAACCACCATCGTCTTGATTGCATCAGCCACCTCCTGGTACGTATCCAGCGAGACCACGACCAAATCACGCGGCAATAGCCGCTGATCGATCATACGAAGTGTGTTACGATTGAGATCCCATTCAAGTGTGCGCATAAGCCAGACATAAAAAACGCCCTCATCCGAGAGCGTAATCAAGGTGTAGTAAAGCTAGTTTAACATGCAAACGGTTGTTTGTCAAAACATTGATGCTGAATTGACGCCTATCGCTTAAGACGAGATGAAAAAGAATCCCCTCTTCATGATTCTGTTGGCCATGATGCTGGTCGTAGAGGCCTGCGCCTGGCCGACTACCCTGACGCTAAACCGCGCCACACCCACTGCGACCCTTACCCCTGTACCAAGCGCTACGCCGACGCCAACGCCTACCCCTACCCTGACCCCCACCCCCACGCCGGCGCCGGCAGCCCAATTAATGGATGGGGACCAGGCCATGCTCGAAGGGGACTATGATCGGGCTCGGGCTTCGTACCAGGCCGCTTTGGACGGATCGACCGATCCAGCCGTCCAGGCTGAAGCTCGCCTGGGCCTTGGCCGGGCCAGTTACGAAAGTGGTGATAACGCGGCAGCCCTCAACGACTTCCAATCCCTGGCCCAGGCTGGCTCTCCCAATGACGTACGCGCCAGGGCGCTCTACTTTATTGGTGAAATTTATGCGGCGCAAAAACAATATCAGGAAGCCGACAGCGCCCTCAGCGCCTTCTTACAGTTGAATCCAGGGGTGATTGACGCCTACATCCAGGAACAGCGAGGGGATATCCTGGACAACGCCGGAGATTATGCCGGCGCGATTAAGGCATACCAGGCCGCAATCAACGCCCCTCACCTGGGAACCTCTGAAAGCCTGCTCATTAAGGTAGCCCAGGCAAACCTCAGCCAGGGCGATCTCAACACGGCGCTCTCGCAATTCACTGAAATATATAAAAACACCCGCAGCGATTACACTAAAGCCACCATGGATTTGTTGATCGGGCGAATCGAGATCAGCCTGGGCACTGTCGATCAGGCCTATCGTTATTTTCAGGACGCCGTGACCCATTACCCAACTTCCTACGACAGTTACTCCGCCCTGGTCGCCCTGGTAAACGCGAACCAGCCTGTCGATGACTTCGATCGCGGACTGGTCGATTACTATGCCGGCAAGTACGATCTGGCCAACGCCGCCTTCGACCGCTACCTGGCCGCCAATCCACAACCGCCCGATGGAACGGTTTATTATTACAAGGGGTTGATTGAGCGTAGCCAGGCAGAAGCCAGTTATCCATTGGGCTCCAGCGAACGCACCGCCGCTAACGAGCAAGGGGGGCTTGCCGGCGATCA
>JAJYIW010000025.1 GCA_021789855.1 Chloroflexota bacterium | reverse complement strand
GGATCCCGGATTGACCTGCTGGCGGTTTATGACCAGGATGCCCTCAGCCTGGCCGGAGGCGAAGGCCAGATCCTCGCCCGGATCGAAACCGGCGTTGCGGAAGTCAACCTGAGTTTTCAGAACAGCCGGGTTAACCCAAGGATCACCCTGGTAGGGACAGGCCTGGTGCCCTTTTCGGAGAACGGCGCCGATGATTTCTGGGGAGACCTGTTAGCTAACCTGATCAACCCGACCAATAATTATGCTTATTTGGAGGCGGTTCATACCATGCGCGACGTTACCTCTGCGGATGTAGTCATCTTATTGGTCGCAGCGAAAACACCCTTTTGTGGCTACGCGCAAACTATGGACACCCTGGATGGCTCCTTCACCGAAAAGGCTTACGGCCTGGTGAGCCTGGATTGCGCTATTGAACAATATTCATTGGGCCACGTTCTCGGCCACCTGATGGGCAGCAGCCACGACCGGCTCAATTCAGCCGGCCAAATTGGCGCGTATCCCTATTCCTACGGTTACCAGGATCCTGCTCACCTTTTCCGCACCATCATGGCGGACGCCAAATTCTGCGCCGATCTCAGCCTTGGCACCCCCTGCCCCAGGATAAATTACTGGTCTAATCCATCGGTCTTCTACGACCAGGTTCCCACTGGCATCTCCTCCACCGATCCCTTAAATGCAGCGGACAATGCACAATCTCTCAATCATACGGCGCTGACTGTCGCAAATTTCCGTGATGGGCCGGGCCCTCAACCGCCCTCTTCGCTGGGTGCCTCCACCGATTATACCGATCCCACCCAGCCATCCATCCACCTGACCTGGATAGACAACGCCAAGGATGAGGCGTCATTTATCCTGGAACGGTCAGCCCAAAACCAGGCGGAGTGGAGTCCATTGGCAACGCTTGCAGCCAATACCCAGGAATTCACGGATAGCCACCCCCCGGTTAACCAGGCTTTTGACTACCGAATCAAAGCCCATAACGGCAATGGCGACTCAGCCTACAGCAACCTGGCCGGCGCCTCTACCCTCCTCGCACCGGCTGCGCCCTATGACGTTATGGTGAGCTCGACCGGCGAGGATAGCGTTATTTTAACCTGGCAGTTGTCCACCGATCTGGATCACTTCGGGCCAGCCGGCACCCTGGTGCTGGAGCAATCTGACGACGTATTCACCTCCGTAGAACGGACGATCATCCTGCCGGCAGGCGCCACATCGGCTGCCGTGAACCTGCTAGGTTGCGAAACCCCCTACCAGTTCCGGGTAAAAGCGGTCAATGCAACCGGTTCGTCGCCTTATTCACCCGTTCTTTCCACCAGGACAGGCCAATGCACATTTTTGCTACCACCTACTGGCCTGCAAGCAGTAGCATTATCACCGGTCAAGGTGAGACTGAGCTGGTCGCCAGGCCGCAGCGTAGTCGAGTATAAAATCCAGCGGTTAGCCATTGGCGTTGAACAGGCCTTCCAGGTAATTGGCAAGGCGGCCGCATGGAACTTAACCTTTGACGATAATGGCTTGCGTCCCGGCGCCAGCTACACCTACCAGGTGACGGCGTCCAGCTCCAAGAGCGAAACAGCCGCATCCGATCCCATCACCGTGACCACCCCCTGGTACACCCTCTATCTTCCGTTGTCCCTAACCAGGTGACATCCCTTTAATCCAGGTTCAACCTGGGCCCGTTTTGCTTTAGCCAGCTATCGCAGGTTTTATAATCAGGAAAGATGTTTTGAACTTGCTTCCAGAATTCGTAAGAGTGGTTTCTAATCCTGGTGTGCACCAGCTCATGGACGACCACATTGTCAATAACAGCCAGGGGCGCCATGACCAGCCTCCAGGTGAAGTTGAGCCCCCCTTTTGGGTTGCACGAGCCCCAGCGGGTTAATGCCGAGGTCAAGCGGATGCGCTGATATGAAAAGCCGTATTGCGCAGCATACCAGCCAACTCGCTCGGTCATGATCTCGCTCGCCCGCTGGCGATACCAGGTTTCAAAGACCTGCCTGGCCTGGGGTAGATCCCTGCGTCGTAAGTAAAACCGCCCGTCCAGGCTTAAGGCCTGGCTAGCCGTTTCGACGATTTCCAGCGGGTAAATATTCCCCAGGTAATAAAAAGCTTCTCCAGTCGTAAAGCTGTGCCGGTGAAAGGCCTCCCATGACTGGCGAATAGACGCTTGCTGAGTCTCGATCCAGGCTTGCCTGCCTTTCACTACATCCAAGATGCGCTGGATGCTCAGGCGATGGGGAGCCCGCACGATGAAAGTGCCATCCTTTTGGATGATTAAAGCGATAGTTTTCCGATTTGATCGGACCAGCCGGTCGATTTTCATTGGATCCAACCCCTCATCCGGTAAACCAGGATGCCCAGGTATTCTTTCAAAGCGCCAGTCGTCATGCCCAGGTAACTGACCGACGGCAACAGGTTGACCACCTGGGCGGCCAGAGGAGCGTGATTTAAATCAGACCACCCCGCCTGTGTCACGCTGAAGTCAGCCGGTGCCGGGATCACCGTTAGCCCTTGTTTTTGGAAAACCGCAACCGCTCTTGGCATGTGGATAGCAGAAGTCACCAGGATAATAGTCTTGATATTTTTTGCATTTAAAATTTTAGCGCAATCGACTGCATTTTCATGCGTATTTTGGGATTGATTCTCCAGGATGATCGCTTGATCAGGAACCCCCATCCATAGCAGGAGTGATTTCATTTCTTGAGCCGGGGTTGAAGCCTGGGGAGCGCTAAAGTCCAGGTTACCGCCGCTCGCCAGGATGCTGCTGGCTTTCCCTTGTTTATAAAGCTCCGCTGCATAAATCACGCGTTGGCCGGCCCCATTCACCTGGACCATCGCCCGAGGGGGATCGGCCGCATCCGTACCGCCACCCAGGACGACAATCATGCGAGCCTGCGGCAGCTCCCCTGATGGCAGGTACTGCCACTCCAGGGAGCGCACCAGGCTGAACGCCACCCACCGATTAGAAGCAATCAGCAACAGGAGCAAAGCCAACGACAGGCTGATCGTCCGCAGCCTGGCAGAGCGGTAAAGGATCAAACCCGCAGCCAGGAGGATGATCACCAGGCCTAAAGGATAAATAAATGGCGGTAAAAACTTGGATAAGAACACAAACATGAGAGCTCTATTATATAATTAAATAGGTTTATGGTTCTTTATTCAGGAGGATCAATAGCATGACAAAATATGTCGGTATCTTAACCGCCGGTGGCGATACGCCGGGATTGAACGCTGCTTTACGCGGCATCGGTAAATCGGCTCGCGATAAATCCATGCAATTAGTTGGGTTTTATGATGGCTTTCATGGGCTGCTCCACGATCGGACCATCAGCCTGGACGAGTCAGCCCTATCCGGCATCTTAACCGTGGGCGGCACCATCCTGGGCACCAGCCGCGATAAGCCGCACCGCATGCCTGTGGGGGGTAAATTCCTGGACATGACCGATGCGATGGTTGAGACTTATAAGCGCCACCACCTGGATGTCCTCGTGTGTATCGGAGGGGGTGGTACGGCGAAGAACGCTTACCGGTTATTGAAAAAAGGCCTGCAAATCATTACACTGCCCAAGTCCATCGATAACGATGTCGCTAAAACAGATATCACCCTGGGATTCAATACCGCCCTGGGAATTGCCACCGATGCCATTGACCGGCTGCACAGCACGGCGCACAGCCACCACCGGATCATCGTGGTAGAGCTGATGGGCCATAATGCCGGCTGGCTGACGCTGGGGGCCGGCATTGCCGGCGGCGCCGATGTGATATTAATCCCTGAAATACCGTACGACATCAACAAGGTTGCAGAAGCCATCCTCGAGCGATCGCGCGGCGGGAAACGCTTCAGCATCGTGGCCGTTTCAGAAGGGGCGATGACCACCGAAGACGCTGAAATTTACCAAAGATTGCTGAAAGATAAACAAGCAGCCTCTGCCCAGGCAGAGATAGAAGAAGCCGACAGCCGTTTACTGGAATTCCAGGTCTCCCAGACCGGGAAAACGATGAGAATGGCTCAAAAGCTCGAAGTGCTCACGGGCCTGGAGTCGCGGGTCACCATCCTGGGATACGTCCAACGCGGCGGGACGCCTTCAGCGCTCGACCGCCTGCTGGCCTCAGAGCTGGGGACAGCCACGACCCGGCTGATTGCTGAAGGCTCGACAGGGGTCATGGTAGCCTACAAGAATCAAAAAACTGTTCCGGTGCCCCTGAAAGAGGTGGTCAATAAACGCAGGACGGTGCCTCTCGACCATCTCTGGGTGCGCTCTGCTCGCGAGGTTGGCACCTGCCTGGGGGATTAACCCTTCCTCTGCTCAGAACAGCGCTATCGCGCCTACAACTTATTCACCGCTACCAGAACAATCGGCCGGCGGTGAATTTCGTTGTAGATTACATTTTTGAGGACCTGCTCCAGGTCAGCTTGCAGGCTGCCATTCGCCCTGGCCAGGGTATCAACCACCCGCTTCCGCGCAACATTGACCAGCGCATCGGCATCCGCTCCCAGCTTAAAGCCCCGGGTGGTAATTTCAGGATCGGTTAAAAGCTGGCTGGTCTTCTCATCGATGGTGATTTTCACCATCAAAACCCCATCGCGCGACATGATTTCTCGTTCACGCATAACCGAGGGATCCATATCCGATACATCCGACCCTTCAACAAAGACATAACCGCCGGGTATCCGCTCTGCCAGTTTCATCACGCCGTTCTCAAACTCAATCACCTGGCCATTTTCGACGACAGCAATGTTTTCCTTAGGAATGCCCACTTGTTCCGCCAGGTTGGCGTTCTGGCGCAACATGCGAATTTCCCCATGGATCGGGATGAAATACTTGGGACGTGTCAGGTGAAAGAGCAGCTTCATCTCCTCCTGGCTGGCATGACCCGACACATGGACGGGGGCGATCGCTTCGTAAATCACATTAGCGCCCCGTTGGAACAAGCGGTTAATCGTGCGATAGACGGTCTCTTCATTGCCAGGAATGGGATGAGAGGACACGACTATCGTGTCACCCGCCTTGACATCGAACTGGCGGTTGGTGCCGATTGAAAGCCGGCCCAAAATTGAGGACGGTTCTCCTTGCGACCCGGTGCACACCAGCACCAATTCGTCATCCGGTAAAGCAAGAGCCTGATCCAATGGCAGCAACAAGGAATCAGGTATTTCCAGGTAACCAAGCTTCCGGGCAATCTTGACATTATCGACCATGCTCGGTCCCACAACAGCCATTTTTCGCTTATGCCGGAGGGCGGCGTTAGCCACCTGTTGGATACGAGAGATGAGGGAGGCAAAGGTGGCGATAATGATCCGTCCATCCGCCTGGCTAAACACCGACTCAAAACCCGCATCGACCACCCGTTCCGAGGGCGTCCAACCCGGACGCTCGGAGTTGGTCGAATCGGACAATAAAGCTAGCACACCTCGGCGCGAAAATTCAGCCAGCTTGGCATAATCACTTGGCCAGTTATCCACGGGGGTGTGATCAAACTTGTAATCCCCGGTATGCACAATCAAGCCGGCCGGCGTCTCGATCCCTACGCCCACCCCATCCGGTATGGAATGGCAGACATGGAAAAATTCCACCTTGAATGAGCCGATCTGGACGCTGCTACCCGCCTGGACTGTGCGTAAATCCGCCTTTTGAGCCATCCCATAACGGGCCAGCTTGGCTTCAAGCATACCCCGGGTGAGGGGCGTGGCATATACCGGCGCGTTGACCATCTCTAAGACATGGTGAATCGCCCCGGTGTGATCCTCATGTCCATGCGTAATGACAATGCCGCGTACTCGATCGGCCTTATCGGCCAGGTACTCAAAATCCGGGATGATATAATCGATCCCGAGCATATCATTTTCTGGAAACATTAACCCGGTATCCACAATGAGAATATCTTGACCATACTCATAGGCCATCATGTTTTTACCGACTTCCCCCAGGCCACCCAGGGGAATTATACGAAGTTTATTTTTTGACATCCAAACAACCTTTTATCCAAAATTATATAAAGAAAAACCCCGACGGACGAAATCCGCGCGGGGCATAGATGACTCTCAGATAACTAAACCGCTCGTTGCAGGCGCACTTTGCGTAAGAAATCTAACAAAACCTACTCCCGGCCGGTCGACCGGATATAATAGCTTTTAATCCATCTTCCTCCAGGCATCCATTATTTAAATCCCTGGATGAGGACAGTTCTATTAACCACCTATTTTACTATAAATTATGAGTTTACGCCAGGCGAATTTGTAGAATCTTGTTATACTTGGTGAAAAGGGAGAAAGAAGGAAACATTCGATGAAAATAGGCGTTGTTTTTCCTCAAACAGAATTTGGAAATGATCCGGGGGCTATTCACGATTACGCCCAGTCGGTTGAAGCTCTAGGCTACACGCATGTCCTGGCTTACGACCACGTCCTGGGCGCCAACCCTAACCGCCCAGGGGGTTTGAACGGCCCTTACACCTACCAGACTTCTTTCCACGAGCCTTTCCTGCTTTTTTCCTACATGGCCGCCTTGACTCGCACCCTGGAATTTGCCACGGGTATCATCATCCTGCCCCAGCGACAGACCATCCTGGTAGCCAAACAGGCGGCTGAGTTAGACGTGCTTTCCGGGGGAAGGCTACGCCTTGGCGTTGGCCTGGGATGGAATCCCGTGGAATATACCGGCTTGAACGAGTCTTTTCATAACCGTGGGCGGCGCATTGAAGAGCAGGTGCAGGTCATGAAACTGTTGTGGACATCACCGCTGGTCAATTTCAAGGGGAAATACCATACCCTTGATGATGCCGGGATCAACCCCCTCCCTGTTCAACGGCCTATCCCTATCTGGTTCGGCGGCCAATCGGAAGAACAACTTCGCCGGGCGGCCTACCTCGCCGACGGGTGGATGCCCAATTACACTTCCACGACCGATGCTGAACAAGCCTTAGCGACTCTTAAACATCATTTACAGGCTGCCGGCAGGCCCCCGCAAAGTTTTGGGATCGAGCCGCGCCTCAACTATCGCGCCCAAAATGAAGCCGGCTGGCAAGTTACGCTCAAAGCCTGGCAAGACGCGGGAGCGACTCATCTATCCGTCAATACAATGGGGTGTGGTTTCACCACACCCGCCGAACACCTTCAGGCGCTCACCCACTTTGCCGGGTTATTTCTAAAGCCTGGATCATTAGGTTGATCCCTTGATCCCCCCAATGATTGGACAGGCTGGAATGTTGAGGGCCCTTACGATTCCATCAACCCTTCGATCTTCAGAACCATCTCTGCGATGGTGCCTTGCAGGTACAGTCCGGGCAGATCGCGAGGATCCATCTCTGAAAAAGCCGGCCCGATCAAGACCACTTTCGGTTCAGGGGGCATGAATTGCCTGGCCGTGCGGGGTAATTCAGACAGATGTTGGGCTGATTCCAGGCATGTCGCTGAGAACAACAACATCCGAGGATGGATCGGAGAGAGAGCTTCCGCCAGTTGATCGAGGGGCAGGTCTGGGCCCAGGTACTTAACGTCCCATCCATGCCAACGCAGCGCGGTCACCAGCATGAGCAAGCCAAGCTGTTCCATCTCACCGGGGGCGCACGCGGCGACGATCACCCCCGTAGCATTAGCAGGGGAAGCCCCGGCCAGCAGGTTACTCAAATGCTGGATAAAAAATTGGGTCGAAAAATGCTCCGTCGCAATGGGTAAATCACCTCGATGCCAGCCATCCTCTACTGAAACCAACGTTGGCTGGATCACATCACTCATCACCTGGTCTAACCCATAAAGGGAGAATGCACGCTTGAGGGTATCGCTGGCAGACATATCATCGAAATGGATGAGGTCTTTATTCAATTGCCCCTGTAAAACTGCAGGAGATGCCACCTGTTCAACCGCACGATTCGCATCATTCGCCGGATCGAGTCCCTTGGAACGTAAGTCGGTCAATAAATCGGTGGCCCTTCCAATGCTTAAACCCGCGTCAATTTGAGATTTCAACCAGCGTAAAGTACGGACATCGTACTCGGAATATAACCGGTATCCTTGCCCCCCTCGCTTTGGCACTGGCAGGCCATACCGCCTTTCCCAGGCTCGAAGGGTTACGGGTAAAAGTCCAACCAGGCGAGCGACAGCTTTGATGTTATAGACCGGAGTGTGGGAATCACCGCCATGGAAATCATCGCTCATACAAAAACTCCCAAGACGACCATTCCCAAAAATATAACACACCCCCTGATGCGCGTTTATTATTTGTAACAGGTTTGTCTATTGGAAAAGCGCGATAAGGCGATTATCGATGGGCTTGAATTACGCTTTCAATAACTGGTGAATAGCTTTAACCGCGTCTAAAAGGTTTTCACCCAAAAATATACCCGGCACCTGGCCTCTGATATCAGGCCGCACGTTAAATACCCGGCCTCCAAAACCAAAGAGCGGGGAGGGTTTTATTTTGGATAATTTATCCTGCATGAAGATGAGTTCATGCGCCGAGGTTTCAGTGGTCGCCGACAGGCACACCAGCGCAGGATGTTCATAGCGTGCGTAGTCAATCAAATCCTCAATCAAGACATCCTGCCCCAGGTACTCCACCCGAAAGCCATCCCGGCGAAGCAGGACGGCCAGGATCAGGCTGCCAATTTCATGCTGTTCATTGGTAGCGCAGCCAATGATGATCGTCGGTGAGCCCCTCCGGAATGGGTAAGCCTGTAACAAGGTCAACAACTTTCCCCGTAAAAAAGCACTGGCAAAATGCTCGGTTGTAATGCGAATATCCCCGCGATGCCAGGCTTCTCCTATTTCAATCAGGCAGGGGGTAATCACATCCAGGCAGATCGTGGTCAGGTCAAAAATAGCATGCGCTTCTCGTAAAATGTCGCTCGCGGCAATTTCATCGTGCTGAGCCAGCGCTTTGTAAAGCAATTGAGCATAATGCGCAGTCGAATTAGCCTGCCGGCTATTATTGGTGGGCTGCAGATTTGGGACAATCTCCGGCAGGTTGCCTGCCTGTTGCATCGCTTTAAATTCGCTGACGCTGCTACTGATAGACAGGCCACCATCCACCCGGTGTTTAATCCACCGGAGGATGGCGACATCCCGATCGGAATAAAGCCGGTACTTATTTTCTGAACGGAATGGGGTTAGAATATCATACCGCCGCTCCCAAGCCCGTAAGGTAACTGGCCTGACTCCGGTTTGAGAGCTGACAGATTTAATCGTGTATTTGGGTTTATCAGAAAGATCGGCGATCGTCACCATACAAATCTTATAAAAACCTATCCCAGATTAATAATCCCTATGATACTATAAATTACGTTCTTCTAGCAATATGAATACGCCAGGGAAAAAAATGAGCCAGCATGGGGTTGGTCAAGGCAGACTGCCTGAACCCTTGCACGGCTGGACAGTTCTGGCTGCTCCTCGGATGAGCCTTCTATGAAAGTTAAATCATATATGAATCCATCCAAAATATTGCCGCCTCGCACAAACCCTTTCGCCCACTGGTCTCGTCACATCATTGAGGCCATGAGCCTGCCATTCGCCCTGTTTATATCTGTGCCCCTGTTGATCCTGGTTTCGAGCGTGCCGATAAGCCAGATCCTGGGTCAAATTGGCGCTCCAGAGGTCATCCAGGCGATCATGATCAGCTTGAAAACGACCAGTATCAGCCTGATTTTAACCATCGCCTTCGGCACCCCCCTGGCTTATCTGATGGCCAAACACCAATTCCCTTTGAAGCGGGTTTTGGACGCCATCATCGATCTGCCGACGGTGTTGCCGCCCCTGGTCGCCGGAGTGGCCCTGCTGCTCACTTTTGGACGAAACGGATTCATTGGGAGCTGGCTAGCCAGGATCGGTATCAATGTAGCGTTCACGCAAGCGGCTGTTGTCATGGCTCAGCTCTTTATCGCCACCCCTTTTTATATCCGGGCGGCCTCCCTGGGCTTTTCCACCATTGATCCAGAACTCGAACAGGCCTGCCAGTTAGACGGCGCCAACCGGTGGCAAACCTTTATCCATTTAACTTTCCCCTTGTCCAGGCAGGCGTTAATCAGCGGCGGAGTGATGAGTTGGGCTCGCTCGCTCGGTGAGTTTGGCGCAACGATCATGTTTGCTGGAAATTACCCTGGCCGAACTCAAACCATGCCCCTGGCAGTCTACCTGGGTTTTGAAATGGATATTCATCAGGCCTTGACGCTCAGTGTCATCCTGGTAGGGCTTTCCTTTCTATCCTTGCTCGCCATCAAGTGGATTCTATTTCAACCTATCCAGGTCTTGACCTCGTCAAAATAACCAAGAATCCGCAACTATCCTAAAAACTTTGGGTTAATCCTCATAACGGGTTTATTAAACACCCCTGGAGGTATTAACATACATGGTCAGTTCTACCAATAAAGTGCCAGTTGCCATCATTGGCATGGCATCTATTTTTTCGCAAGCCAGAAACTTACAAGAATATTGGGATAACATCGTCAAAAAAATCGATACCATCACCGACATCCCTTTATCCCGCTGGGATAAAAATCAATACTATGATCCGGACCCTAATGCGCCAGACAAAACTTATTGCCAGCGCGGGGCTTTTATCCCGGATATAGAGTTTGACCCGGCTGAATTTGGTTTACCACCCAACATCCTGGAAGTGACAGACGTTTCCCAATTATTGGGGCTGGTAGTTGCCCGAGATGCCCTAGAAGATGCCGGGTATGGAGAAGGCAATCCTCGCTACCGCGAGAGCACCGGGGTCATCCTGGGTTTCGGTGGAACATCTACCAAGCTGTTCACTCCCTTAATTACCAGGCTTCAATACCCTGTTTGGGAAAAAGCCTTGAAGTCCAGCGGGCTTTCAGATGCGGATGCCCAGAAAGTAATCGAAAAGATCAAAGCCAGCTACGTGGGCTGGGAAGAAAATGCGTTTCCAGGCATCCTGGGAAATGTCATCGCCGGGCGCATTGCCAATCGGCTCGATTTAGGCGGCACCAACTGCGTCGTCGATGCCGCTTGCGCCAGCTCTCTGGCAGCGACACGCATGGCAGTCAGCGAGCTAATCGAAGGCCACACTGACATGATGATCACGGGTGGCGTGGATACCGACAATTCAATCAATACCTTCATGTGTTTCAGCAAAACGCCGGCGTTCTCAAAAAGCCAGTTCTCTCGCCCGTTTGACGCTGAAGCAGACGGCATGCTGGCGGGTGAAGGCCTGGGGATGCTTGTCCTAAAGCGGCTCGAGGATGCGGAACGAGACGGCGACCGGATTTACGCTGTGATTCGTGCCATCGGCACATCAAGCGATGGCCGCTACAAAAGCATCTATGCGCCTCGCCCGGCTGGCCAGGTGAAAGCGCTGCAGCGGGCCTATGCTGAGGCCGGTTTCGAGCCTACGAGCGTGGGATTGATAGAAGCACATGGAACGGGCACTTCAGCGGGGGACCCGGCTGAGTTCCAGAGTTTGAAAGAAGTTTTTCTCGATCCTCAGAGGGATCAACATGGTCCTCAAATCGCCCTGGGAAGTGTCAAATCGCAGATAGCGCATACCAAGGCGGCTGCCGGATCGGCCAGCCTGATAAAAACCTCCCTGGCTCTCTATCATAAAGTATTACCGCCAACGCTGCATGTTACCCGGCCCAGCCCCAAGATGGGCATCGAAGATACCCCGTTCTATATCAATACCGAGACCCGACCATGGATTCAACCCGCTGATGGCCGCCCGCGCCGGGCAGGCGTCAGCGCATTTGGCTTTGGGGGCACCAATTTTCACGTAGTTCTTGAGGAATACCAGCCAGAAAACACCCACCAGGCTTATCGCGTTCAAAGCGTACCCTACAGCCTGATTTGGTCTGCCCCTACCCCGGCTGAATTAATTAAAACCTTACAGGCTACCCTTTCAGCCTGGTCAGCAGATGATGGAAAAAAGGCATTTCAAAATCACGCAATCGCCTCGAACAGGCTGGTTCCCGGTCCGGCCGAAGCCAGGCTCGGCCTGGTTGCCGAGGATGTCGATGAAGGCCAGATGCTCTTGAAAACGGCCCTGGAAACCCTGCAAGGCAAGCCGGACGATGTCGCTTGGGAAAACCCCAAAGGTATTTATTACCGCAGGAACGGCCTGGAAACAGAAGGGAAAGTAGTCGCAACTTTTTCTGGCCAGGGGTCTCAATATGTGGACATGGGCAGGGAAATCGCCTTGAATTTCCCCGAAATTCGCCAGGCTTTCCAGACCATCGACCAACATTTTACCCAGGATGGGAAACGCCCCCTCTCCGGGCTGGTCTATCCCCCACCCGCTTTCACACCGGCGGATAAAGAGGAGCAAGACAAAACCTTACAGTCTACCGAACACGCCCAGCCCGCCATTGGCGCAATGAGCGTTGGCCTGTTCAAGTTATTATCCAGCGCTGGTTTTAAAGCTGATTTCACCGCAGGGCACAGCTTCGGCGAGTTGACTGCCTTGTGGGCCGCCGGCGTGATCAGTGAGGAAGATTATTTTTCCCTGGCCAAAGCCCGGGGTAAGGCCATGGCCGCCCCGGATGATCCGGCCTTTGACGCCGGCGCCATGCTGGCCGTTAAGGGCAGCGGTGAACAGGTTGGAGCTCTCCTGAAAGATTTTCCTGATATCATCCTGGCCAACTGGAACTCCAACACCCAGGTTGTCCTGGCAGGGCCTAAGCAGGCCATCGCTCAAATTCAGGATTTCTTGACCTCCCATGGTTATTCGGTGGTGCTTTTACCGGTATCGGCTGCATTCCATACACCCCTGGTTGGACATGCCCAAAAGCCATTTAGCCAGGCCATTGCTTCCGTGCCATTTCACGCGCCCAAAGTCCCGGTGTATTCGAATTCGACCGGGAAAAAACATGCCAGCGATCCCTCGGCAATCCAGACTGCCCTGAGTCATCACATCTTAAAACCCGTCCTGTTTCGCGATGAGATCGAGTCGATCTATGCGGACGGGGGCCGAATATTCGTCGAGTTTGGCCCCAAGTCAGTCATCACCGGTCTGGTTCATTCAATCTTGGGAGACCGGCCGCACCTGGCAGTTGCGCTGAATGCCAACCCTAAGAAAAATGGAGACCGGCAATTACGCGAAGCGGTGATGATCTTACGCGTGGCCGGGCTGCCACTGCCCGATTTTGATCCTTACCGGCGAATCGATCAAAAACCCCCTAAGAAAAAGAGCGGGATAAAAATCATGTTAAATGGTGGGTTCTATATCTCTGAAAAGACCCGCCTATCGATGGAAAAAGCTTTGAACGATGGCTTTAAAGTCACCTCTGGCAATCCGCCTGAGCACACGCCAATGCGGGTCAATCCCGATCCTTTACCAGTCGAAACTCAATCGAATTCCAGGAGCCTTATGGGTACTCACGAATCTCCTAAATCAACCAGCCAACCGGCGAGAATTGAGCCTGTTATTCCCGGTTTTCCTCTCGCGGAAGCAAACGACTCCACCCTGGATATCTTGTTATCCAACCTGGTCGCTCAACAAAACACTTTAGCCCATACACATGAACAATACCTGGCCAATGAAACGGAATATACCCGTGCATTCAGCCAAATATCTCTTCAGGAAGCCGGCCTCGTTTCAGGGGCTGCCAGCGATGTTCAGGCCTTGGAACAAATCAATGCGGCTTTGAAGACGCTCGAACAAAGCCTGGACCAATTCCACCAGCATCAATCTGAAACATCGCGAGTCCACGCGGCTTATCTTGAAAATCAAATGGAAGTTTCCCAATCTCTGGTCAGCCTGCTGCAAGGAAACACCCAGGGCCAGCCGGTTGTGACCAGGGCCATCCCAGCTCCTAAGCCCGCCACCCCCGTGGCCGGACCGAAGCCCATCGCTGCCATGCCCGTTCCCGCCAGCCCATCACCCGCACCAGTCCACGCCCCAAAAACTGCGCCCGCTCCAGCCCAGCCTCAATCCATACCCATGCCGCCGGCGCAGCCTGAGATCCCGCCCAAGGCTCCTGCCCCGGCCCCCGCGATTGACATCATCCCGCAAGCCGCAACCCTATCCATTTCCATTGAAACCATCGCCCAGGCCTTGATGGAAGTAGTCAGCGAGAAAACCGGCTACCCGGTTGAAATGCTTGAGCCATCCATGGACATGGAAGCCGACCTGGGCATCGACTCGATCAAGCGGGTGGAGATCATGGGCGCCATGCAGGAACGTTTCCCGCAATTGCCCAAGGTCGATCCGGAAGCCCTGGCCGAGATGCGCACACTCGAACAGATCATTCACCACCTGGGCCAGGGGCTATCTGCTCTGCCAACCCAAACGCCTGTTCCGGCCCAGGCTGTTCCTATGACCCAGGCGTTAACCAGCCCACAAACCGTTGACGCCGCTCCAACTAACATATCGAATGACGTGATTGCCCAGGCCTTGATGGAAGTAGTCAGCGAGAAAACCGGTTACCCCGTCGAAATGCTTGAGCCAACGATGGATATGGAAGCCGACCTGGGAATCGACTCGATCAAACGGGTGGAAATTCTCGGCGCCATGCAGGAACGTTTCCCGCAATTGCCTAAGATCGAACCGGAGGCCCTGGCTGAAATGCGCACCTTAGCCCAAATTACCGGTCACCTGGCCCAGGGAGCGCCAGCTCCCCACGATTCAGCCGAGGACCAAACCGCTCAACCCATACTTGATCAGGCTACCGGGCAACCGGCCTATATCGGAAGATCGGAGGCTACAGCGGATGTTCACCCTTTTGAAGGCGAAGGCCAGTTCTTTACCCTGGAGCCAGGCATTGAGCGCGACCTGGTGACCCTCAAAACCCTTCCAGAGCCAGATAGCCTGAATTTTTCGCTCAAAGACGGAACGATCTGCCTGGTCACCGATGACGGCACTCCCACCACCAGCGAAATGGTTCAAGAGTTGATCGGGCGGGGATGGAAAACCGCAGTATTAAAATTCCCCGGTGATTTACTCCCCCAATCTTCGAGCCTGTTTCCTGAAACAGTTCCTCAATTCCAGCTAACCGGCCTGGGGGAAGCCGATTTGATTAAGACCCTTGGCGATATTCGAAACCAATGCGGCCCGGTCAGCGTCTTCATCCACCTGTCTCCATTTCATGGCGGGCAGGCCTCCCAAAGCGATTCGCGGGTTGAATTTTCCCAGGCAGAAAAGGACGTCCTTAAGCTTGTATTTTTAATGGCAAAACATTTGAAAGACGAATTGAACCAGGTGACCCCGGATGGCCGGTCCGCTTTCATCGCGGTTACCCGGCTGGATGGTGAATTTGGCCTTGGACATGAAGGCATCGAGCGACCCACCAGTGGTGGTTTGTTCGGGCTGGTAAAAACCTTGAACCTGGAATGGGAGCCGGTATTCTGCCGGGCTATCGACCTGGATCCCCGCATGGGAGCAGCATCAGCCGCTCACATCGTCCTGGCAGAGCTCCACGACCCTAACCGGTTGATTACGGAAGTGGGATACAACTCCCATGGCCGCGCGACTCTGGTCTTGACCAGGCAAAAATAAGAACGGGTTAAAGATGTCCATGGGAACCAAACCTTTCATTACCTCAGACTCTGTCGTGCTGGTGAGCGGTGGTGCGCGTGGGATTACCGCCAAGTGTGTAATCCGGCTGGCCCAAAAAACACAATGCCGGTTTATCCTGGTCGGCCGGTCTGGCTTATCCCAGGCTGAGCCGGGCTATGCAGCCAATTGCCAGGATGAGAATGAATTGAAAAAGAGGATCATGCTGGATCTGCAGCAAAGCGGTGAAAAACCAACC
This sequence comes from Chloroflexota bacterium, assembly GCA_021789855.1. GTDB lineage: Bacteria > Chloroflexota > Anaerolineae > Anaerolineales > Anaerolineaceae > JAJYIW01. The sequence continues at coordinate 7,886 of JAJYIW010000025.1, read as the reverse complement.
CCTCAAAAAATACAAAAAATCTATAAAGATATCCAGGTCCAACGAGAAATAAGAGAAACGCTGCAAGCCATTCAATCGGCAGGTGGCGCGGCAGAATATGTTAAGGCCGATATTACCGATGGGCAAAGCCTAAAAGCAGCCATCGCTGAGCCAACTCAACGCCTTGGCCCTATCAGCGGCATTATCCATGGCGCAGGCAACCTGGCGGATAAATTGATCGAAAAGAAATCCGAGTCGGATTTCGAGACGGTCTATAACCCCAAGATACTTGGCCTTGAGAAGCTTCTCGATGTGGTTCCGGTAAGCCAGCTTCGCTTTCTGGTGCTTTTCTCTTCGATTGTCGGCTTTTTTGGAAATGTGGGCCAATCCGATTATGCTATTGCCAACGAAATCTTGAATAAGACCGCCTACGGTCTGAAGCGTAAAAACCCCAATGTCCGCGTTATCGCCTTTGATTGGGGGCCGTGGGATGCGGGCATGGTGACGCCTGAATTAAAAAAAGCGTTCGAAACCCGGCATGTCCAGGTCATCCCAACGGATGTGGGCACAGAAGTTTTTGTTCGAGAGCTTACCGATGGTCAGCAAGACAGCATCCAGGTGATCGTGGGCAACCTGCCGGCGCTCCCAGCGGCCGAACCCGATCCCGGCGTGCACCACTATCAAATCGAGCGCAAGCTGAGCTTGGAAGCCAACCCGTTTTTATACGATCATACCATCGGCCAGAATCCGGTGCTGCCGGCCACCTGCGCGGCTACCTGGGTGGCTAACGCCTGTGAACAACTCTACCCCGGTTACGTATTTTACTCATTAGACAATTACCGTGTATTGAAGGGCATCGTCTTTGACGATACCCTGGCAGATAGCTACACGCTAGAAATGGATGAGCGGGTAAAAAATGATGACGGAGATATCACTTTTAATGCCCTGATATGGAGTAAAAATTCCAAGGGCCGGCGGATATTTCATTATAAAGTGAGCCTGACCTTGAAGCGCCAGGCGCTGCCGATTCCCCATATCGATCTTCACCTGGAAAACATACCCATCCATCCCATCCCTGGCAAGCAATTTTATGAAGATGGCACCCTCTTCCACGGAGCGTCTTTTCAAGGGGTAAAACAGGTATTGTCGATCAGCCAGGGTAAATTGCTGATGGAATGCGTCCTTCCCCAGCTCGATCCTTCTCTCACCGGTCAATTCCCTGTTCAAACCAGTAATCCCTATATCTATGATGCTATCGTCCAGAGTCTATTGATCTGGGCGCAAACTTATTATCAAGCGCCTTGTTTACCCGCCAGCATGGTTAAGCTCGAACAATTTAAAGCGATACCCTTTGAAACCAGTTGCCTGGTCAGTATGGAAGTAAAGTCTCACCATGAAACCAGTGTGGTCGCCGACATCACCGTCAGCGATATGGCTGGAAATATCTATGTGATCATCACCGGCCTGGAAGGGACAATTAGCCGGCACCTGAAACAGGTGATCCAGGGCAGCTCTAAATAAGGCAGAGCTCCAGAGATGATCAGGCGATTAATGGTTCACCCATCATGACTGTCTATCCATTCAGCAACCCGGCTAAACCGCTGGCTATCATAGCCATGGAAGCGGGGTTCAATACTATCCCAAACCTGGAGGCCTTTTTTAAGGCCATTTTTACCGGCGAAACTCCGAGCGCCTCTTCAGACTCCATCAACCTGGATGCCATGATCGAGAAGGTCATCGCCCAGGCTTCTTTGGATAAAAATCAAAGAGAACGCCTGAAAGTCATTTCAACCCGCTGGGACAACCTGGCAGACTTGCTTTCAGAGGCCAGTCGCTGGATGGCCACGGAGGAAATCGACGCGGTGGTTCTGGCCGCCAGCGACCCGCCCGCGCCCCTCACCCCGACCGCCAGCCAGGCGGCTGCGGCGATCATCCTCAAACCGCTTGACCTCGCGAGAAAGGATGGAAATCCCGTACTCGCTGTCATCCGTTCAGGTGGAAAAGGCCAGGTCAGCGCCTCTCCCATTGAAGAAGCCTTACGCCTGGCAGGGGTGTCTGCCCAGGCTATCGGCTACCTGGAAGCCCCATCCTGCGGGGATAACCGGGTCGACCGCCAGCAATTCACCAGCCTTTGCCAGGCATATCACGGGCCGGGCTATTCCTGCGGACTAGGCATCACACCTTTATATCATCCCATAACCACGGTTACCGGTCACCTGCTGACCCTGATCAAAGCCACCCTGAGCCTCCATCACCGGCTCATTCCCGCCAATCCGGGTTGGATTTCGCCCCCCTGGCCAGAGATATGGGATGGGAGCAGCTTTTACATCCCGGTTGAAAGCCGCACCTGGTTTCACCCGGACAATGGAACATCCCGCTATGCAGCCGTTCATCTGGTCAACGCAGATGGAAGTTACCTGCATTTAGTCCTATCCGGTGAGCACTCCGGAAATCAGCCTGCCACGCCGGTCCTCCATCAAGCTAATTACTACCTGTTCCCGGTCACAGCCAGCACACCCGATCAACTGATCGATGCGCTGGCCAGCCTCAAAGAGACAGCCGGCAATACCAGCTCCTTGTACCTGCTGGCTCAAGAGAGGATGGGCGCATTCAAGCGCCAACCTGCGCACCCCTTCACTGCCAGCCTGGTCGCTCACCAGCCGGCAGAGCTCGTTCGCGAGATCGACCTGGCCGTCAAGGGTATCCCATCCGCAATGGCCAGGCATAGTGAATGGCAAACACCGTCGGGCAGCTATTTTACCCCAGAGCCTCTCGGGGATCAGGGTAAGGTTGCCTTTGTGTACCCCGGAGCATTTAATTCCTACCCTGGGATGGGAAGGGAACTGTTCATCCTCTTTCCGCATTTGTTTCAAAGCATGGGAAAGGTGACGACGGATATCGGCGATAAGCTGCGAGAAAAGCTGGTTTACCCGCGAAGCCTGACCGCCCTGGATGATGAGGCTATAAAACGGTACGAAGCTTTGCTGCAAGGCGATGCCATTGCGATGTTAATTTCGGGAACGTCGTTAGCTTTCCTGTACACGTCGGTTCTCAGGGACGCCTTCGGACTGCATCCGGCAGCCGCTTTTGGTTACAGCCTGGGAGAGTTCAGCATGGGCTTTGCAACCGGGGTATGGACTTCAGGCGATGGCGCCAGCTCCCGCCTCCAAACGTCTCCAGTCTTCGTCGACCGGCTGGCAGGCCCACAAAATGCCATTCGCCAGGCCTGGGGAATGCCCACCATGCCGGTAGAATATCGCTCGAACCTGTGGGCCAACTACGTGTTAATGGCTGCGCCCGAAGCAGTAACCGAAGCGGTTAAACTGGAAAACCGGGTATACCTTACCCATATCAATACCCCCCGCCAGGTTGTCATCGGCGGAGATCCAGCCGCCTGCCAGCGCGTCATTGCCAGGCTGCATTGCAATGCCTTGCAAGCGCCTTTTAATTATGCTTTGCATTGCGATCCGATCCGTATGGAATATGATGGCCTGGCTCATCTGCATACGTGGCCTGTCCAAAGCATTCCTGATGTGACCCTCTTTACTGCTGCCACCTACGAACCGGCAGTCATCGAAGAGAACGCGCTGGGAAAGGGCATCGCCCATGCCCTGGTCAATCCGTTGGATTTTCCCCGGTTGATCAACCGGGTCTATGCCACCGGCGCACGCATTTTCATAGAAGTGGGGGCAGGCAGCAATTGTTCTCGCTGGATTGACGAGACCTTAAAAGAATCCTCTCACAGCACATTTTCTATTAACCGGCGGGGAACGGATGATTCTGTTTCGATCATCCGCTTGTTGGCCCGGCTGGTCAGCCACCGGGTCCCGGTGAACCTCGATCCACTCGCAGCGCACCCACTGACCACCTCAACGCCGGAGATCCAGGAAGACCAGGATTGGCAATCCTGGCTGTAGTAAAGAAAGATTTGATGGAAACCATGCCCATAGAACGAAAAGCCGATCAATTAGGCGACCAATCCGAAAGGGTTAGCCATGCACACGCTAACTTTCTCAAAAACCGCCAGGCAGCGCTTCATCTTATTTCAACGGTAGTGAGCCGGAAGGTCGAACAATTTGCCCAGGGAAATGCACCGCTTTCCCCAGGTGCACAGAAACCCTTATTCGACCGGCCTGACCTGGTCGAATTCGCCACCGGTTCACTGGTCAAGGTATTCGGGCCAGACTACGCCATCTTTACCGGCCGGCGTGTCCCACGCATCCCTAATGGCGACCTGCTCTTATTTGACCAGGTCACGCGACTCGAGGGAAAACCCGGCGTATTTGACCAGCCAGCCAGCATCACAACCCGTTATACCGTGCCGCCTGATGCCTGGTTCCTGGCTCACAATGGGTATCCCACCCTCCCATTTTCTATTCTCCAGGAGCTTGCCCTTCAGCCTTGCGGCTTTCTGAGCGCCTGGCTAGGCACTTCATTTCTCCAACCCCATCAAGACCTGTATTTCCGCAACCTGGACGGCCAGGCGACCCTGCTCTGGGAGCCTGATTGCCGGGGAAAATCGATCGTTGCCAATGCCGATCTCCTCTCAACCACCCTGGGTGGCGGGACAATCATTCAAAAATACCGGTTTACCCTTTCGCTGGATGGTAACATTTTTTTCCAGGGCGAATCGGTCTTCGGTTACTTCCAGGCCGGTGCGATGGCTAACCAGGCCGGAATTGACAATAATAAACTTACTCCGCCGGCTGATGGTTCGCAAGGGGAACAGCTGCTGGTACTGCCGCCTGTAAATCCTGAACAGCCTTATTGGTCCCTGCCATCCGGGCAGTTGGATCTGTTGCATCCAGCCGAGGTGTGGGTTAAATCCGCTCCTGGCCAGCCCGAAGAAATATGGGTTAAGAAAACCAATAACCCGGACGATTGGTTTTATACTTGCCATTTTTACCAGGATCCGGTGATGCCCGGTTCGCTAGGCATTGAGGCCGTTTTTCAGGCCTTGCAGGCTTACGCCATGGCGAAAGGGGTCGGAAGCCAATTCCGGTCTCCCCGGTTCAAGCTTATCACAGGCGAGCCTGTCACCTGGAAATACCGCGGGCAAATCGTGCCGAAAACTCATACTCTGACCTTCCGTGTTATTGTTAAGGCCTCCGTATGGGAAGAAGGCAGGTGGATCATCCGGGGAGATGCCAGCTTATGGGCAGAGGCTACACGAATCTACGACATTAACCAACTGGGTATACAAATAGTCGAAACAGCGTAATCCATTTTATTAAGGAGTTAGCATGGATATCATCCAAACCAGCACCTCTGGCAATCCGGTCATATCCCGGTACCGTTCGGTCAACCAAAACTGGAACGGAGACCCTGCCACGCTTGTGTTTGAAGAAGCAGAAATAGCTAAAATACTTCTGGATCTCGATAAGCCTGTTTTCGTTATCGATGATCATGGCCGGCCGGGTTTCACCACCCATGGCCGCGTGGCTTCCGTGCTGGACGGTGAACACCCTGGTGAACCCAATGGCAAGGAAGGCGGATACCCGGCGTTCGCTGCGGTTCCTTCTCTCCAGTTTGAGCACCTGGGCGACCCCGAATTCATGGCAGCCTACCAGACCCGGGCCGCTTATGCCACTGGCGCAATGGCCCATGGGATTGCATCCGTGGAAATGGTAGTCGCACTGGGGAAAGCCGGGCTATTGGGCTCGTTTGGATCGGCTGGCATTGTACCTGCGAGGCTGGAAGGCGTCCTCCAGTCGCTCCAATCTGCTTTACCGGACGGGCCATACGCCGTCAATTTAATTTACAATCCCAACGAAGAAGCCCTGGAACGGGGAGCGGTCGATCTTTTACTCAAATATGGGATTACCGTGGCAGAAGCCTCAGCCTACCTGGATTTATCTCCCTCTATCGTCTATTACCGGGTAGCCGGCTTAAGCCTGGCGCCAGATGGCAGCATCCAGGTCAAAAACAGGATCATCGCCAAGTTATCGCGAAAAGAGCTTGCAACCAAGTTTATGTCCCCGGCCCCTGAAGGGCTGCTCAGCCGACTGCTGGAAGAGAAAAAAATTACGCCACAGCAAGCCGAGCTGGCCAGGCACGTGCCGATGGCGGACGATATCACCGTCGAGGCTGATTCAGGCGGGCACACGGATAATCGCCCGCTGGTCAGCCTGCTCCCAACGATGCTGGCTCTGCGAGACGAGATTCAACAAAAATATCAATATCGCCAAAGGATCAGGGTCGGAGCTGCAGGAGGGATCAGCACGCCCAACGCAGCCCTGGCAGCGTTCATGATGGGGGCGGCTTATGTCGTGACCGGATCGGTCAACCAGGCCTGCGTCGAAGCCGGTACGTCCGATCATACCCGGAAATTGCTGGCCCAGGCCAGCATGGCTGACGTGATGATGGCCCCTTCCGCTGACATGTTCGAGCTGGGGGTTAAAGTCCAGGTGCTCAAAAGCGGCACCCTTTTCCCCATGCGCGCCACGAAGCTCTATGAGTTGTACAGCCGTTACAATTCGATTGACGAAATACCTGCTGATGAGCGCGAGAAATTGGAGAAACAAATATTTAAGCGAGAGCTCAATGACATCTGGGAGGAGACCGAACGCTTTTTCATGGAACGCGACCCGGCTCAAATCCAACGAGCCAATCAGAATCCCAAGCGAAAAATGGCCCTCATATTCCGCTGGTACCTGGGCCTTTCATCACGCTGGTCTAATTCGGGTGAAAAAGGCCGTGAAATGGATTACCAGATTTGGTGCGGGCCATCGATTGGCCCCTTCAACGACTGGACTCGCGGAACTTACCTGGAGACGCCGGCCAACCGGCATGTGGTCGACGTGGCATTGCACATCCTGACTGGCAGCGCTTACCTGTACCGTATCCAGGCCCTGCGGCTGCAAGGCATTGAGCTTTCACCCACCTTATCGTCCTACCGGCCCTCATCACCGCTGGCAGGACAAGCCGGATGACCTTTATCCTGCCAGAACGATCGACGCCTGGCGGCCATTTCATAGCGCAAGCTCAAAGTTATGGTGGTTCACCAGGCAGCCTATACGCCTATCCCATCGATTTGAGCCAAGAGGGCGGGAAAGCCTGGAATGGGCAGGACAGCCAGCTATGGTCTTTCTCTCTCCGCCAGACCGAAGCTGTCTCAGCCTATCTACAATCCTTGCTGACCCCGGAAGAGGCGGCCCGAGCCTCTCGATATAAGACCCCAGAGGCCAGGCGCCAGTTTTACACCGGGCGGGGCGCCTTGCGGTTGATCTTGAGCCTGTACACAGGCATAGAGCCCGAAAACCTGGTCCTATTAACCGGCCCTCGAGGAAAACCTTACCTGGCTCCTTCGGCGTACCCAGCCATTAAAGTCCAGTCGTTATTTTTTAACTTATCCCATTCATCCGGTCAGGCCATCCTGGGGGTGTCCCCCACCGGAGAGGTGGGGGTTGACCTGGAAGCCATCCATCTAATCCCCGAGATGGATACCCTTGCCCGGCAATATTTTTCACCGGGTGAAAGAGCTCTCCTGGACACCCAGGCGGGCAGGGATAAAGATGAAACCTTTTTTACGATCTGGACGATGAAAGAAGCGCTCCTGAAAGCCTGGGGCACCGGCCTCGCCTACCCGGTGAATACCCTTACGATCAGGAGAGTACCCCATAGCCCTTTGATAACCGTGATCGCCGAATCCACACCCTCCCAGGGCAGCTTTCTCGAAGCGAGCTACTGGTCGCCCATCCTCCAACCCCCACCGAATTTTTGCGCTGCCATGGTCGTGATCCAATAGCGATGATCCAATAACATTGGCTTAGCCGAGCACGGTTTACGGATTAGCCCCTGTTGGCTCCCTGGCATGAGGCTATTTAATGGTCGAGAGCCAGGCGCAAGGCACTGACTCTCATTTTTTTTACTTTCATATTGATATAATTATCATAACAGGTTAAGAT
>JAJYIW010000236.1 GCA_021789855.1 Chloroflexota bacterium | reverse complement strand
CGGCCGGCTCGGTCATCATTGGCATGGAGCGTGGTGAGCACCGCCTGGCGCATGCCCATGGGGCGCCTGACAAGGGTGGGGCGAAGCCCATGAGCAGCCGAGTCACCTCAATCCACTCATCGGCTGCGCCGGCTCAAGAGGTTGAGACCTTCGACGTTCAAGATATGCGCAACATGGGCGGCCTACGAGAGCGGATGCCGGTCACTTTTTGGGTGTATTTGATCGGTGCGCTTGCCCTGGCCGGGATTGTCCCCCTGGCAGGTTTTTTCTCCAAGGATGAGATCCTGGCTGAAGCCAGCCGTTATAACCCTGCTATCTTTTGGCTGTTGGTGCTGGCGGCTTTCTTAACCGCCTTCTATATGGGACGGCAGGTGCTGATGGTCTTCCTGGGCCGGCCGCGCTCTGCCCAAGCCGAAAGAGCCGAGGAAAGCCGCCCGGTGATGACCGTGCCCTTGATCCTCCTGGCCATCCTCGCGACGGTCGGTGGGGTGATTAACCTGCCTTTTGGTTCTGGCGGCGTGGATAACCTCCTCACCCGCTGGCTGCAGGCGACTTTCCCATCGGTCCAGATGGCTGAATTTAACCTGGTCACGGCGTTAACTGCCCTGGGTATTTCGCTCCTGGGCCTCTTTATTGCCTGGTATATCTATGGAAAGAGCCAACCCTTAGGCCGCGAGGGAATCGACCCATTGAAACGCCTGCTTGGCCCGGTCTTCACGGGGATGGAACATAAATGGTGGGTGGATGAAGCGTATGCTGCCGTGATTGTGCGCCCATTTCAGGGATTGGCCAATTTCCTGAGCCAGCCGGTCGATCTGGGGGTGATCGATGGAATCTCCAGGGTCCTGGCGAGCGGTGTGGTGTGGACCTCAGCGGGGCTACGCCGCCTGCAAAATGGGTTTGTCCGGTATTATGCCTTCATCGTATTAGTGGGTGTCATCGTGATTCTTTCCTATCTCATGTCTATCCTCATTCTGCGGTAAAGGATGCCTTATGCTTAATGGCCTGCCTCCTCTTATCCTGGTGACTTTCTTCCCGTTGGTCGGGTTTGCCATCATCCTCTTCATGAACGAGAAACAGAAAACGGCTATCCGTTGGACCGCGCTGCTTACGACCCTGGCAGAGTTCGGATGGTCGATCTGGATGCTGGTTAATTTTGTGCCGTCCAACCCGGATGCCCAGATGGTGATCAACCTGCCCTGGATGAACCTCGGCGGTTCGCCCGTCACGTTCTACCTGGGGGTAGATGGCTTAAGTATTCTGCTGGTCTTGCTCACTACCTTCCTCACTCCCATTGCCTTGCTGTCCACCTGGTCGGCGATTAAAGAGCAGGTGAAGGGGTTCATGCTTTTCTTCCTGCTCCTCGAAGTGGGCATGGTGGGCGTTTTTCTGAGCCTGGATCTGGTCCTGTTCTACATATTCTGGGAGTTCACCCTGGTGCCGATGTACTTTTTGATCGGCATTTGGGGAGGCGAGCGCAGGATCTATGCGGCTCTTAAGTTTTTCCTCTTTACCATGGCTGGCTCGGTGCTGATGATGGCTGCGATCTTGTATGTGGGCTTGAAGGGTAACACCTTTGCCCTGCCTGACCTGATCGCGAACGGGCATTTCACCACTACGGCTCAGTTGTGGCTGTTCCTGGCGTTCGGGCTGGCCTTCGCAATCAAAGTACCGATGTGGCCATTGCATACCTGGTTACCGGATGCTCACGTTGAGGCACCTACAGCCGGCTCGGTGATCCTGGCAGGGGTGTTGTTGAAAATGGGCGCCTATGGTTTCCTGCGAATCGACATCCCACTGTTTCCCCAGATGGCGCGCATACTGGCGCCCTGGATGGCCGGCCTGGCAGTGGTGGGCATCCTATATGGCGCGTTGGTGGCGTTTGCCCAGAAGGATCTGAAAAAACTGGTGGCTTATTCGTCGGTCAGCCACCTGGGATTTGTGGTGCTAGGCCTGTTCGCGCTCAACCTGCAGGGCATCAGCGGCGGGATTATCCAGATGATCAATCATGGCCTAAGCACGGGGGCGCTGTTCCTCTTCGTGGGGATGATCTATGAACGGCGCCATACCCGCGATCTGGATGCCTTTGGCGGCCTGGGAAAGGTGATGGTGGTGCTGATGGTTTTGACGTTAATCATTACCCTCTCCTCCATGGGCCTGCCGGGCCTGAATGGATTTGTGGGTGAGTTCACCATCCTGGTCGGCGCCTTCAATTCGAGCATTTTAGGGAGCCCGTGGTTTGCTGGCCTGGCCGCGCTGGGGGTCATCCTGGCGGCGGTCTACCTGCTCACCATGTTCCAAAAAGTATTTTATGGGCCATTAACCAAGCCGGAGAACAAGCTGGTTAAAGACCTGTCCGCGCGGGAGATTTTGACCCTGGCGCCTCTCCTGGTGATGATCTTCTGGATTGGACTTTACCCCAAGCCTTTCTTTGACTTGATTTCGCCTACCGTGGATAAATTGCTGGTGGTGTTCAAATGAACCTATCCGACCTGATCGCACTCCTTCCCTTTGCATTCCTGGTTGCCTGGGCCATGATCCTGCTTCTCGTTGATCTATGGGTAAAGCCTAAATGGATCATCGCGATCCTATCGGCGTTTGGCCTGGCAGTAACCCTGGGCCTGGTCTTATCTCAGGCTGGGCATGTGCGCCTGGCGTTTCATGCCATGCTGGCGGTTGATGGATTCGCAGTCTATCTGAACGTGCTCTTCCTGGCTTGCGGTCTGGCGGCGATTGCCCTCGCGTACGATTATCTCAGGCGGATGGGGATTGAGCATGGGGAATATTATGTGCTGCTGCTTTTCTCCGTCAGTGGGATGATGCTGATGGCTTACGCGGCTGACCTGATTGTGGTCTTCCTGGCGCTGGAATTGCTCTCGATCCCGCTGTATGTCCTGGCAGGATTTAACCGCACCCGGGTCGAATCGGAGGAAGCTGCTCTCAAATACTTTTTGCTGGGTGCGTTTGCCTCTGGCTTTGTCGTCTATGGCGTTGCCATGGTGTATGGAGCGACGGCGCACACCGATCTCAGGGGAATCATAGCTTCCATACAAGCCGGTAAGGCCACCACTCCGCTGCTGCTTCTGGGTGCGAGTTTGCTTCTGGTGGGGCTGGGGTTCAAAGTGGCGGCGGTGCCGTTCCACATGTGGACGCCGGATGTTTACCAGGGAGCGCCTTCGCCGGTCACAGGTTTCATGTCAGTGGCGACCAAAGCGGCGGGCTTCGCTGCCCTGTTGCGCATCTTTGCCCTGGCTTTCCCCAGCCTGACGCCCGCTTTGACCCCTCTATTATGGGGACTGGCGGCTTTGACCATGCTGGTCGGCAACGTCCTGGCTATCAGCCAGGGCAACATCAAGCGGATGCTGGCGTATTCGAGTATAGCCCATGCAGGGTATATCTTGATGGCCTTCGTTCCCTTCGGGGTAGCTAAAGTGGCACACGATGCCGTGGCTTCTGCCCTGTTCTACCTGATGGCTTATGGCTTTACCAGCTTTGGCGCCTGGGCCGTGGTGGTTGCGCTGGAAAAGGCGGAGGGAAAGGGCCTGGAGCTGGCCGATTATGCTGGCCTGGGACGTAAATATCCCTGGTTGGCCGCAGCCATGATGATTTTCATGCTTTCGTTTATCGGCGTCCCACCCACCCTGGGTTTTTGGGGCAAGTTTTACCTTATCCGTACCACCATCGAAGGTGGGCAAATAGCCCTGGCACTGGTCGGCCTGGCTGCTTCTTTGATTTCAGCTTATTATTACCTGCGCGTGGTGGTGATCATGTACATGCGCCCGGGTGAACCAGATGCTCAGGGCGGTACCTGGATCAACGCGACTGCCATTGGCGCAGCCCTGGCGACCTTCCTGCTGGGCCTGCTCCCCGGGCCGCTTTTCAATGCGGCCACCCAGGCGGTGCTCCGGTTGCTCTAAGTTCTTAACCGCAAGCATTTTAATAACCTCGAACTGGAGGAACTACGATGCCGGATGATCCGTATACCCGTGTACAAACCAGGCATGGATTGGCTGCCGACGAGGTCATCTCGGCTTTACAAAAAGAAATTCGCCGGGGCCATGCTGAGAACGCGGCTCTGCTGGCTTACGAAATGGCTATCTCCAGTCCTGACCTGGAACAATACCTGTGGAAGCGTTTGTTATGTATTTCGGTTGAAGATGTTGGGCTGGGAAACCCCCTGGCAGCCGGCCAGGTCCACCAGCTTTACCAGATGCACCTGGTCTACGACCGGGGAGAGGGTGACCGGCTCTTGTTCGCCATCCACGCGGTGCGCTTGCTGTGCGCCAGCCTGAAGGATCGCTCCACGGATGAGATGGTCAACTGGATCAAAGCGGCGGTTGAAGACAGTGGGTTGAGACCGGAAATCCCCGATTACGCGCTGGACAAACACACCGCGCGAGGCCAGGCCATGGGCCGGGGCGACCGCCATTTCTGGGAGGTTGGGGCTTTGCTCGAGCCGGAGTGGCCTGAGCGGGACCGTACCTATCGTGAGCGGGTGATGAAATTATTGAAGGAATAATCCGTATTGGGAGCATAGTACCGGTAAGTAGGGTGAGACTCATAAATTTATTATAGCGTGCATCCTATCCTGGTTTGTTGTCACAAGCGCGGCGGACCCTGGCGGAGGCGAGCCAGGACGCTGGCCGGATCTGGCGCGTCCCACAAGGCTTCGTTCCACCAGGTGGCGCCAGCTTGCGCGTAAGGGGCCACGACTGCGGCAGCCTGGGCCGGATCGTCCCCGGGCGTGCGGCCTTCCATGATGAAGTCGAACGG
>JAJYIW010000235.1 GCA_021789855.1 Chloroflexota bacterium | reverse complement strand
CCAGGCACCCATAGGGAGTATTCTCCCACCGCCGCGCATCGGGGCCCCGGTGCCGGATTTTAATCAGTCCCGCTTCGACCCAGGACGGTTCACTCAATGGAAAGCTTCCGATAATGCCGCACATACCTATCTCTCTTATTCAACGATGCTGTATTGGAACCACCCCCTCAATCCCTATGCTTATTATAGCAGAGGTGAAGCAAATCGACCCATGCCCTCCCCAACGATAAAAAATCTCCTAAGAAGGGAAACCCCACCTAGGAGATCATAAGACGGTCAGCCAAGAGGCTGCTTTGATTTACTTGTAGCTCTTTGGCAGCCAACCCTCATATTTTGGGAAGACTTCCACTTCCTTCCGCCTTTGATTAGAATTGCAGGCTGGACAGGAAGTGTTGGTATAAAGTCCAATCTTCCTTGTCGCCGGTATGCAGGATGACCACGCTGAAGAGCTGGCCAGCGTGGGCAAAAAAGTAGGTGTCCGCGGCATAGCTCTGCGGGCTGCGATCTTTACGCGTGTGGATGGCCAGCGTGCCCGCGACCTGGGTGTCGGCTTGCCTGCCATCGGCCAGCAAATTGTGCGCCGTTAGCCACTGAGCTAAATCCACGCCTTCGGGTGGGCGGTAATCTGGCCGGTCTGCCGGGAAGTTGACATAGATCACCGGCCAGTGATCCCCACCCACCATCCGGCCCAAAATCGTCAAAGTCTTTGGCGGGTCGTCGGCATACTGAATGGTCGCATCAGCCGGGTAGTGAAAGCTAAGCCCGTTGGCCTGGTTCCGGTAGACCTTCCAGCCATCGCTGGCTACAGCGGGGGTTGCGCTCGCTTCTACCGGCTGAGAGATGGCCGTGGGCGTTGCGCCTGGCGTCTCTTTATTGCCTTCTTTAGCCGTCTCGCTCTGTTTCAGCGAATCCCCCGGCTTGCACTCCCCACGATAATAAGCCCACTCATCGCAGGCGCTGGCGTCGGGGAACGTGCACCGTCCGGACACCCCTCCGTTCGCATCGGTAACCAGGTTGAGCTTCCCGCCATGCTGCTCGCAGTAAACCGAAGCCGGGTTGGCCATACCGGCGCCTGTCGGAGTGGCGGCTGGCGCCGCGGCTGGAATGACCGAGCAACCCCCCAGGACCAAAATAACGCCAAGGATGATGATACCATATCGCCATTTTTGGAACATCTTTTCCCTCTCCTTTTTTCGTGGAACGTTTTGCACATTCAAAGCAAGGGCGCCGGAGTTGGCCGGCCAGCTTGTGCTGAATTTCACTGACTAGACGCTGCGGTGCAAGAAAAGTTCCCAGTTGTACGGCCTCGCCTCCAGGGCAGGTTTATGATTGACATTTCTTACATTAATTATAGAATATCTTCTATTAGCCTCGATCATTTTCTCGGACGGAGGGTGATTAATGTCAAATACAATCCGCATTACGGTCGCTGAAGGCGATGGCATTGGCCCTGAAATTATGGAATCGGTGTTGGCGATCCTGCAGAGCGCTGGCGCTCCCCTGGAATTCGACCGGGTAGAGCTCGGCCAGCGCGCCTACCTGAAAGGCCACCCCACCGGCATCCCCGCAGCCGCCTGGGAGGTAATCCGGCGCAATAAGGTCATGCTGAAAAGCCCCATCACCACTCCCCAAGGCGGCGGGTACAAGAGCGTCAACGTGACCCTGCGCAACACCCTCGGCCTGTTCGCCAACGTCAGGCTGTGCAAAGCCTACACTCCCTACGTCCAATCCCCTTATCCTGGGATGAACCTGGTGATCATTCGCGAGAATGAGGAGGATCTGTACGCCGGGATTGAGCACCAGCAGACGCGCGAGGTGACCCAAGCGCTCAAGCTAATCACCCTGCCCGGCTCCGAAAAAATTATCCGTTATGCTTTTGAGTACACCCGGGCTTATGGCCGTAAAAAAGTCACCTGCATGACCAAAGACAACATCATGAAAATCACCGACGGGCTGTTCCACAAGACCTTCGACCGGGTCGCCCGCGAGTACCCGGATGTTCGCGCGGATCACCAGATCATCGACATCGGCGCCGCGCGGGTGGCGGCCCAGCCCACCAGCCTGGACGTGATCGTCACGCCCAACCTCTACGGCGACATCCTTTCCGATATCGCCGCCCAGGTAGCCGGCTCGGTCGGGCTGGCCGGCTCTGCCAATATCGGCTGGGAGTCGGCCATGTTTGAGGCGGTGCACGGCTCTGCCCCGGACATCGCTGGAAAAGACATAGCCAACCCCTCTGGGCTGCTGGTGGCGGCCGTGGAGATGTTGGTGCACATCGGTCAGCCTGAAATTGCCCAACGCATTAAAAACGCCTGGCTGGTCACGCTGGAAGATGGCATCCACACCGCCGACATTTACCGCAGCGGGCTGAGCCAACGAGCGGTTGGCACGCGCGCTTTCACCCAGGCGGTGATCGATCGGCTGGGACGCGTTCCAGAGCAACTCGAGCCGGTTTCTTACCACGGGACCGGCATCCATTTCACCCTAAGCCTGCTTCCTCCAGCCCAAAAAGAGCTGGTGGGCGTGGACGTCTTCCTGGATTGGTCCGCCAGCCATCGCGACCCATTGGCGCTGGCTAAACAGCTTGAGGTCGTCCAGGAGGCTAGCTTACCGCTGCAATGGATCACCAACCGTGGCGTGAAGATGTACCCCGATCCGGTAGCCGGCGCCTATGCCACCGATCACTGGCGCTGCCGCTTCCTTTCCGCCAATAGCCGTATTGACTACGCGCAAGTGCTAAGCCTGCTTCAGCGCATTCACGCGGTCCCACTCGAGGTAATCAAAACCGAGAACCTGTACACCTTCGATGGGGAAGCCGGTTTTTCCTCCGGCCAGGGTGAATAGGGAAACTCCCTATTACGAAAAAGGCTGTCAACCCACCGGCTGGTACTGCAAGATCATGTAATCGCCCTGGGTATAAACTGGCTTGAGGTAACGGGCCAGGCGCGGGTCCCATTTTCCCATGGCGCGCTCAGCCGGGCCCCAAAAGACATAGTTCACCCCCAGTGTGTTCAGCAAGGCCTGGCGGGTGGCCTCAGGGGTGCCGGGCGTAAAAAACTCTTTGACCTGGGGCATGAGTGAATCGTAATTCACGCTCAGCGTGGCGATGCCCACCACCACCCGCACCGGGGCCCAGGCGGGCAGTGGGTTGCCCGTGCCGGGCGCAGACAGCACCACGGCATTGACCGGCGCCAGCTTCCCCAGCGCGACAAAAGCCTGGGCTTCGGTGGCTGGGATGAAGGCGGGCGCGGCTGGACGGTAGGCAGTGAGCAGCCCACCCAGCCACAAGAGCAGCGTGGCCGGCAAGGACAATCCCAACAATGCCCCGGGAACCCAACGCAGGCTATGCCTGGACAACCACCCGGTTTCAGCCTGTTCCAATCCCAAAACGGCCAGCGTCACCAACGCGACCCACACCCCGTCGATCAATCGGCGTTGCAGGGCGAAGGGAATATACATCGCCGCGGTAAAGCAGATTGCCCACCCTCCTAAAAATACCGCTTGCCAGCTCATTGCTCGCGCCAGGCGCAGCGCCCCCAACACGCTGAACGGCAGAATCAGCCCATACGCCAGCAGGTATAGCACGGGGTTAGCGGCCGGTATGGCGCTTTGCGCATTCCATGCTTTGAGCACCGGGTTGAGCTGAAAAGACAGGGCGTTATACACTGCCAGGGGCCCGGCGACGCACCCGGCCAGCAGCCCGGCGATGAGCGTACTCCGCCAGCGCTGCCATTCGGCTGGCTGGTGGTGGAAGGCGCGCCAGGCCTGCCACCCGCCGGTTAAAGCCACGTACATCACCGGCACCGCCCCGGCGATCATACCGGTCAAGGGCTGCGCCAGCCCCGCCAGCAGCCACAGCCCGCCCGCTCCCAGGGATGCCAGCACCCGGGCTCTCCCAGTCTTCTCCGCCGCCAGCAGGAACGCTCGCAGTCCCCATAACATCAACGCCCGCGCCAGCGCCAGGTGGGGAATGCTGTACACCATGATAAAGCCAAACGCCTCGGGCGAGTAAAATTCGACCGGCAGCGACCCAAACCAGGTTGATTTCCCGCTCAGCAATATCAGGTAACCCAATCCTCCACCCAACGTGGCCAGGAAGGTGCCAAAACGCCGCCAGCGCACCGAGCGGACAAACAACGCCAGGAAATCATACGTGGCCCAGATCAACGCCATGCCGGCCAGGAAACGGAAGATGTGGAACAGCGCCGCCACCTGTTCGTGCAACCCCACCCCGGCCGCCAGCTTGCCCAAGAGAATGTAGGGCAAAAAGATCGGGCTGCTTTGCTGCGGGTATGGGGTATACGGCGTCTGGAATAACCAGGCGCCGGCTGACCCGCTGACCATGTCCGACAGGTAAGTGTTTTCGTCCTCCACGCCTAAAACGGTCCCTGTAAACGTCCAGGTTGATCCCTGGCGGGCATAACCCAGAAGATAAGGCAGCGTGGTCAAGGTCATCACGACCAGGCCAAATATGAGAATCCACCGCTTTTCTTGGGGCATCAGGCGTGTTTCCATGCTATCTCCGTTTACTTGAGCAGCTCCAGAACCTGGGGCAACAGGTTGCGGGTGGTGGCCAGGGCCTCGCGGCCGTAAATGGTCTCATTGCCTTTCCAATCGCCAAAATAACCGCCGGCCTCCTTGAAGATGGGCGGGAACGGCCCACAATCCCACACGTCCATTGCCGGGTCGAGCATCACTTCAGCCCGTCCGGTAGCCACCAGCAGGTAACCGTAAGCGTCGCCCCAGCCCCCTGAAACATACGCGGTGGCTGCCAGGCGTC
>JAJYIW010000234.1 GCA_021789855.1 Chloroflexota bacterium | reverse complement strand
TCGATACGTACCTGGTTTACCGGTTGACAGGCGGGCTGGTATATGCCACCGACCACACCAACGCGTCTCGCACGCTCTTTTACGATATCGGAAAACTGGCCTGGAGCCAGGAATTGTGTCGCGTGTTTGGGCTGGAATTCGGCGCTTTGCCAGAGGTGCGTGAAAGCGCGGCCTGGTTCGGGGATACCGACCTGGCAGGCTGCCTAAACCGGCGGATTCCTATCTGTGGGGTGATGGGCGATTCACAGGCGGCCTTGTTTGCTCAACGCTGTTATTCACCAGGCAGCACCAAAGTGACCTTTGGCACCGGTTCATCCATCTTACTCAATATTGGGCACGAAAAACGCTTAGCAGAGCAAGGGACGGTGACCGCGCTTGCCTGGGTTTTGCAGGGACAACCCACCTATGCCTTTGAAGGAATTATCAATTTCACCGGCGCAACGATTAACTGGCTGCGAGATCAGCTCCAGCTCATTGCCAGCCCTGCAGAGACAGAAACGCTGGCCCAGTCCGTTGCGGATAGCGATGGCGTTTATTTTATACCCGCATTTGTGGGTTTCAGCGCTCCCTACTGGCGGGCGGATGCCCGGGCTGCCATCCTGGGGATGACGCCTTCCACCACTCGGGCGCACGTGGTGCGAGCTGCACTGGAATCCATCGGCTACATAGTCACGGATGTGCTTACAGTCATGGGTGAGAGCGCTGGCCTGAAACCCAACGTGATCCAGGCCGATGGGGGCGCTGTTCGCAACGCATTTTTGATGCAATTTGTTTCGGATATAAATCAGATTAACCTGCGCGCCTCGCAATTGCCCGAGCTTTCGGCGCTCGGCGCGGTCTTTAGTGGCGCATTAGCCCTGGAGATCTATACTTCTTTGGCCGATCTGCAACATATACCGGCGGAATTTACTGAGTATGTCCCCCGACTCGATCCAGCCCTGGCAAACGAGCTGTTTGCAGGCTGGCAGGCTGCTGTGCAGCAGGTTTTATATCAACCCAAACAAGGATGAAGGCATGAAACAAAATACCGTCAGGCTCATCGTTGCGCTGGTCATTATCATACTCCTGGTATTAGCGGGGCGCTTTGGTTTCACTGTGGTCAAGATTGGGTATGTTGAAAAAGTGATCAAAAGTGAAACGTTTGATCCCGTTGCGTATGTGAACGGTATCTGGTCGTCTAAACTGATTCCGGCATTCAATGATAAGTCGGTCGATCTCCCAACCATCCTGGTCGAAATCAAGCCGGATGCAAAAGGCCATGTCACGAAAAGCGAGCTGGTGCCGGTTGCCAAGCAATATGGCTTAATTACCGCCGGCGAAGCGGATGAGTTCATGGTCAAGGGAACCGGGCAGGTCGTGAGTGTGGATACCAGCACCAACATGGGTTCTATGGCGATCCAGTTGAATGGCTATAGCGGGCCGATTAAGGTGAATGTCTACATAGGCCCTATTATCCCCGCGGATGACACCTCGATCCGGGATGCGGTTGGGTTCATTCAATTTGGGGATTTCCAGGATCAAACCCAATATGGGAAAGTAGCCGTTGAGATTAACAACCGGGTCATCAAGGATGTGGTTTCACCCCTGGATCTCAAAAATATCAAGGGAAAAACAGTGACCTTTGAAGGTGCATTTACCGTCCGCACTTTTAATCTTGTGGTGATCGATCTGAGCGAAATCAATATTGTGCCGATTATGATCACAGTGGAGCAGTAGATGAGCGACCAGACCCAACCAGAAAATAAACTTGCCCAGGCACCGGATTTGTTGGATTCCGATGTCATCTTACGGGTGGAGAATGTGACCAAAATTTTTCCCGGCACCGTAGCCCTGGATCATGTCAATTTCAATGTTCACCAGGGGAAAGTGAATGTACTGGTTGGTGAAAATGGGGCGGGAAAATCTACCCTGATGAAAATAATTGCAGGTGTGGAACAACCCACCCATGGCCGTTTGCTGCTTAACGGGAAGGAAATTCGCATCCGTTCGCCGCTCGATGCCAGGGATCAGGGCATCGGCATCATTTTTCAGGAGCTGAATCTATTTCCCAATTTAAACGTGACCGATAACATATTCATGGCGACTGAAGTCATGAAGTATGGCACGATTGACCAGAAGCGGCAAAAACAAGTTGCATTGGGATTGATCCAACGCCTGGAGCAAAACATAAACCTGGATGCCAAAGTTGGCGACCTGCGCATTGGGCAGCAGCAAATTGTTGAGATCGCCAAAGCCCTGGCGGAAGATGTGCGCATCTTGATCATGGACGAACCGACCTCGGCTTTGAGTGCGGCGGAGGTAGACGCTCTCTTCCGGGTGATTGGAGAACTGAAAGCTCACGGCGTCTCAATCATCTATATTTCTCACCGGTTGGAGGAATTGCTTCAAATCGGCGATTACGTTACCGTGTTGCGGGATGGGAGGCTAATCGCCGAAGAGCTGATCAGCGACATCGATCTCTCCTGGATTATCGAGAAAATGGTCGGGAAAAATCTCGAATCCCTGTTCGTGCGCAAAGAGCATCCATTTGGCGAAGTCATGCTCAGGATAGACGATATGACCCTGCCAGGGTTGAGCGGTGGCTTGATTGTTAATCACGTATCCTTTGAGCTTCACCAGGGTGAAATCCTGGGTTTCTATGGGCTGATGGGCGCTGGCCGGTCGGATTTACTGGATTGCCTGGCCGGCAACCGGGCTGAAGCTGTCGGGCATATCTGGTTGAACGGGCGGGAAATCAAACAAAAATCGGTCAGCGGGCGGATTAACTCGGGCTTCATCCTGGTTCCAGAAGATCGCCGGCGGGATGGTATTGTTCCAACCCTTTCCGTCTCTGAAAATATCCTTCTCGCCAGCTTACGGCATTATCTTAACAGCCTGGGCTTTCTCACTCGGAAGAAAGAAAAGGGCGCTGTAGAGAATATGATCCGTGAGCTTTCGATCCGGGTAGCCAGCCCACAACAATTGGTGACTTCGTTGAGCGGTGGAAACCAGCAGAAAGTCATTGTTGCGAAAGGATTGCTGACCACACCCAAGATACTCATGTTAGATGAGCCTACCCGTGGCATTGATGTCGGCTCCAAATCCGAAATTTTCGAAATTATGAGCAAGCTGGCCGCTGAGGGCTACGGGATATTATTTGTGTCTTCGGAGCTCAAAGAGATCATGGCAATGTCTGACCGAATCATTGTGATGTCAAAAGGCTCGATAACGGGTGAATTTACGCGTGAGGAAGCCACAGAGGAGAAGCTTGTGATGGCTTCATTTGTTGGCCATAAAACCACAACCGGAGGAAATCTCAATGGCAGAAAAAAGCATGACTGATAACGCCAAAACCCCCAAAAGTATAGAAAACCCCTTCATTAATCGGGTCAACCTGATTCAATTGCTCCTGCGTGGCCGCGCATTTATCGCTTTAATCCTGGTGATCATCGTGTTTTCGATCATCTCACCGACGTATCTTAGCCCCCAGAATATAGAAATTATGTCAAAGCACGTGGCCATTTGGGCCATCCTGGCGATTGGCCAGACCTTTGTCATCCTCACAGGCGGCATCGATCTAGGCGTGGGTTCTATCGTGGGCCTGACCGCTATGATTGCAGGGGCTCTGATCAACGTGGGCATCGTGATTCCCCAGTTAGGGGTGATCATTTACCCCCACACCTGGGCCATTTTGCTGATCTCCCTGATCGCCGGTGCGCTGATGGGCGCGATTAGCGGTTTGATTATCACCCGTTTTGGCGTTGCTCCCTTTATTGCCACCCTGGGGATGCTTAACGTGGCGCGGGGCTTTGCTGGAATTATTAATAATGGCTATACCTACCCGAACCTGGTCGGGAACCCACAATTTGGCAATACGGGTTTTGATGTGCTGGGAGTCACCCGGGTATTGGGGATGAATTATTCTATCTGGATCATGGCTCTTTTTGCAGTGGTCGCTTATTTTATCGCTACCCGCCTTCCTTTTGGCCGGCATGTTTATGCGATAGGGGGTAATGAAAATTCTGCTTTGCTTTCGGGTGTGCGGGTTAAATATACCAAGGTCATTGTGTACATGATCAGTGGCTTTTGCTCAGCGATGGTTGGCCTGATCATCGCTTCACAACTGGTGGCGGCCCACCCGGCAACCGGCGAGGGGTATGAGCTGACCTCGATTGCAGCGGTGGTTTTGGGAGGCACTTCTCTGGCAGGTGGTAGAGGCAGTATCGCCGGAACGCTGATTGGCGCCTTTGTCATCGGCTTATTGGAGGATGGCCTGGTGATGGTTGGCGTTTCATCGTTCTGGCAAATGGTCGTGATTGGCGTCGTGATTGTGCTGGCGGTAATCATCGATCAGGGCACTTATGCCATGCAACAACGGATTGCTCGCCAGCGGCAGTTGGAAAGCTAGAAAGCTGCCAGCCTCACCAACGAGGTGTCCACGTTTTGTCTTGGGAGAAAGGAGATGATGCAAAAAAATTAGCGCTTCTGACCGGGTAGAACCTGTAAAAAAAGATAGCAAAAAAATAAAAGGAGAATAGAGGTGAAAAATCAACCGATTTTCAAATGGCTCGCGGTTATGGGGATCTTTTTAGTCGTATTAAGTGCATGCGCTCCGGCTGCAGCGACGCCTACAACAGCTCCTGCTGCTGCCACGACGGCTCCCCAAGCCACAGCAACCACTGCGCCAGCAGCAAGTACTGGCGGCAAGCTGATCTGTGTAATTGTACCGCCGGTATCGAACCCGTTCTTTGGGGCGATGCAGACGATTGCGGCGGCGAAAGCGGAAAGCCTGGGTTACACCACGC
>JAJYIW010000024.1 GCA_021789855.1 Chloroflexota bacterium | reverse complement strand
AATACTGCAGCGCTTCCCAAAAATCACGCGGCGCGTGGGCCGGGACATGGCTGCACACCCTGGCGATTGTTTCAAGCTCCTGGCGGCGCTGCGGATCGACCTCTCCGGCGGCTTGCTGGCGGGCCGCCTCCGCATGGCGTTCAGCAAAGCGGATCAGGGCTTCGGCGGCAATGGCCATCGCGCGACATTCTTCTTGCTTATTGAACGCCTGGGGGTCGTTGAAGAAATCCAGGGCCTCCTGGCTGGCGCGAATATCGGCGATGAAATCCAGCATCCCTTTACGGTAGATCTTATCGTCCAGCACGGTGTGGCCTGGCGCACGCTGTTCCATGAATTCGGTGAAGATGCCGGCCTCATAAGCGTCTTTCCAGGCCGGCTCCATTTCCTGGAAGATCAGGTCGCGCATCGAATGGCCCTGCCAATAGGGGATGATCGTTTCGTGGTAAAAGGTGCGCGCCTGCGGGCTGACCGTGAAGGGGATCTTGTCGCGAGAGTTCAGGATATCCAGATCCTCCAATGAATGGCAGCAAAGCTCCGGATAAGTGGGGGTAGCCTTTGGCGTGGGACCTTTTTCGCCAACGATCAGCTCACCGGGGTTAATACAGATGGTCTTGTGCTCCATCAGGTACTTGAATGCCTGGGCACGGCGCACCGGTGCTGAAGCAGGGCCATAATTTTCCTGGTAGAAACGGGTAATCAACCCCGCGCGCTCAGTCGAGATGGCGGGCACGGCTTCCAGGCTTTGCTGGCGAAGTTGGGCGACACGCTGGCTGATGGGCATAAGGTGGGCTCCTGATCGGTAATAAGCTATTGTAATCCTAAATGATCTGGACCATCGGTAGATTGATGACAGTCTGGTGAAGAAAAAAGCAAGAGGGGGTTTCAATGGAGTATAATCTATCCGCCCAAGTGTGATCTTATATCAGGAGATGGGATGATGATGACGCCGCGTAAATTAACCAGGTGGATCGGGCCAGTGATTCTGGTGTTGATAATGTTCCTGGCTTCCGGGTGTATCCAAAACCTTGGCTCTCAGGGAAGCTCGCAACCGACTCCTACCTTGATGCCGACCCTGGCAGCTGCGACCAAGGTGACCTATACGGTCACGCGCGGCTCTATTTCCGATGAGATTAAATTTGATGGGCGGGTTGTCCCCGTGACGCAGCAGGATTTGTTCTTTAAAGTGGGCGGGCGGGTGCGTAAGGTCTATGTCGCCGAAGGCGATACGGTAAAAGCCGGCCAGGTGCTGGCCGACCTGACCCAGGTGGATGACCTGGAAAGCCAGCAGGCATCCAGCCAGTTGAACCTGCGCCGGGCGCAAATTCAGGTAGATGAAGCCCAAAACGAGCTGGACCTGTTCAAGCTGACCACCCCACGCTGGCAAACCGGCTACGATCAGCAGCTGGCGATCAAAACCTCGCAGCTCGAGCTGGCTAAAATTGGGTTGGAAGATGCCTCGATGGGCGTCCAGGATGCGTCCAAATCCATTGCCGATGCCTCTATTATTGCGCCTTTCGACGGGCAATTGCTCAGCTTCAGCCTGCAGGAAGGGGACAGTGTGGACGCGTATAAAAGTGTGGCAGTCGTGGCGGATGTGACCAAGCTGGAAATCAGCGCGGATGTACCATCGACTTCCCTATCCAAGCTCTCGACGGGTATGCCTGTGTCGATTAGCAATGTCTTTCAGGAAGGCCAGGTGATCCAGGGAACTATCCGGCGCATCCCTTATGTGTTAGGGACGTCGTCCCTGTCCAGCTCTACCAACTCCACCACCACGACCGAGGATACGACCACGCGCATCAGCCTGCCAGCCAACCTGGATGGCAGCGGGTTGAAGTTGGGCAGCGCTGTTCAGCTCGTGGTTGTGCTCCAGAAAAAAGATAACGTCCTCCTGCTTCCCACGCAGGCTCTCCGTACTTTTGAGGGCCGGAATTTTGTCCTGGTCAAAAACGGGGCGATACAACAGCGGGTGGATGTGAAGCTGGGAATCCAAAGCGACACCGAGGTAGAAATCTTGGATGGACTAACCGCTGGGCAGGTTGTCATTGCGCCGTAAGGCAGACCCAATCCAGAATCAAGCTGGCTGAACTGGAATGAATACTCAAGAAGCATTTATCGTGTGTGATAACCTGGTGAAAATTTACCGGGTGTCTGACCATGATGTGATGGCGCTGCAAGGGCTGGACCTGATCATCCGGCGCGGCGAGATGCTGGGAATCGTGGGCGTCAGCGGGAGTGGCAAGTCGACCCTGATGAATATCCTCGGCGGGCTGGATCGCCCATCGGCGGGCCGGCTGAGGGTGGGTGGGCGCGATTTGTTGAAAGCCTCTCTGGCTGACCTGGATATCTATCGCCTGTCAACGGTCGGTTTTGTCTGGCAGCATAGTGGGCGTAACCTGGTACCCTATTTGAATGGATTGGAGAACGTCGAGCTGCCTTTGACCCTGGCCGGCTATGGCCACCGCGCCGGGCTCCGGCGAGCTCAGGAATTGTTGGACATCGTAGGGGTGGCCTCGCGCGGGTACCATTATGTGTCCGAGCTTTCGGGCGGGGAACAGCAGCGCCTCGCGATTGCCGTGGCGCTGGCCAATGATCCCCAGCTTTTGCTGGCGGATGAGCCGACCGGCAACGTGGATGAGGCCAATGCGTTGAATATTTACAATGTCTTCCACGATTTGAACCGCCAGTTCAACCTGACTACGCTGATCGTCAGCCACGACCCCAACCTGGCGCACCACGTTGATCGGGTGGTGGCTATCCGGGATGGGAAGATCACTTCAGAAAAGGTGTGGCATTCCGTCGATGGAGCCAATGGGGAGGCGGGAGATGACCCCGATTCCCTGGGCAAGCCGGGCCAATATATTCACGAACTCACTGTGCTGGATTCAGCCGGGCGCCTACAAATTCCTAAGGAGTACCTTGAACGCCTTAATATCAAAGGCCGGGTGGAGCTGGATATGATGGAGGATGGCATCCTGATCCGGCCGGCGGTAGCCTCCAACCAGCTCCAGACGGCGGAAGACCTGGTTAAGGAAATGGATGAAGCTCACCGGGCCAACCGGTTTCAGCGCGTCATTAATCAGATCACTGCTCGATTTCACCGGTAAAGAAGGTATCTTATGCAGCCTCTTTCCCACGATCCGGCCCTGGCGCCGGATGCGAGCCTGAAAGCGATTGACCTGGTCGATCTTTGGCGCATTTACAACGCGAGCACACGCGCTGAGGTCCAGGCATTGCGGGGTGTTTCCTTGAAGGTGGAGGCCGGCAGTTTTGTGGCCCTCAAGGGTCGCTCTGGCAGCGGTAAAACCACCTTAATTAACTGTGTTGGCGGGTTGGATCGTCCCACACGTGGAACGGTTCGCGTTTTTGGCTATGAGCCGTATTCCTTGAACGAGAAGGAGCTGACCCGTTTCCGCCGCGAACAGGTAGGATTTATTTTTCAATCATTTGGCCTTTCGTACAATTATTCGGCGTATGAAAATGTTGAGCTGCTGCTGCGGATCAAAGGGGCTCCCATGCACGAACGCCGCGATCGGGTAATGTACTGCCTGGAGCTGGTGGGCCTGGAAAAATGGAAAAACCACCGCCCGGATGAGCTGTCCGGCGGCCAGCAACAGCGCGTGGCCATTGCCAGAGCCCTGGTCAACCAACCCAGGCTGATCCTGGCAGATGAACCGACCGGCGACCTGGATAGCGGTACGGCCCGAGAGATTCTTGGCATATTTCGCCGGATTGTGGATGATGAAAAGGTGACGGTGTTCATCTCCTCTCACGATCCGATGGTGGAGG
The DNA here is from genome assembly GCA_021789855.1 of Chloroflexota bacterium. GTDB lineage: Bacteria > Chloroflexota > Anaerolineae > Anaerolineales > Anaerolineaceae > JAJYIW01. The sequence goes on along the minus strand of JAJYIW010000024.1, from coordinate 20,010 downwards.
AGTTTGTCGATCGCATCTTGAATTTAAAAGATGGACAGGTGGTATCGGATCTGCCGGCGCCGCACCTTGTCAATGGCCCAGTAGCCGAAGGCCGCCCGCTTAACGACCGGAGGCCCGCTTAAGCGCATGACCCACACTCCCGACGCAACCCGGAAACCCCATCCATTGCCGGTGCTGAGGCCATTTTTCCAGCTCCTCGGCTTTATGGCGCTGATTGTTAAACGCATGCGAACCCAGGTAGGCCTGACCCTACTGGCCCTGGTCAGCATCATCCTGGCCGTTGGATTGGTGACCAACACGTCGTTTTTCTCGCGGGCGGTGGACCGGGTGATTTTGACCCAGGAATTGAAAGATTTCAGTAAAACCACCGGCCGGCCACCCTTCTCAACGGCGGTATATTATATCCCGTCGTCGGCCAAGCCGGTCTCCCTGCCGGATGCTGAAGCACTGTCCAGCCAGGTAGGGGATATTATGAGGAGCAAGATCGGTTTACCCATCAGCCACCTGGGGCTGCAGGTATCCAGCGGCGGCATGCTGCTTCAACCGGCTCAGAACAGCGATAAATACCATACGCAATCCGGTTACCTGGACACGCTTGAGGTGATTTATATTGCCGGTGTGGAACAGCACATTAAAATCACGGGCGGCCAGGCCTATGACCCGAAGGGGACGTCGAGCCAGGGCGTGGTCGATGTGTGGATGCACGACCTGTACGCTCAAAAATTGGGCGTCAACGTTGGTGAGACTTTCAGGCTAGGGGTAACCCTGGCTGAAAAGCCGATTACCATCCGCGTGGTCGGTTTCTGGCATTCCACCGGACGAGACAGCCAGTTCTGGTTTAGTGACCCCGATTCGCTGCTCGATTCGACCCTGTTGATTCGGCGTAACGACTATATCAACTTTATCCAACCCCTCATCCCTTCCAAGACTCGTGAGGTCAACTGGTACGTGATCCTGGATGAGAATAGAGTCCGCCCGGAAAATGGGGCCAAGTACCTGGATGGTTTTAAGGAAGCTGCTGCCTTGATCGGCCGCATTCTCCCCGGTGCTCGCATGGATACCCCACCGCTCGGCCCCCTGGAGACTTTTTCCGCTCGCAGTAATACGCTTACCATTCTATTGCTGGGCTATAACCTGCCGGCCTTCTTCATCTTGCTTTATTTTTTGATCCTATCATCCTCGATCATTGCGCGCTGGCAGCGCCAGGATATGTCACTGTTGATCAGCCGGGGGATGAGCGTTTCCGGCGTGTTAAGCCTGGTGATACTTGAGGAATTGATGTTGTTTGTGGTGGGTTACCCCCTGGGCATTGGATTTGGTATGCTGGTGGCGCGCCTGATGGGTTACACCACCAGCTTCCTGAGTTTTACCGATCGTGCTGCTCTGCCCGTCTCCATCCAGGATATCAGCCTGCCCCTCACTTTCCTGGCGCTGGCGTTTTCGCTCATCGCGCGCCTGTCGCCGGCTATTTCGGTGGCCAGGCAGAGCAAGAACCTTGAAGAGCGCCAGTGGACGCGGGTTTCGACCCAACCTTTCTGGTACCGTTATTATCTGGATTTTATTCTGATCCTGCCGACTTATTACGCGTATGATCAGATGGTGAAGCACGGTTCGCTGGGGAGTTTACTCGCCACCAACCGGCCTCAAGACCTTTATCAGGACCCGCTCTTGATCCTGGTGCCCGCGCTATTTATCATTACCGCTTCGCTTATATTGATGCGCCTGTTTGCACTCGTCATGCGCCTGCTGGATATCCCGGCCAGCCTGACTCCCTGGTTAAGCATTCATCTGGCACTGCGCCAGTTGAGCCGGCAGAGCGGCGATTACCTCCGCCCATTGATGCTGGTAGTGGTGACGCTGGCGCTGGGGGTTTACACGATATCCATGGCAGCCAGCCTGGATCAATGGTTGATCGACCGCAATTATTACCAGGCGGGTGCTGATTTAACTTTTACCCCTATGCCGATTAACAGCACAGACGAGCCGCAGGATGCAAGCTGGGTGCCTTCATTAGATGAATTTCGTAAAATTAACGGCGTGGCGGAAGTGACTCGCGTGGAGAACCTGTTTGTTACCATCAATACCGAGCTGGTCACCAAAAATACGGCGGGAAGTTCCTCGCAAGGCATTGGCCTGGGGCAAGAGAGCAGCCAGAACACCCAACAACAGCAGGCTATCGGGCAGGGCCAGTCGCTGAACCTGAATCTCCTGGCCATTGATCCCTCAACTTTTTCATCGGTGGCCTGGTTCCGCCCGGATTTCGGCCAGGAACCTTTGGGCGCGATGATGAATCGGCTGGCTTCCCGATCCGATGGCGTTCTGGTGCCGCGTGAGATCCTCAACGAATACGACCTCCAGGTGGGCGACCAGTTCCCGGTGACAGTGGGTATCTCCTATGGCCTGAAAACAGACACGCAACTCACCATCGTGGGCACTTACGATTATTTTCCAACCGTATACCCGGAAAATGGGATCACTTTAATCGGGAACCTGGACAACATCGAAAACCTGTTTGGCTTCACGCTTCCCCACCGGGTTTGGATGAAATTAAAACCGGGCGTGACTGCCGATTCGGTTTTGAGCCAGTTGCCTAATAAGTTGGAAGTCAATCCGGACAAAGTTGTGGATACCCTAACCAATATCTCAACTGAGCAGGGACAGATGGAGCGCGTTGGCATCTTTGGCACTTTATCGATGGGCTTCCTGGCTACCGCGCTGATGGCGATCATTGGGCTGTTGATTTATAGCTACGCCTCGTTACGGGAGCGGATCTACCACCTGGCGATGTTACTGGCGGTAGGCGTTTCGCGCATGCAGGTGATCGTCCAGGTGGTGCTGGAATACGCATTCCTGTCGCTGTTTGGGGTGGTCGCAGGGGCCGGCATTGGCATCTATGCTTCGTTGTTGTTTGTGCCCTTTTTCCGCTTTACCGGCGCCAAGGGCGTGGCGCTGCCCATGCCACCGCTTCTCCCCATCATCGCCTGGCCGGGCATCCAGACGTTGACCGTTGCCTTCACGGTCATTGTGGTGGTGGCCGAATTGGTGACGATCACCCTGTCGATCCGCGAGCGGATTGGCCAGTTGCTTAAAGGCATCTAGCACTGGGAGGTTGAGGTTACTTGACCGCCGGCAGGATATCCTGTTCGATCATTTTATAAATGGGCTGGTCGTTTTCTTCGTGGGCAGTGACAACGACGATCAAGGCCTTGGCCGGATCCACGTAGATGGTCTGGCCGTAACGCCCACGAGCCGAATAGGTGCCCAGGGCAGGGTTGATCCACCATTGATACCCATAATTGAGGGTATCGTCAGCTTTGATATGAGATTGCGTGGCGGTTCTCACCCACCCTTGCGAGACGACCTGCCTTCCGGCCCAGTTGCCCTGATGTAAAAACAGGCGGCCCAGTTTCGCCATATCGCGCGGCGTCATTTGCAGGCCCCATCCTCCGATGGGTACTCCGGTATTATCGGTGTCCCAGCGGTAGTTGGTGATCCCCAGCGGGGCGAACAGGACCTGGTTGGCAAAAGCGGGGTTCTTCGCGCCGGCGGTTTTTTGGAGCACAGCCGATAACACGTGCGAGCAGCCGCTGCAATAGTTAAACTGGCTGCCGGGCAAGCCACGCATGGGGATGTTGAGAACATAGGCAGTCCAATTGCTGCTCATGGCCATTGCCTGGTAGGTTGGATCGCCTTCCTGCCAATCCAGCCCGGAGCTCATCGTCAAGAGGTGTTCGAGGGTCATCGTATTTTTTGCCCCATCCAGGCTGTCGGTTGCCAGGCCAGGAAAATAATCCAGCACAGGGTGCTGGACGCTGTCGATGTAGCCCCGATCCACCGCGATACCAATCAACGTGGAGGTGAAACTTTTCGTCACCGAGTACAGCTCGTGACGGGTATTCTGGTTGTTGGGCGGATAATAGGTCTCGCTCACGATGTAGCCGTGGCGAATTACCAGCAGGCTGTCGAGCTTAAGGGATTGAGCTTTAACGTCTTGCAAGGCTTTGGCCAGCCCAGCCGGGTCTATGCTTTGCGCCTGAGGTGTAGAGGTTTTCCATTCCTGGGGGGCCCAGTCGCTGACGGGAGGGGTAATGATCTCAGGCCTGGGAGCCTGGGTGCAGCCGATGGCGATCCATAAATACAACGTGGTCAGTAGAATAAGCCGGATACCTTTTGGCACATCTCACCTCTCTCACGTAGAATTATTATTAGTGTAGCATTTTTTTAATACTTGTAGATTGTGGTGCGGTAAAATGATGTTAATGAGGAAGCATTAATATAATGGCTTGACATCCCCTTGGTGAAATTTTTGGCTATCCTACTGACAACTTCTCTGCAGAAGCGAATCGGCACCGGGTAAGGCGTTAATGCCCTTTTAACAACAAGGTCCCTAATTGTACAAAAGACAAAGCAAATGTACTTTAGCAAACGTGACAAACTTTGTGCACGCCAAAAGCCCGAGATTACCACAGGGATTCGACCATTTCGTATGGGCTTTATCACCTTGAGGGCCGTCCATTCCACTGCCTGTCCATCTGGCTGGGGGCGTTATTTATGGCCTGGGTGATACAGCGCCGGCAGAACACCTGGATCAGGATTCAACAGCATGGCTCGATGAACTTCAGCCTGTTCGTGGTTCTGGTCCGGTGGGTCATTGGGTGACGAAGGGAATATCAGGAGAAATTTCTATGACCGCGAAGATCGAAAACGAAATGGCTTTGAACCGCGCCGGTCGTGAAAAAGGCCGGTGGCCAGAACTGTCGCGGAAGAGCGGGCTGTTCGTCCTGCTTCTGGTGTGCGCAATAGCAGTGTTTATCCTGGGTGCAAATCACTATACTGTCTTCCCCACCAACCGGAATCTGTATTATGAGGGCGGCACAACTGCCTTCTTCCTGGCTGCTGCCATCGTACTACGCCAGACACCGCGCTTCCACGGTTATTGGCAAATTGCCTACGCCTTCTTTACCGCAGCCGCCGTGATCCTGATCACGACCCTGACGGTAGACATGCGTGATTCGCTGTTCCGAATGATGGGGATCCTATCTAAGACCAATCAGGAGACGGGAGCGAGTAAAGTATTTGAAGCGTTCATGACCATCGGAACCATCTTGCTGCTCACCCGGCTGGCGGGGATGCGGCTGGAGTCATTGTATGTGAAGCGGGGCAACCTGAAGTGGGGTCTGCTCGTGGGCCTGGGCACGCTGTTGAATTTCATGACGTCATCGCTGATGTTCTTTTCCGCTCAGTATCCGAGCCTTGAAAAGCTCGGTTCTGCCATTCTGTGGGGAGTGGTTTTCGCCCTGTGCAACGGGTTTTTGGAGGAGTTGTGGCTGCGCGCGCTGTTCCTGCGTAAGCTGGTGCCCGTGTTGGGTGTAGCAACCTCCATTGTGCTGACTTCGTTGTGGTTTGGGCTGTTCCATGTGAGCGGGCTGATGTATATGCAGCCAGAGGCCGTCCCGTTTTACATGATCAATACCTTCACGTTTGCGGTTGCCTGGGGATACCTGATGCACAAGACCGACAGTTGGATTGGAGCGGGTCTCATGCACGCTGCATCGGATTTCTTTCTGTTCATTGCGATGCTCAGCAATTAAGGAAGGCCGTAACTTTGAGGTTCATACGATTAACGTCGTTCGAGGTGGGACCTTGAGCAAAGTAAGCTGTGATCTTTAGTGTTGGTGACAAATAGCACATGACATCACATGGGGAAATAGGTAAAATATCAATTGTCGCCTGATTTCCACAACAATCTATCAACTGACGCATACTAATACCTGATGAGTTTGGCAAATCATGGTCGAATCTGGGAAATAGCTTGTTTTCGACTAAAGCTTTGAGTTTCAGGATCGAGAAAGACGATGAACACAGAAATGGACTTTGAGGATTTTGCGCCCTGGTTGGTGATCTTTGTCACCCTGGCGGGGGGGTCTCTGCGAATACTTCTACTCAATCAAAAAGGGCTGGGGGTGGATGAAACGTACAGTATATGGCTGGCCAGCCACAAGGTTGTCGATATGCTGCAATGGGTGGTCAAGAGTGATCAAAATCCCCCACTTTATTATTTTCTGCTCCATTACTGGATAGCCCTCAACGGAACCCTACCCTATTTTGTCCGCCTGCTTTCTACCCTACTCGGCACAGTCACCATCCCGGTTATCTATCTGATCGGCCAACGGATGTCTGGTGCAAAGGTAGGACTGGCGGCAGCCATGATCCTGGCTATTTCGCCTTTTCACATTTATTATGCCCAGGATACGGGCATGTACACCCTCCTGACGTTCAATGCGGCTGTGGCGATTTACGCCCTGGTCAGGCTGCTGATGGATTCACGCTCCGCCAGGCCGATTGGCAGCCAATTTTGGGAATATTTGCACGCATGGCGTACCCCTGAGCCGGTTGAACCAGGCCGCCAGGGCGATTTCAGCTATGAGGCTGAGGTCCGCGCTCAAACTGGATGGAGCGCATGGGTTTCTCGGCATCGTTGGTTGCCTGTCCAGGCCATTGAAACTGACCTGGCCTGGTTGGTATTGATCGTGTTCTCGGCTGCGACCCTGCTCAGTCATAATGCGGCTGTCCTGTTCCCTTTAGCCACCAACTTCTTTGTTCTGGGCCTGATGCTTTTTCAAAGGGCTAAAAAATCAGGGACTCAACCTGCCTTCCAGTCCCCTTCTTTTTGGAACTGGACAAAAGCTCAGATTGGAATCCTTATCCTTTGGATTCCATGGGCATCACCCTTCGTTAAGCAGGCCAGCGCAGTCTTTCAGAGGTATTGGATCCCTGCGCCAACCTGGGACGCTGTGTTGCAGGTGCTGCGATCTTTTTTGAATGCCTCTGGGCCAATTCCCGCCAACCTGGACAGGGGAATCTGGATCCTGTACATGCTGGTGCTTTGTATCGGATTGGTGTATTTCCGAAAAAAGGTATCGCAGTTCTTGTTTTTAGCCGCCTTGTTCGCCATTCCCTTCCTGGGAGAGCTGATCGTGAGCATTTGGCGGCCGATTTTTTTGGATCGAACGCTGATCTGGACGACGATTCCCTTGTTCCTGCTGCTGGCGGCTGGTATTGTTCAATTAAAATTTCGCCTTGTGATTATCCTGGCGCTGGCGGGACTAGTTACCCTCAATCTGTTTTCTGTCAGCGATTATTACAGGTTCTATCAAAAAGAGGATTGGAACGCTGCCGTCCGTTTTGTCGCAGGGTATACTGAAAAGGGTGATTTGGTCCTTTTCAACTCTAACATTGTGGAAATCCCGTTCGACTACTATTTTAAGCCCTATGAAACTTATTATTCCATCCAGGTGGAGAAACGCGGGGTTCCTCTCGATCTGTACGAGACTGGTATCTCGGAACCCGAGATGACGGCCAACGATATCCCTGGATTAATTTCATTGGTGAGTGGGCATAAGCGAGTCTGGCTGGTTTACAGCCATGAATCGTATACGGACCCCATGGGGCTGATCCCACAAACGCTGGCATCCCAAAAGAAATTAATCCAGAAGAACGATTTTTATGGGGGGCAGGTCCAATTATATGTAAACCCCTGAGCCTAATAGCTGTGTGCACAGCGTGGGCTATACATATGGTATAGGTTTAAGCTGTACTTACATCAGGAGAAGAAGAGAAAAAATGAATTCGGCTGAATTCGTTCCACAAGAATTACAAAAAGAACTGATTGAATTGGCTCAAGACCTGGTCAGGATAAAAAGCCTTTCGGGTCAAGAAGGCGAAATTATCAGGTTTATTGAGAAGAAAATGCTTGCGCTTGGTTACGACGAAGTAGCGATTGATTCGATGGGAAATATCGTGGGCAGAATCGGCAATGGCGGGGAAGCCATTCTATTTGATTCGCATGTTGATACGGTCGATGTAAACGACGAGGAGGAGTGGAACATCCCACCTTTTAGCGGCGCCATTGTGGATGGGCGCTTACACGGCAGAGGCTCGGTCGATATGAAATCAGGCGCAGCCGCCTCCATTTATGCTGGCGCATTAGCCAGGCGACTTGGATTTACCTCGGGTAAGACGGTCTACGTTTCTTGCACGGTCTTTGAAGAAGATTGTGATGGTGAAAACCTGAAACATTTATTCAAAGAACTCCACATCAAGCCTGACTATGTGGTCATTTGCGAACCCTCGTACAACATCATTACCCTTGGGCATAAAGGCAAGGCCCAGCTATCGATAAAAACTCACGGCGTTTCGGCTCATGGCTCTGCACCCGAAAAAGGCGTTAATGCGATTTACGAAATGGCAGAAATCATTCAGCGAGTCGAGAAAACCAACCTTGACCTGATGAAAAAAGGTGATTTGCGGGGGACGCTGGTGATGTCAAGAATATCGAGCGTGAGCGCATCCTTAAATGCTGTTCCCTCCGAGTGTGAGGCGTATTTGGATAGGAGGATGATTCCGGGTGAAACCGAAGCAGACATTAAGCAAGAGGTGGAGCAGCTTGTCAAAGGGAAAAACGCCACCTGGGAATTTGGAACGCTTCACAGAAAAAGTTGGACGGGAATGGAAATTAATTATGTGCCGTTTCATCTTGCCTGGAAAATAGACATCCACCACGAGCTCTCAAAAGCTTGTATTGCTGCATATCAAGAAAACTTTGGCAAAGAACCAACCGGCTACGATTTTTGGGATTTCAGCACCAATGCCGTAACGCCCGTCAGGTTGGGTATCCCCACAATTGGTTTTGGCCCTGGTGAATCGAAGCTGGCCCACATGCGAAACGAAAATTGTGAAGTGAGTCAGATTATTGACGCATGCGCCTTTTATACCAGGGTGATCAAAAATATATAATTCCTTTCTATGAGGAATATGATGCGAAAGGCATCCTGAAAAAAAAGCGCCTGTTGGGGCTACATTTCCGGCTTTCCGGGAAAGATGAGTTTGAGAAACTCGCGACAACAGCAGGTTTTACCGTGAGGGCTTTCTACGGTGATTATTCGAATGCCGAATTTCTCCACAGTAGCAGCCCATATATGATCTGGATATTGGAGAAAGCGGGCTGACGCCGGCTCCGGCTGATGGCCCCCGGCCGTTTATGACAGTAACCTGTAGACTGCCTATGCCCTCGAGAAGCGGGTCGAACTCATCAACATCCCCCTGTTGTATGAGTCCACCGGGTCTACAGGCTGATTTCAGCCTCCCCAAACCCCGTACAATACACCGCCGGGCTGCCAGCAGCGCCTTATAACCAGGGTAAGGAGGACCCTGGAATGATGGCTGATCCAAACAAACGGCAAGGCTTTTCATTAAAAAGAGCAGCCATTCTATGGCTGCTTGATTCAGACCCTTCGATCCGCTGGCAGACGATGCGCGACCTGGCCGGTGCTCCCGCGGCTGAGGTGGCAGCCGAGCGCGCGAAGGTTGCCATTGAGGGCTGGGGCGCGCGGCTGCTTGCCCTTCAGGAGACCGACGGGCGGTGGGGCGGCGCGGCATGGAACCATGGATGGAACTCCACCATGCACGTCCTGATGCTGCTGCGGGATCTGGGCATTGACCCCGCGAGCGAGCAGGCACGCCGCGCGGTGGAGAGCGTCCGTGACGGCGTGACCTGGAAGGGCTGCGGCCCGCAGGAATGTGATGACAACCCCTTTTTCGCCGGCGAGGTGGAACCCTGCATCAATGGACAGGTGGGCGCGGTCGGCGCGTACTTCGGCCAGGACGCCGTGGTGGCTGAAACCAACCGGGGTATCATCGAGCGGCTGCTCACCGAACAGCTTTCCGATGGCGGCTGGAACTGCGAGGCCGAAAACGGATCGACGCGGTCGTCATTCAATACCACGATCTGCGTGCTGGAGGCCCTGCTTGAGCATGAGCAAACGATCGGAGCGAGTCCGGAGATCACCGCGGCGCGTCTCCGCGGGCAGGAGTACCTCCTTGAGCGCCGCCTCTTCCGCCGGCGGTCGACCGGCGAGGTGATCCAGCGGGACCGCAAGGGCGGCGCGTCGTGGGCGAATTTTGCCTTTCCGACCGGGTGGCATTACGATGTGCTGCGAGGACTCGAGTACTTTCGCCGGGCCGGCGGCGCCCCTGACGAGCGCCTGGCTGAGGCGGTCGATCTGGTCATGTCCAAATGTGGCGGCGACGGGCGCTGGCTGCTCGATACCCGCTATCCCGGCGTGATGCCGGTCGAGCTGGACGAGGGCGAGGGCCGGCCCAGCCGGTGGATCACCCTGCGCGCCTTGCGCGTGGTGGACTGGTATTCGGGCCGGGCTCAACGCTGACGCCGCGTCGAATACCCGGTCGTTTTCGGCGCTCTCAGCCGGCCAGGATCCCGGCTAATTCGTTCATGCGCCTTGCCCGTGACTGGATCGCGCCGTACACCCCGCGCGCGTGTTCCTCAATCTTCACCTGGAGGTTGGTGTAGGGGTTGGCGAAGGTGGCTTCATCCACCTGTGCGACCCAATCCCTGGGAACCGCGCCAATGCCCGAGAGCGCCCCGGCCAGTCCACCCCCCATCGCCGCCATACAATCAGTATCGCGCCCAAGGTTGACCCCGTACAGCACCGCGGTCCTGGCATCACCCCGCGACAGGGCAAACATGGCCAGCGCCTTCGAGACCGTCTCCGCAGCGGACGACATAGCATAGGGCGTGCCATAACCGTTGTAAAGGGTGTAGAGCTCATTCCGGACTTTGTCGTAGTCATCCGTCCGGTTTACGATAGCAAGCGCTCGTTCTATTTCACTTTTGATAAGGTCCGGGTACCAGCTTTTGTGGGTCGCACGGGCTTTCATACCGGCCAGCACCTCAAAGACCGCCTCGATCACAGACTCCACCGTGGCGCCCGGCCACATAGCCGCGGCGATGGCGGCATCGTACACGCCGGCCCAGGCCAGGGCACCATCGGCGGGCCGGAAGAGCATCCGTCCCACATCCGCTGCATCGCGCACGGCGCCCTGTGGGTCGCCGGCATTGATCAGGCCGATAGGATGGCTGGCGCGCGCCATGGCATTCAACCCGTTCCAGGCGCTCAACCCACCCACGTCCGCCGGATGGATACCGGCCTTGAGGAATTGGACCAGCTTGATATCGTCCGGTTCCGACATATACCACATCTTATCCGGGTCCACCCTTTCCACGGCTACGCGGGCCAGGTCTTCAACGGTAATCCGGTCTTGTTTTTCGATGATCGCCTGGCACATCAGCTTTTGCCTTTCGATGCCGTCCTCGGTGGTGCCAGGCATGCGCTGCCAGGTGACTCCGCGGTAGCCGTAATGGGTGTAAGGCAAAAACTTGTCCAGGAAACCATAAGTCGCAACAATCTTATCGGCCGGCCAGCCTTCCACGGCCGCGCCCATGGCTGAGGCTACCCGCGAGGCAGCCAGGCAGCCATAGACTTTTTCAAATAGGGTAGGCATTGTATCGCTCCTGTCATGGCGTAAACACTGATAGAGAACCTGCTGTGGGTGGATTATAATGGAAATTGACATGGCGTTGTTCCCATCGCACTGTCTCTGTCGAGCTGATTGTTTTGATTGCGCTGAAAGAAGACTGGTTTAATTCATTGAAGGGACATAGAGGAAGTATGGCTTTCAAACGGTGGATGTATCGGGGTGGGCGCCCTAACCTGGTCGCCAGAATTCAAAATCGGGGTTGGGCATTAATTCATTCCCTGGGGATATTGTCCGACCGGTTTGTGACTTTGGAAGTCGTGGGGCGTAAATCGGGTCAAACAGTGAGCTTCCCGTTGGCGATGACACCGATCAGCGGGGAGAGATACCTGGTGTCCATGTTGGGTGTGAACGCCAACTGGGTGAAAAACGTCCGGGCGGCCGGGGGCAACGCGATCCTTCGATACGGCAGGCGCGAGCCGGTGCATCTGGTGGAAGTGGATGCCAGCCGCCGAGCACCGATATTGAAGGCGTATCTGCAGTTTGCCCGAGGCGCGCGGCCGCATATTCCGGTCAGCAAAGACGCGCCCATCTCAGAATTTGAGAAAATTGCATCAAATTACACGGTATTCAAAATAGAACCAATCCAGTAACCCCTTTGGTTATCTCGGCCGTGCGGTCTTACCGCGCCCGACAGCAGGATTATCCAATCCAGGTCCTTTTTATCGGAGATTCCGGGCGTAAGCGGCCTCTACCCGCAATCCCGATACCGGGTGATGCTATAATGAGAGGAATGTCGGTGCGCTCGGTGGCCTCACGGTTTAATTGGCTTGGATTACAGCGCCGGATCATGTTGTACGTGACCGGTGGGTTAATCGTGGTTGCCGTGGCATACAGTTTGGTCAGCTTGCAGGCGGTTCAACATAGCACGGATCTGGTATTTAGCGAGCGCTTAATGGCAGCCGGCACCATGGCGCACGAGATTGATAGCGATATATCCCATATACAGGGTGAATTGACCGATGTGGAAGGGGTAGCGGGCCCGGCACTGGCCAGTAATCAGCCGGCCGAAACGTGGCAGGCCATGCATACCTTGCAACAGCAATGGTCGGGGTATGACCACTTTAGCGGTCCTTGTGCGGTGATCCTGACCGATCTTAAGGGGAATGTCCTGGTAAGCGATCCATTCCCCAGTGAGCTGCCCATCCGGGATTTTTCCGGTTACCCATCTTTTCAGGGCGCTTTGCAATCGGGGCAGCCCACGATCGCAGACGAGTTTTCAGCTCAATCTGCCAGCCACGGTTTTCTTTTGCTGGTGAACCCGGTAGCCGTTTCTGGACACGTTGTGGGCGTTCTTATTGGCGAGATCAACCTGTCACAGGTTAGCCAGCGTTTTGTTCCGATGATGGAAACATACAGCCCTGGTTACAACCAGGAGCTGATTGATCAGAGCGGCGTGGTGCTCGCCTCCACCCTGCCCGATGAGCAATGGGGTCTTAGTGACCATTTTCCCATCATAAAAAATATGCTTGCCAACCGGCAGTCAGGTACCGCAATCCATGTCATGCCGCCGGGCGCGGCTGAGCCGACGCATATCATTGCCTTTGTTCCCTTGAAAACGGCATCGTGGGGGGTGGTGGTGGAGGAGCCGCGTGACACGGCGCTGGCTTTGCCGAATGCGCTGGAGGACCGGCTGCTCCTCTTCGGCGCGATTGCTCTCCTGGCCGGGCTTTTGTTAGCTTGGATCACGACCCGCGCGGTGGTGCGACCGGTGAACGCGTTAATCGACGTGACCCAGCGGATTGCCGCGGGCGACCTGGATCACCCCCTGGATGTCACCGCCGAAGATGAAGTGGGACGATTGGCGCGTTCCTTTGATGAAATGCGGGTAGAGCTGAAAGATTCGCACGAAGAGATCGCGCGCTGGAATCTTCAGCTTGAAGCGCGCGTACGCCAGCGCACGCAGGAGCTCAGCGCACTGGTGAAATCTTCGCAGGCGCTTGCCACAACGCTGGATATTGACGTGTTGTTCGATATCCTGATCAAAGAAACGCGTGATGTGGTGCCTCTGGCGGAAGGGATCGTGTTCTTCCTTTATAATCCCTCACGGGACTTGCTCTTAGTCCGTTCAACCTATGGCCTGGATCCTGTGGAATGCCAGCGCCTCAGCTTTCACATTGGTGAAGGGATCGCTGGCAGGGTTTTTGAAGCCCAATCGCCTGTGCGGCTTGGCATGGAGGAAGAAATCCGCGTGGTGCGCTCGAATTTAACCCCGGAGAATGATGTGTGCTTCCGGCGCGCTATCGGCGACCAGACGATCAAAAGCGCCATGGGCGTGCCGCTCATTTCTAAGGGAACCAGGCTGGGTGCGCTGGTGCTTTACAACCTGTCGCGCGAGGGCGCCTTCACGGAAAATGATGTCACCGTCCTGCAGGCATTTGCCAATCAAGCTGCAGCCGCGATTGAAAACGCGCGCTTGTATGCCTCCTTACAAGAGAAGGAAGCGGCGCGCGCCGCTTTGTTAGAGCAGGTTATCCAGGCGCAGGAGGAAGAGCGCGCACGGGTGGCGCGCGAGATTCACGATGAGCTGGGGCAGTTGCTCACCCGCCTGAGCATCGATCTCAAAATGGCCGAAACGCAGATCACTGCCGAGTCATATCAGGCCGCACAGACACTCGGCGCGACCCAGACTTTGGTGTGGCAGACGATGGAACAGGCGCATCGCCTGATCGTTGAACTCCGCCCCACGCTATTGGATGAATTGGGATTGGAGGCCGCCTTACGCGAAGAACTGTCGACGCGGCTGGCACCCCTAGGCGTGTCTACTACGCTCGAAGCGGACAGTGGAAGCGAGCGGCTGCCCGACTCGGTCAAAATTACCATTTTCCGCATTGCCCAGGAAGCCATCTCAAACATCGCGCGCCATGCCCACGCACGCCATGTCAAGATATCGCTTCATGCCAATGGCCGGCTGCAAATGTCCATTGAAGACGATGGCGTGGGCCTGCGCGGCGATTGGCAGGAGGGTGTTAACGGCCATCGCCCCTTGGGACTGTTGGGGATGCAAGAACGCGCCGCGCTGATTGGCGGAACATTGACCATCGAAGCGGGTGTGCCACAAGGGACTCGCGTGACGTTGCGCGTGCCGCTTGGGGGCGATGCCCTGCCGGAGGAGAAGACCCCTTGAACCCCATTCGTATTCTCATTGCGGAAGACCACCGTATTGTGCGAGATGGATTACGTATGCTCTTGCAGAGTGAGCCCGATTTTGCCGTTGTGGGGGAAGCGGAGAACGGGCGTGAGGCCGTCGTGCTGGCGAAAGAGGTCCAGCCTGACGTGGCAATCCTGGATATATCCATGCCCGATCTGAGTGGCCTGGAGGCCACGCCCCTGATCAAAACCGAGTCTCCCCAGACGCAGGTGTTGATCCTCACCATGCACGAAAGCGACGAGTATTTTTTTCGCGCTTTGCAAGCGGGCGCCTCGGGCTATGTGTTGAAGAAAGCAGCAACCCAAGATCTCATCGCCGCCACGCGCGCCGTGGCGCGCGGTGAAGCTTTCCTTTACCCGTCAGTGGCCAAAAAACTCATCGCCGACTACGTGCGCCGCCTCCAGCCCGGGACTGAAGGGGGCGGATATACCAGCCTTTCCGATCGCGAGCGCGAGGTCCTCTTGTTGTTAGCCCAGGGGCTGAGCAATCAGGAAATTGCTGACCAACTGGCGATCACCCAGAGTACACTGCAAACTCACCGCGTCCACATCCTCGAAAAACTGGGTTTGCGGACCACGGCTGACCTGATCAAGTACGCAATACAGCATGGCCTCGTGAGTTAATTCCCAAGCCTTTTTTAATGGGATGCAAGATCATACTTTTTTTGCACCCTAATCATAATTTACACGATATCTTTCCAGCCCTCTCAAGTGGATAATGGGATAGAGCTGAAAGAATCATGTCACGCGTTCTGCTTGTCTATCACAATGCATTGTTCGCACATTCCATCCACACAGCCTTACGGGCTGAACCAGATATCCATCTGGTAGGTGAATTGGAAGACTGGACACGCGTCGAAGCTGAAATTGCGCGGTTAGAGCCGGATGTCGTGCTGGTCGAGGAGGATGAAAGCGCGGCTACGGATGCGATGCTCGGCGTGTTGCGTGCGCGCCAATCGCCGTGGCGGGTCGTGGCGCTGCGGCTGGATGAGACCGTAATGCATATTTGGTCCGGGGCTGGTAAAGCGCTACATGAACCCCAGGACCTGTACAGCGCTCTGCGTGGTATGCCTGATCGGCAGCGGAAGATCTTGCATACTGCGCGGCGGACAACATCAGACCATGGAGGCCGGTAAATTTTTATGGAAGAATTAGCCATTAAACAAGATGAAGAGCTCGCAAAATGGAGGGAACGCCTGCAAGGACGGGTGCTTGCCCCCCTGCGTGGAACGGGCTGGCGATATTTTGCCTGGCTCATTTTCTTGCTGGCGGTGATCGGTTGGGCGATTTACGCCTACAGCCAGCAGTTCAAGTACGGGCTGATCGTGACGAATATGCGCGATCACATTTCGTGGGGTCTCTACATCGCCAGTTTTGTTTTCTTCATCGGCATCAGCCATGCCGGGACGCTGCTCTCCGCCATTCTCCGTGCGACTAAAGCGCGCTGGCAAATGTCCATTACACGCATGGCGGAATTCATCACAGGGGTTGCTCTGATGGTGGCTGCCTTGTTTCCATGGATCGATATGGGGCGGCCTGAGCGCGTTCTAAACCTGGTATTTTTTGGCCGCTGGCAATCTCCCCTCTTATGGGACATCACTGCGATCCTGACTTACTTTACCGGTAGTTTGATCTATCTCTACCTGCCGCTCATCCCCGACCTGGCCTTCTGCCGTGATAACCTGGGTGAGGAAGCGCCGGCCTGGCGACGCTGGTTATTCAACGTGACTGCGCTCGGCTGGAAGGGAACAGAGAGCCAGCGGCACGCGCTGGAAAGCGCCATGACGGTGATGATGGTTGTCATTATCCCGGTGGCCGTCACCGTCCACACGGTGGTTTCCTGGGTCTTCGCAATGACGTTACGGGATCCGTTCAACAGTACAGTGTTTGGGGCGTTCTTTGTCGCCGGGGCGATTTATTCCGGTATTGCGGCCATTATCCTCTTGATGGCAGTTTTACGCCGGCTGATCCACCTGGAAGAATTCATCACCAAAAAACAATTCATCTACCTTGGCTATTTGCTGGCAGCCATGGCGATGATCATGGGTTATATGAATGTCTCCGAGTATCTGACGGAAGGCTACAAGATGGAGGAAGGCATTCGTTTTTACATTCAGGAGCTCACGGTAGGGCCGTTTGCCGGGCTGTTTTGGTTCTACCTGTTAGGGGGCATCATTGTGCCCATCCTCCTGATGGTTTTCCGGCGTACGCGCACGATTAAAGGGACCATCGTGGCGGCAGTCCTGGTGCTCGTTGGGATGTGGATCGAGCGGTACCTGATTGTGGTTGCAGGATTCCGGGTGCCGCTGATGGCGTATCCGCCGGCCAATTATTCGCCAAGCTGGGTGGAGTGGTCGATTCTAGCCGGTGCTTTTGCGCTGTTCATGCTGATTATCACCGTCTTCGCCAAGCTCTTCCCAGTGGTTTCTATATGGGAGGTGATCGCGCATCGTGGGCCTGAGCCGGTTGAGGAGGCCCCACAGGCAGAGCGCAAGCCGCGAAGGGCGTTAGATGGCATGGCCATAGCGGAGCCAGCAACTGCGATGGTTCCGGCCACCCGTCCACCAGAAGCGTCAGTGACCCGCCGGCAATCGTTGAAAATTCTGGGCGGGGTGGGGTTGACTTCGTTATTCGTGCCCGAGCTCGTGTGGCAGCTTGGCGACAAGCTTCGCCATGCCAGTGTGAGCCCAGCGATTCCAGTGTCTGGTCAGCGGCTCCGCCGCTGGGCGATGGTGATTGACCTGCGCTACTGCGATGGCTGCCAGTCGGTCAACCAACCGCCACAGTGCACGGAAGCGTGCATCCAGGGGCATTTTGCCCCACAACCGATGGAATGGATCCAGGTGTATGAGCCGTCGTTGGCAGGTGGAGGCACGCAGTTTGTCCCCACCCCGTGCCAGCAATGCCAGAACGCACCATGCTTGAATGTGTGCCCGGTGGGTGCCACCTTCGAAACGCCAGAAGGGGTCGTGTTGATCGATCAGGAACGTTGCATCGGCTGCCGGCTGTGCCTGGAAGCGTGCCCCTATGACCGCCGTTTCTTCAACTGGGGCCAGCCACCCTTGCCTCCTGAGGCGTTATTCGTGGAATACAATGTCATGCACCAGACTCCCGCTCTAAAAGGGACGGTGATGAAATGCGATTTTTGCCCTGATATGGCGCGCGCAGGCCGCCTGCCCTACTGCGCCCAGGCCTGCCCTCACCATGCCATTTATTACGGCGATCTGGAAGAAGATGTGGCCACCAACGGCGATCAGGTTGTCAAGCTCTCCCGGATGTTGTCGGAAGACGCGGCTTATCGTTTGAAAGAGGACCTGGGAACACAGCCAAGGGTGTATTACATTGCCGGCCACGGAGAGCTGGCGGGGCGGGATGCATTTAAAACAGGGCGGTTGCCCACGCAATGGCCCTGGCAGACGAAAGTAAAAGGAAGTCAGACATGGACAAGGTGAAATCTTGGTGTGTCAAGGAAACCCTAGGTACGGCCGTGGAGAAGTTATTCTCCGGTTGCAAGGGTGAAAAAGGTTGGCCGGTGAGAAAGATCTCCGGCATTGCGTTGCGCAGCCTGGTAGGGATGCTGATTACCGGCGTGCTGGTTTTCGCTCCTCAGGCTGTATGGGCACAAAGCTCGCTACAACCGACGCAGATCAGTGTCGGGGCTCCAGCCCACGCAGCTACCGGCGATAGCCTCACGGTGCAGGCCCTGCTGGTGGACAGCCATGGCAGTCCCATTCCCAAGGAGACCATCTATTTTACAACCCAGCAGGATTTTTTAAGCGGCAGCGGAGATATGGTGCTGGCCCAGGCTGAGACCGACCGTAACGGCCAGGCGGTAGCGCAATTCGTAGATGATTTTTCTGGGGCGATCACCCTGCGGGCTGAATTCCGTGGAGACACGACGTATGCCCCTTCGAACGGGACGGCCTCGATCAACGCTACCGGTAGTGAGCAGGTTTATATCGACCACATTGGCGTCAATATTCCCGGCTTTAATGTACCGCCGGTGGTTTCGCTGCCCGGAAACGGGCCGATGGCTTCCGTCCAATCACAAGATATCTGGGCGTCCATTGATCGATTATGGCCTGCCATGAACGGCTGGCCTATGGCTGCGCTATTGATCATCGTGTGGTCCATGTATTTCCGCGCCGTTACATGGATGTACCGGGTTGCTGCGCCGAAAATCGATGGCGGAAATTCCACTTCTGAATGAAGGAGTGCTCTAAATGCAACAAGCCAACAAATATGTGATCCTTCCGATTTTTGTCGGTGCCATCGTTCTCCTGATCTCGTTTACACTCCTGGTTGTCGTCGGGCGTAGCCCGTATACCCATGCCAATCTCAATGTGGGTTTTGACCCCAGTTATACGCGCACGGTCCAGACGCTGGTAGGCGCTGCGATTCCCGTCCCTGCAAATGGCCTCGCGGTGCCGGCTTCCAGCGATCCGGTTGAGCATGGTAAGCAATTGTTTGTTAGCAACGGTTGTGCTTTTTGCCACGGCCTGAATGGCCAGGGAGGCATCATCGGACCGTCTATCGCCGGAACGCAGGCCAGCAAGTTGCGTTCGAAGACCAGCGTGGGTCCCCAGGGCATGCCCGCTTATGCACCTGGCGCTCTAACTGATGCCGACCTGGCGGCGATAGCAGCTTATCTTAACGCCACAAACAAATAGAAAGGAGAGAATGCCCCGAACCTTAATGTCCTATCTGCTCTCTCTGGGAAGGTGTGAATCGATCAAAACGAGGCTTGCGCTGCACCTGGCTGAGCAGGCAACCGCTATTGAGTAACGCTTTTTTCTACACCCTAATTTTCGTAGGAGGAAATAATGCGACCCATCAAATTAACTGTACTTCTATTGACCATGGGGCTGGTGCTGGTCCTGGCTAGCGCATGCGCAGCGTCGACGCCGGCGCCGACCGCCACCAGCGTGCCGCCCACCCCAACCGTGGTGCCCCCGCCGGCTACCCTGGCGCCGACCCAGACGACGGCGCCCGCCGTGGCAGCCACCGCAACCTCAGCGCCTGCTGCTACTGCCACTTCAGCCGCCGCTGGGCCCACTGCAACGGCAGCACCCGCTGCGAGCGGGGAGGTCACCGGTGACTCATTGTTCCTGCTTTCCTGCGCTGCGTGTCATGGGCAGGATCGCGGCGGCAACAAGTTCACCATGGACAATCAATCTATTTCGGTTCCGGCCCTGGCCTGGGCTGATCTGAACAAGACCTATCAAACCCAACCCAGTCGCGGCACCGTTGCGCAGCAGCTCGCGCTGACGATCACCAAAGGCCTGGACGAGACCGGCGGGGATCTCAATGCGATGATGCCGCGCTGGTCATCCCTTTCCTCGGCGCAGGTGGACAGCCTGGTCCAGTATCTCCAGAACCCACCCGCGTCAAGCGGCGGAACGCCCACCCTGACAGGCGCTGCAGCGAATTTGCAGGGCGAAGCCCTTTACCAGGCCGCCTGCGCCG
>JAJYIW010000233.1 GCA_021789855.1 Chloroflexota bacterium | reverse complement strand
GCCAGCTTCCAGGCGCGGGAGGCTCGCAATACCGGTTCAGCGCTGCCAGTTTCGTATTCCATCACACCTTCCACTACGAGAGGCGTGTTGCTGGAAAAGATGGCCTGGCTGCGACGGTAGGCATCCGGGAAGAAGACCACGTCCAACATCCCTTCCAGGTCTTCGAGGGTGAGATAGGCCATGCTCTCGCCCCGCGAGGTGCGGGTTCGGTGCATTGTCTGGCGCACGCCGGCCACACGCACGGTTTCTCCAGAGTGGGCGACCGCATCCACGATAGGGATAGCGCCCGAATCAGCCACCCGGTCGGCCACCAGCTCGAGCGGATGGGCATCAATCCCCACCCCAAGCAGTTCCTCCTGGGCCGCCACCCGTTCATTGAGCGTCCATTCTTCTTCGCGCCCGGTTTCCCATTTGAATAGCGAGGGCTGCCCGGCCTGCCACCCACCCTTTTCCAGCCGCCTTAAAATCACCGGGATGTTGCCCAGGCCCTCAAAAGCGCCCACCCGGGCCAGCGCCACGGCCTCATTGCGCCGTGGATCGACCCTGGCGAGGAAATCTTCCAGGCTGTGGAATGGGCGGGCGTTAATAATCCGTTCTTGCGTGCGGCGGGTCAGGCCTTTGACCTGGTCCAGCCCCATGTAGAGCACGGGCTCCTCCTGGCGATAACTCACGCAGAATTCGTGCTGGGAACCATTGACGTGTGGAGGCCGGACCGCCAGGCCCGACCGGCGTGCTTCGGTGAGATAGACCCGTTGGGGATAATAACCACCCCAGTTAGCCAGCACCGCTGCCATAAATTCGGCTGGATAATGGGTTTTACACCACACCGAGCGCCAGGCCACCTGGGCGTAGGAGGCGGCGTGAGCCTTGGGAAAGCCGTAGCCTGCAAAGGCAGCCATCAGGTCCCAAATTCGCTCGCCGGTTGCCGGATCTACCTGGCTGGTCGACTCGGCCCCAGCGATAAATTTTTCGCGCAGCAAGGCCATCCGGCTGCCCGGCAGGTTCGCGTGCGCGTGAGCGCCGCCCTGGCTCATAAAACGCCGCAGCAAATCTGCTTCTTCCAGGCTAAAGCCGGCCAGGCGGTTAGCAATGCGCAGCACCTGCTCCTGGTAGACGATCACGCCAAAAGTGTCGTCCAGCATGGGCGCCAGGGCCGGGTGGAGGTGCACCGTGGCCTCTTCGCCTTTGAAACGGCGCACAAAGCTGTCTTTGAGCCCGCCATTCAATGGGCCGGGGCGGTAAAGCGCCAAGGCGACCATCAGATCCTCCTGGTTGCGTGCCCGGATCGACTTGAGCGTAGCGCGCATACCCGGGCTTTCAATCTGGAAGCAGCCGATGGTCTGCCCATTTTGTAGCGCCGTAGAGGTCACCTCGTCTTCCAGGGGAATTTCATCCAGGACATCCAGAGCCGAAGAGACTTCGCTGGAGCGCCAGGAACGTATAGCGCTGGCTACATCGCCCAGCACGGTCAAGCCGCGGATGCCCAGCAGGTCAATCTTCACCAGGCCGAGATGCTCCACCGATTCAAGATCCACCTGGGTGATGTTCACCCCTTTTGTGCCAGAACGCATGACCGGCAGGCGCGCGGTCATTGGGCCGGGAGAGATGACCAGCCCACCGGCGTGCATGGATAAGTGGCGGGGCAGGCCCAGGATAGCGCGCGCCTGGGCAAGCAGATGGGCATGCGCAGCGTCCGGGAAGCGCCCGGCCAGGCTGGCATACGGATCCTCGCCAGTCATTTCATGGTCACTCCCTGGTTGCCAGAACCGGTAGGGGAGCCCACCTACCAGTTCTCGCACCTTGTCGGGCGACAGGCCGTTGGCCTTGGCGACATCCGCCAGGGCCGAACGTGGGCGGTAGCGGTTGATCGTTCCAACCATTGAAACCTTCTCGGGCCCGTACACTTCAAACACATGCTGGATCACCTGGTCGCGCCGGCGGGAACAAAGATCTGTATCGATATCGGGCGGGGTGGTGCGCGCCGGGTTGAGAAAACGCTCAAAGTACAGGTCCAGCGCCAGGGGATCGGGTGAGGTGATCCCCAGGCAGTGGGCAACGAGGGAAGAAGCCGCTGAGCCGCGGGATGAAAAAGGGATGTCGGCCTGGCGGGCATACGCCAACAGCTCTTCGACGATCAAAAAAATGGGCTCAAACCCGCGCTGGCCGATGATCTCCAGCTCGTGCTCGAGCCTGGCCTGGATAGGCTCGTTCAATTCACCATATAGCCGCCTTGCCCCGGTGTAGGCCTTCTGGCGCAGCAGCTCCAGGGGACTCATCCCGGCGGGGGCTGGCACCTTAGGGAAGGCCGGTGTCCCTACGGGCAGATCAAAGGCGCAGCGAGCGGCGATGTCTTCCGTGGCAGCGATCGCCTCGGGGTAGCGCTGAAACCAGGCGGCCATCTGGCCTGGCGAGGCCCACTGCGATCCATCAGGCAGAAAAGCTTCCGGTGGGAGATGTCCCACCGGGCGGTTTACCCGGATAGCGGTGAGTAAGCGCAGGAGCTCCTGGTGATCGGGGGACAGGCTGTACACCGGCTGGGTAGCGACCGTTGGCAGGTGGTACCGCCTGGCCAGCTCAGCCAGGGCTGGCAACCCCAGCCGGTTCAGGGGATTGTTGGCCTGCATCTCGACGTACAGGCGACCGGAGTATAAGGCATCCAGTCGTTCCAGCCAGGCGGCTGCGGGCTGGTATGCTTCGGCGGCAATGAGTGTATTCAGCAGGCTGGCCTGGCCGCCGGTCAGCAGGATCAGCCCTTCCGTGTGAGCTTCCAGCCATTCGAACCGGCAGGGAATGGCCTGGCTGGCCGCTTCATTCCCTTCTGGCAAGGATAACAGCGCGCTGCTCAGCCAGCACAGGTTGCTCCATCCGGCCAGGCTTTCGGCCAGCAAAAGGACAACGTTGGGCCCCTGGTTTGCGGTCATCGCCCCCAGGTCGGCGGGAGGAAGCACATCCACCTCCAGCCCCAATAACGGTTGGATGCCCGCCTGCCGGCAGGCCAGGTAGAACTCAATCGCGCCGGTCAGGTACAGGTGATCGGCCAGGGCCAATGCGTGCATTCCACAGGCCTGGGCAGCCTGTACCAGCTCCGCGGGCGACGGCAACGCTTCCTGGAGAGAATAACACGAATGGAGATGCAGGTGGTTAAAGGCCATTTTTTTTGTTAAAATAGAACTGTTTAGGTTAAGTTTACCAGCGAAACCTTGAAGAGGAAGTCCAATGCAATTCTATTTTATCCGGCACGGGCAATCGGTGAACAACTTACTCTGGTCATTAACCGGTTCTGATGATGGGCGTAGCGCGGATCCCGAGCTATCGGAATTTGGGCACCGGCAGGCGCAATGCCTGGCGGAGTTCTTACGCACTTCGGAGAAGGACCAGGCAGGCCAGATTCGGGATACCCAGAACCGAGAGGGGTTCAAACTGACGCATTTGTATTGCAGCTTGATGTTGCGGGCGGTTGGAACGGCGGATTACCTGTCGAAGGCGCTCAACCTCCCCTTGAATGCCTGGGTCGAATGGCATGAAGAGGGCGGCATCCATCTTTATAACGAAGAAACCGGTGTATCGGAGGGGCACCCCGGGTCCAACCGGGCCTATTTCGAAACATATTACCCCAACCTGGGACTGCCAGAGGGATTAGGAGAAACCGGCTGGTGGAACCGGCCACGCGAAGAGCCCGGCGAATACATGCCCCGCGCCCGGCGGGTGTTGGCCGAGTTAATCCGCCGTCACGGTGGAACGGATGACCACGTGGCGGTTGTCAGCCACGGTGGTTTCTACAACGACTTTCTGGCTGCCCTCATGGGGCTGGATCAACTGCCTTTCACCTGGTTTACCATGAACAACGCCGGCATCACCCGCATCAATTTTCATGATGGGCGTCCCAATATTGCTTATTGTAACCGCACCGATTTTTTACCGGATGAATTGATCACCTGAAACGTCGACAAAAAAAAGAGAGAGGATAGCCATGCCCCCTGCGCTGGAAGCGATTGAGCTAAGCCGGTTCTTTGGAGAATATGCGGCCCTGGCCCCTACCAGTTTTACTGTGGAGGAAGGACAAATCGTCGCACTGACCGGCCCCAATGGGGCCGGTAAATCCACGCTCCTGTTATGTATCAGCGGCCTCTTGCGCCCTTCAAAGGGCCAGGTCAAGGTAGCCGGGCATGATTTATATGAGGATGAGGTTGAATCGCGCAAGGCCCTGGCTTTCGTGCCGGATGTGCCCCGTTTCTACACCGAGCTGACGGCCTGGGAGCACCTCAAGTTCATCGCGCTGGCGCATGGAGTGGAGCAGGATTTTGAGCTGCGTGCGAATGCCCTCCTCTCTGAGCTGGATCTGTGGGAAGGGCGCGATCTATATCCCCATAATTTTTCGCGTGGAATGCGCTTAAAATTGGGCCTGGCCATGGCGCTGATCCGCCCTTTCAAAGTGCTCATCCTGGATGAGCCGGCGTCTGCCCTGGATCCGCAGGCGATTACGTACCTGGAAAACAAGCTTTTGTCCCTGCGCTATCAGGGTGTGGCTGTTCTGCTGACTTCTCACCATCTTGATATGATTGCGCACCTGCACGCCGACCACTGGTCGATGGAAAAGGGAGTCCTGACCACCCGCGCCCTGGAAGGCGCCGAATGAGGGCGGTCTGGTTTATTCATGGGAAGACGTTGAGGCGCGAGTTGCGCTTCTGGTTAGCGATCACCGGTTATGACCTCAACGACCGTTCGTCATCGAACCGGATTTACCTGTTGTACCTGGTACTGTTTTTCAGCATCTGGGGATTGACAGTCCTGGCGTTGATCACCTCAGCCGTAGCCCAG